>NZ_VXCT01000200.1:0-381 GCF_052850535.1 Shewanella sp. 1180_01
CTAATGTAAGCAGCTCTATAGTTACCCTTGAGCGGTTGTGAACCGTTCAAAAATAGAATTTATCTTTTGGGATGCGCTATCTCGTTCTACTTTGTTTGGAGATTTATTCCATTTAAGATAGTGTTTCTCTGTTGTTAAGACGCTTGCATGGCCGAGTTGTTTTGAAATGTACGTTTGATTAGCACCTTCATTACATGCTAAGGATGTAAAAGTGTGTCGGCAATGGTTTGGTTTTGTCTTGCTGACGTTGATAACCTTCAGAAAATGATAAAAATCCTTTCTAAATTTCTGTTCGTTTTGATAGCTTGTTTGTGTATCCATGCATAGCAAGACGAATCGGACATTTTCTTGTTTGATTTGTTTATAATCCGCACCAAGAGT
>NZ_VXCT01000201.1:0-376 GCF_052850535.1 Shewanella sp. 1180_01
GGAAGGACCCGCGATGATAATGGTTCGCATCTGTAGCGAGTTGAGAGTGATTCTCATCATCATAAAGTGTCGCGTTCGGTTTCAATCAAACCGTGAGCATAGACGAGACACAAAATCCGCCCATCAGAAAGTCTAAATTCCTCATAATTGCACATGATCATCGCTCCCTTTCTATCCATGCATGATGACTAATATAGGTAAAGTGGCACTCGGTTAAAATGAGCCTAGGCCTAGACAGCAGCTATTCACCTAAAACCGTCTAAAACCTTGGCTTTTACCCTCTTCACCCTATCGCTAACAATTAACACTAAAGCAACAAATGCGCGCTATTGCATCCTCCACTAGGGTTGATGCAATGACTCGTCTGTAGCCTTAC
>NZ_VXCT01000202.1:0-369 GCF_052850535.1 Shewanella sp. 1180_01
GGGTAATGGTATGGATCCCTCTAGAATGTTGTTGACTGAAAAAGCCGCTGGCCTTAATGCCAATAAAGATTTTTTACAGTATCCCGCCAGTTATTTCATTAAATATAATCCTGATGCATTTTCAGCATCACCAGCGTTTATTCTCGACCAATCTGGCCATTTAGCCTATGTCAATGAACAAGCTTTTATAGCATCAGGCATTTGTGGGAAAACCTTTGATATCAGCAAAAAAACCTATATGGAAAAAACCGGGATCTCTACACTCAGTTCTGAGGATGACACGTTTTTTAACCAATATTTAGGGCATGAAATTGTGTGTCAAGGCAGCGAAAAAGAGATGGTGTTGTCACAAAAAATGGCTGCCTATCT
>NZ_VXCT01000203.1:0-369 GCF_052850535.1 Shewanella sp. 1180_01
AGGTAATGGTATGGATCCCTCTAGAATGTTGTTGACTGAAAAAGCCGCTGGCCTTAATGCCAATAAAGATTTTTTACATTATCCCGCCAGTTATTTCATTAAATATAATCCTGATGCATTTTCAGCATCACCGGCGTTTATTCTCGACCAATCCGGCCATTTAGGCTATGTCAATGAACAAGCTTTTATAGCATCAGGCATTTGTGGGAAAACCTTTGATATCAGCAAAAAAGCCTATATGGAAAAAACCGGGATCTCTACACTCAGTTCTGAGGATGACACGTTTTTTAACCAATATTTAGGGCATGAAATTGTGTGTCAAGGCAGCGCAAAAGAGATGGTGTTGTCACAAAAAATGGCTGCCTATCA
>NZ_VXCT01000204.1:0-335 GCF_052850535.1 Shewanella sp. 1180_01
CATCATATGAGGCGTAGGCTAGAGGTGAGTTGGCAGGGCCTCCCCCACGAAGTAAGGGGACAAGACGACGAAACCACGTGATCTAATGGCCACCGTAAATGATGCAGCAGTGCAAAGAAAGTTCATGTTCTTATCTGGGGAGATCTGCTTAACACGCGATCGGTCAATAACCAGTAAGGCTCTGGTCTATTAAGTGCCTTGGCTTTTCAATCTCATCGACTGAAAAGAGCGAACCAGATGAAAACCGATAGCGCATGACGGGGTAACTCGGTATGTGATTAAGCAGAAGTCAGCAGACGGCATAGTAGCCCAACGCCCATCGTAATGGTTGGGAT
>NZ_VXCT01000205.1:0-332 GCF_052850535.1 Shewanella sp. 1180_01
AAAAGTCGTACAAATCGACAAGCCAACCGCTGATTTTCGCCGCATGGCCGTGGACATTATCGAGAACATAGAAGGCATTCGTCGCCGTTGTATGGCGGTGCAATTTCATGGCGTAACAGTGCGCTGGAATGAGGACAAATAAGATGAACACACAAGAACAAACCCACAACCAAGCCGCTATTCCGCAGGGCTACCGCAAAAACGCTGTAGGCGATTTGGTGCATGAAGATCGTATCAAGCCCGTGGACAAACTGCGCGATGAAGTAGTGCTGGCTATTGTCGGTTCAGCCAAAGAACTGCGTGAACAGATGCTCAATTTCAAACTGATGACG
>NZ_VXCT01000206.1:0-332 GCF_052850535.1 Shewanella sp. 1180_01
AGTCATCAGTTTGAAATTAAGCATCTGTTCACGCAGCTCTTTGGCAGAACCGACAATAGCCAGCACCACTTCATCGCGCAGTTTATCTACGGGCTTGATACGGTCTTCATGTACCAAATCGCCTACCGCGTTTTTGCGATAGCCCTGCGGAATAGCGGTGTGGTTATGGGTTAGTTCTTGTGTGTTCATATTATTTGTCCTCATTCCAGCGCACTGTTACGCCATGAAATTGCACCGCCATACAACGGCGACGAATGCCTTTAATGTTCTCGATAATGTCCACGGCCATGCGGCGAAAATCAGCAGTTGGCTTGTCGATTTGCACGACTTTC
>NZ_VXCT01000207.1:0-328 GCF_052850535.1 Shewanella sp. 1180_01
TGCGTGGGAGGTAAACGCCTTAAACCGAATCGTTTCACTCCAATACTGCGCGGTGCGAATGCTCACCGGCCCCACTTCGCCTGGGAACAAAAACGCCCGCTTGCCCACATGTGTGTATTGCCACTGGGCGTAATGGGTAATCAGCTTCTTGGCTGTGGGCGTCATGGGTAAGCGGTGCTCTTGGCGGTTCTTGGCATTCTCAGCGGGAATAAACCAGTAATCGCCGGCAAAGTGGTCCCAACGTGCCAAGCGTGTTTCACCTATGCGGGTACCGAACATCAGCATCAACACAAACAACATGGCTACCGGTCTTGCTGCATTTCGCAAT
>NZ_VXCT01000208.1:0-321 GCF_052850535.1 Shewanella sp. 1180_01
CCACCCTAAAGGGTGCTGATATCCAGTGGTAGTTGGGTGTATTTGCCATTAGGCTGACGCTCATATAAGCGCAGGTACTGGCTAGTGCCTGTGATTTGAATCGCATCGGCTATAGCGTCCATGGCCCGTTTCCAGTTGGCATCGTCGATATCCAGCTGGCGCAGACTGAGCACTTGGTTAACGTCGATACGACCTTGTTGGTTTACCCGAAAGGCATGCTCAACCATGGCCATCAGACGGGTATCCGCGCCACCGCTCCAACTTTTAATGCAATCATCAATCAAGGTTTTAGCGGTTTGAATGCGCTCATCAAATACGCGG
>NZ_VXCT01000209.1:0-321 GCF_052850535.1 Shewanella sp. 1180_01
TCGCGTATTTGATGAGCGCATTCAAACCGCTAAAACCTTGATTGATGATTGCATTAAAAGCTGGAGTGGTGGCGCGGATACCCGCCTGATGGCGATGGTTGAGCATGCCTTTCGGGTAAACCAGCAAGGCCGAATCGACGTTAACCAAGTGCTCAGTCTGCGTCAGCTTGATATTGACGATGCCAACTGGAAACGGGCCATGGACGCTATAGCCGACGCGATTCAAATCACAGGCACTAGCCAGTACTTGCGCTTATATGAGCGTCAGCCTAATGGCAAATACACCCAACTACCACTGGATATCAGCACCCTTTAGGGTGA
>NZ_VXCT01000021.1:0-75658 GCF_052850535.1 Shewanella sp. 1180_01
GGTGCAGCATCGGTATAACCCGCCTCTTTCACTAAAACATCGAGCGGCACTTGCTTACCTTTACACACGAACACACCGCGCACATGCACGATACAATGCAGGCCACGTTCGCTCACAAAGCGTTGTTCAATATAGAAATATTTCTCATCCCAACCGACGACTTTGGTTTCAATTTCAAAGGTTTTTAGCGGCTTGATATCGCGAATATAAGTAAACTCGGCGGCGTTAACTATCGGCATCCACTTCAACTTTAAGAAACGTTTCAATAGACCCATCTCGGCCAGCATATAAGTCCGCGCCAGATCCATAAACGCGGGATAGCGGGAATTAGTCAGATGGAAATTGATATCGCAGTCGCTCGGTAAAGCACGATACGTGATACGGCTTGTCCCTAAAAAATCGATCTTACGGCAGTGACGCGTGCGCCAAAATAACAACCAAAACAAACGAAAATACAGATTCATAACGAGTCGCCCTTGGAATAAGAGCCACAGGCTAACAGAGGTCATACCACAGGGCAAGCGAGATCTATGTCACAAAAAAGGCGTCAGATGACGCCTTTTTATCGTTAGCAAAACTAAATGCTCAGAGAAAATCAGCCCGTTATAATGGGCTGATTTATCAAGGTGAACAATTGCTTATCTAGCTTATCTAGCTTATGCAGCAATGCCTGAATGCCTTAACAGGGCATCGATATTCGGCTCACGTCCCATAAACTGTTTGAACAAGTCCATAGGTTCGGCTGAGCCACCCATTTCGAGGATATTGTGCAGAAAACGACGACCCGTTTCAGGGTTGAAAATCCCTTCCTCTTCGAAGCGGGAAAACGCATCCGCCGACAGCACTTCTGCCCATTTATAGCTGTAATAACCCGCAGCATATCCGCCCGCAAAAATGTGGGCAAAACCATGTTGGAAACGGTTAAAGTCTGGCGGCGTTAATACGGCTACCTGACGACGCACTTCGTCTAAGGTTTCTTGAATGCGCGCGCCTTTAGCGGGGTCGTATTCGTGGTGCATTCTAAAATCGAACAACGAGAACTCAAGTTGGCGCAGCATCATCATGCCAGATTGGAAGTTTTTCGCCGCCAGCATCTTATCTAACAAGGCTTTAGGTAATGGTTCACCCGTTTCGAAGTGGCCAGAAATTTCGGCTAATGCCTCTTCCTGCCAGCACCAGTTTTCCATAAATTGGCTCGGTAACTCGACCGCATCCCAAGGCACACCATTGATACCCGACACGCCTGCAACATCGATTTGGGTCAGCATGTGGTGGATACCATGGCCAAATTCGTGGAACAGGGTCGTCACTTCATCGTGGGTAAATAACGCAGGTTTACCATCAATCGGACCATTAAAGTTACAGGTCAAATAGGCCACTGGCTTTTGTAATCCATTTGCGGTTTGACGGCGCACACGGCAGTCATCCATCCAAGCACCACCACGTTTACCTGTGCGGGCATATAAGTCGAGGTAGAAACTGCCTCTGTGTTCGCCGGTTTCGTCGAAAATATCGAAGAAACGCACGTCTTTATGCCAACGATCAAGGTCTTTTTGCTCAACGATTTTAAGGCCGAACAAACGCGATACTGTGTAGAACAAACCCGAGAGCACTTTATCTTCAGGGAAGTACGGACGCAGGATTTCCTGTGAAATCTCATACTTATGCTGCTGCAACTTCTCGGCATAGAAACTTAAGTCCCAAGATGCCATTTCGGTCACGCCGTATTGTGCCTCAGCAAACGCTCTCAGCTCGGCCACTTCTGCCTTAGCTTGATCCTTTGAGCGCAGCGCTAACTCATTTAAAAATGCCATCACCTGCGCCGGCGTTTCAGCCATTTTCGTCGCTAGGGATTTGTCGGCAAAACTGTCAAAACCGAGTAACAATGCAAGTTCGTGGCGCAGCGCTAGAATTTCGTCCATCAGCGGGCTGTTATCAAACTCGCCAGCATTAGGACCTTGATCCGAGGCGCGAGTAACGAAGGCGCGGTAACACTCTTCGCGAAGACTGCGGTTTTCGCTGTAAGTCATGACAGGTAAATAAGAAGGGAAATCTAAGGTAAACAACCAACCGTCTAACTCACGCGCATCGGCCATCGCCTTAGCGGCGGCTTTGGCAGACTCTGGCAGGCCAGCAAGTTCCGCTTCATCCGTGATTAACTTAGTCCAAGCTTGGGTCGCATCCAGTAATTGATTCGAAAAGCCACTGGTGAGCTCAGAGAGACGTTTGACCATTTCGCCATAACGCACTTTTTGCGCATCATCTAAGCCAATACCCGATAGTTCAAAATCGCGCAGGCTGTGCTCTATCACCCTCTGCTGCGCTTGGCTCAATTGAGCAAATTCATCCGATGCACGCAGGGCCTTATAGGCTTGATATAAACCTTGATGTTGGCCAACGTAAGTACCGTATTCCGATAAAAGAGGTAAACAAGCATCGTGGGCGGCACGCCACTCATCTGTGCTGGTCACTGAATTCATATGAGAAACCGGCGACCAAATTTGGCTTAGTTCATCGTCAACCTGTTCTAATGGCGCGACCAAGTTGTCCCAAGTGTAAGGACCTTGATTCTGCAGCACTTCATCAATCTTAGTGCGGCACTGAGCAATGGCATGCTCAACGGCGACTTGAATATGTTCCGGTTTAATCTGTGAAAAAAGCGGTAATTTTGCGCCGCTAAGCAAAGGGTTGCTCATATTGACTCCTCAACAATCTGTATCACTTATAGATAAGGGCTAACGGGCTATTTATCAAGGCGAGAAAACCGATTGCCCCCTTCGAACGCCTTGCTAACGCTATTTCTGCTTAAAAAAAGTGAACTCGTTCGCATTTAGCATTTACGCTTAATGTACCTAAGCATTATTGTCGGCTTGATCGCAAATCGAATCAATTCGCATTAACACTTATCTATGGGAAAGGTATTCTCGCCCTAACAAACGCATTTCTACCTAAATCAGCAAAAATATGGCAACACACTCAGTAAAACTGATGGCGAGCATCCTCTGCACTTTAGGCATCAACGGCCTTAGCTACAACGCATTCGCCAATGAGAGCCTAGAAAGCATAGAGAGCATTTCAAGCGCCGGATTGCCCAGCCAGAATAGCCAAGCCTTAGCTGTAACACTGGATTTAGGTTGGGACAGTCAATACGTCTCACAGGGTCGCAATAATCTGCAAGATGGCGGCATCTATTGGCTGAATACCGCAGTCCAGCAAGACAATATCACCGCCTACGCTTTAGTCGGCCGCGGCGATAGTCAAGCCTACACTGAGTGGAATATCGGCCTTGAATATGGGTTCGACGTGGCCGAAAACCTAGAGGCTAATGTGGGATATCAACGCATTGAAGGCTACAGCAATAGCCGTTGCCACGATAACGAGTTATTTGCCGAACTCGCTTACACAGCTGAACCTTGGCTAGTACCATCGGCAAGTTATGTCTATTCCACCGAGGCTGCGGGTTACTTTGTTGAAGTGAGTTTACACAGCTATTGGCATGTCACAGATCAGCTCAGCCTCACGCCATACATCACTCAAGGGTTTGATTTTAAATACCGCACAGAAGAACACGATGGCCGCAATAACTTGCAATTTGGCCTCGAAGCCAGTTATCAGCTGTCATCCTACATTAGTATCGATGGTCACATCAGCTACAGCATTGCCCAAGGTGATATTGAGCAAGAAGCGATGGCGAATGGCGATATGAACTCGCAAGATGAAACCTATGCCGGCATCCACTTTGCGATGACGTTTTAACTCCATTCTTAGCGCCGTGTTTTTTAGCTCAGTGTTTTGTAGCGCCGTATTACAACCTTCCTCTGTCAATTTATCCCGCTCCATTTGGCAAAATAACGCTCACTAACTACACTCAAAACGTCGACGGAACGACTCACCATTCATATCGATTTTACCGAGGAACAGGGAATGTTAGCCCAGCACTTTTATCTCATCCGCACCACCGTTATTGCCTTACTTCTACTTTTTCTCCCAGTTATACACTCGGCTGACGCACGGCAATTACTTGAACTTGAGCCTGAATCTGAACCGAGTCTAGAGTCCTTATCGCAATCGACACAAACCGCGCCTTTGCCCCTAGGCACCTTGCTCGACAGTGAGGGCAAACCGATTAATCTGCCTAACCAAGTGCAAAGCAGTTTCGAGTATTCGGCTCCCACTCTCACGCCGACTGAGTCATCCAAAACCACTAAATCAACTAAAGCCACTCAATCGACCAAAGCCGCTAAGAGTAAAAAACTCAGCCGCAAGCAACAACTTGCCAGCCGTGAACACGTAGCCAATGATCCCAACTGTCGCTGGCTCGATAAACGTATGGATCAGTTAGAAGCGCAACTCGGCGGCAAACAAGATAATGCCGCTACGCATCAAGCCGACGAACTCAGCGCCCGCCAAAAGGAATGGCAATGTTTGAAATGTGACGCAGAAGGTCCCGCTCAAAACGATCACTCTAATTGCCAATATCGCCGCTAGACGGCGACCCGATGAACAGCTAATGCCCAGTTCGGGTAAGTGTAAAGCTCAGGATCTTTTTCAGTCAAAGTACGGTCTTATGCGTTAGTCATGCAATGGGCTGGTCTGTTATCGCAAACACCCCTACAATGACCTTCTGCTGTAAAGCATCTCATCCTTGAAGTAAGACGGAGAAACTCATGGCTCAACATTTTGACTATATCTGCCTAGGCGCAGGCAGCGGCGGTATCGCCTCAGCAAACCGAGCAGCAATGCGTGGCGCTAAGGTTCTACTCATCGAAGCCAAACACGTAGGTGGCACCTGTGTAAACGTAGGCTGTGTACCGAAAAAAGTCATGTGGTATGGCGCCCATGTTGCCGAAGCGATGAACCTTTACGCCAAAGATTATGGTTTCGACGTCACTGTTAATAAATTCGATTGGAATACCTTGGTCGAGAACCGCGAAGCCTACATTGGCCGCATTCATGATGCCTACGGCCGTGGTTTTGCCAACAACAAAGTGACCCTGTTAAATGGCTACGGCCGTTTTGTCGATGGCAACACTATTGAAGTGGATGGCGAACATTACACTGCCGATCATATCCTTATCGCCACTGGCGGCGCGCCGACTATTCCGAACATTCCTGGTGCCGAATACGGTATCGATTCCGATGGTTTCTTCGCCCTACGCGAGCAACCAAAGCGCGTTGCCGTTGTTGGCGCGGGTTATATCGCCGTTGAAGTCGCTGGCGTGTTACACGCTCTTGGCAGTGAAACTCACTTATTAGTGCGTAAACATGCGCCGCTGCGTAACTTTGACCCCATCTTAGTTGATGCCCTCGTTGAGGCCATGGCGACCGAAGGCCCAACATTGCACACCCATAGCGTACCAAAAGCTGTGGTTAAAAATGCCGATGACAGCCTGACATTAAGCTTAGAAAACGGTGAAAGCATCACAGTCGATTGCCTAATTTGGGCAATTGGCCGTTCACCTGCGACGGGCAATATCGGCTTAGAAAACACCGAAGTGCAATTAGATAGCAAAGGCTATGTCATCACTGACGAGCAACAAAATACCACTCACAAAGGAATTTACTGTGTCGGCGACATTATGGCGGGCGGCGTAGAGCTCACCCCAGTTGCGGTTAAAGCGGGCCGTTTGTTATCCGAGCGTTTATTTAACGGTATGACAGATGCCAAAATGGATTACAGCCTGATCCCAACCGTTGTATTCAGCCATCCACCCATTGGCACTATGGGCTTGACCGAACCAGAAGCCCGTACTCAATACGGCGACGATAACGTCAAAGTGTATACCTCGACGTTTACCTCAATGTACACCGCCGTTACGGCCCATCGCCAAGCCTGTAAGATGAAGTTAGTCTGCGCTGGCAAGGACGAAAAAGTCGTCGGTATTCATGGTATTGGTTTTGGTATGGACGAAATCCTTCAAGGTTTCGGCGTCGCCATGAAAATGGGCGCAACTAAGGCCGATTTCGATGCGGTTGTTGCTATCCACCCAACGGGCGCTGAAGAATTCGTTACTATGAGGGGTTAATGTAGAAAACCCACCTACACACGTTTTTTCTGTAGAAAAACCTAGCAAGGCCAGAATTATTTCTGGCCTTTTATCTCATGAAGTTTATTTCGATATCTCACATCAACATGATTGCCTAGAGATGGAAGTTCACTTAAAATTCTTCTGACTGCATATTGTATGAATGATAATGTAGATATTTTCCTATACATACGATATGTGCCAGATTTTATTTATTTTTTCTATATTATGCAACCACATCCATTAACATTCTACTTTATACACCAATTAAAACATGGACTAGCATCATTTGATGTAAAAATATTTATCTGCAGATTAAATTCATATTTAAGAATCGGTTATATGACAATGAAATTCAGGACTTATGATGCATAATACTTATAAAAAAATTCCTCCGATTTTATACGCGCTCATATTTATAATTTTTTTACATCGTGCTCAAACTTCATTTCAGGCGAAACACCATTACCTTTGCCTTATGAAGAAAGAGAGTTTATTAAATTATCTAAGCTAGTATCAACAATCCCTAACATTACCTATTCAAGCGGTGAGAGAAAAATAAAATTCTATGTAGTGGCTTTCGATGGCACGCAAAATAATCAGTACGATTTTGATAAAAATTCAGAACGTGAAACTATTGTGGCCTACTTGTACAATTCCCTCCCAAAAAACTATCAGGGAAATTATTATTTCGGGCCTGGATACAAAGACATTATAGATTCTGTGCTGTGTACTACATGCGTAAGTAAGGCTGAGACAGCAATTAAAGACATAAAAAAGAAGATATCAAATGAATGGGGAGGCATCCCGAATCTTGAAGTTAGAGTTATTGTCTTAGGCTTTAGTAGAGGTGCAGCAATTGGACGACACTTTATGAATTTATTAGATGAGAATTTCCAAACAAGCCTATTAGCATCTATAACGTCTACAGAGCCTTTAGTTAGAACTACCGCAATAATGTTCGATACGGTTCCGACAAGTGTATCAGATAAACTTCAATTATCTATTTCAGAATCTACTGACTACTTTATACATATAATAGCAAAAATGAAAGAAGAGACTTATTTTATGGTGTAAAAGACTATGATCCAAACTTCATTACACTACCCATTATATATGATGAAACTGAATTTCACACATGTTCAAAAAGTGAAGTAAAGTCATCAAGTAGACTTTTTCAAATCGAACTACCTGGTTCCCACTCAGATATAGGCTCCTCATATAAAAATGGCATTGGCACGCTTTATCGTAATTATGGGTTGTTTATACTCTCCAGTCTTGGATTAATCCATGAAAATCAATTTCAGATCGAAGAGTCATTTTATTCACAAGGATATCATGATTCTCGAGGATATATTGACATAACTAAATCAGCAATTTTTGGAGAGAGACCAATTAGAAAGTATATAAATATATATTCAAAACCACTAATACCAGAAGAGATAGTACTATTGAATGAAAGATTGAACTCTATGTATCTTTCTTCCGCACATAGTTTCATCACTGACACAAAAGAAATACGGCCTATTGTTTTTGATGTATTTAAGAAAAATAATGAATTAACAATCATAGATAATCATAGTGGCATTAAAAGAAGTGACATTAGCTACAGTTATGCAGATGCTTCACATACAATTAAATATCGCTTCAATGATTCAAATAAAGCATCATTAGTAACGATCCATAAAAATATTTGGGAGCAAATTCCAAACAACGAAATGTCAAGAATTGAAATCATTTTGCTAAAGAATGGCAACGTCAACAACCTGTATTTTTACATAAACTGCAAACGTGTACTCGAATATCACTGAGATCTAATGATGATTATTAAATAATCATTAGGTAGATTTCACCCCAAAGAGCCCACTGTAAACGATAAACCTCATTTGCAAGCGCTCAAACTGCCCAAATTGGTACATTACAGGCCTTAGGATCTTGATAGCAGTAGCAGATACTGGATGAACCAACAGTTATTACAAAGTTCATCCAGTGGCTTACTTGATAAAATCAGACGACGTACATATAGGTGGTGAAATCATCACTGAAACGGACCCTATAGAGTTTCTGAATGGCCGAAATCTAGGGTCATTGCCTACTATTTATGACCAAAACTGGGGATATGTTGCACCAGTAAACCACTGGTTCATTCATCTTAAAGCAAACAAACGACTTGAAAATCTAAGTTCCTACGCAAGAGCGCTTTTGCATTATTGGAATTTTCTAGAATCAGAAAATTTAATCTGGGATGACTTCCCATTAGCAAAAGGTTTAAAGCCTACATATCGATATAGAAATGACAAACTTCTCAAGAGTGTAAAAGCTGGTGAGCTCGCATACTCAACTGCCAACACGTATATGACACATGTCGTCCAGTTTTATTTATGGGCAGCACATGAACGTTATTACCACATCAGCGAGAAACACAAACCCTTCGAAATAGAATTTGTAAGAATACAGAGAAGCGACATGCTGGCTCATATGATGCCTAAATTTCTGGTCCAAACTACAGATTTACGCATCAGAACGCCGAGGGATGCAACCAGCAATAATATTCGGGGGCTAAAGCCCTTAACTCAAATTGCACTCACTCATTTAGCTCTACATTTACGTAATGTGCCTTGCGAATTTAGGCTGATCTGTTTGCTCGCAGCTCAATCCGGCTTACGTATCCAAGAAGCGTCAGGATTGACTTTGACCGCACTAGAGCAATCGGTTCAACGCTCAGGTTCTATAACTCATTTCGAGTTAACAATAGGACCAAGTAATGGTGTACCTACAAAATACAATAAAACTCGAACTATTGAGATAACAAGTCGCCTTTTATCAGATTTGAAAACTTATGCCATTAGTGAGCGGCGAATGTGCCGACTTGACAAACTTCTTAGCAAAATTGAGTTCCACAAAGGCATCAATGACATAAAAAAATCCCACTCTGTTCATGTCTCAAAGGAAAAACTCGACGCCCTGACCACAGCCCAGCGAAACGAACCCTTATTTATTAGCCAACAAGGTAATCCATACGACCCAAACACGATAGGCTCTCGCTTTGGAGAAGTTCGCCGCTCAATAATTAAGTCAGGAATACAATTTGAGCATAAGTTTCATGATCTTAGATGTAGTTATGCAACCTACCGACTACATAGCCTACTTGAAGCAGGTATTGAGCCTGCGAATGCACTGAGCTTACTGATGGGGTGGATGGGACATAAGAATGAATCCACAACATGGAAGTACTTGCAGTACCTCAAAAGAAAAGAAGCATTAAAAGAGAAGATATCTGTACTAGACAGCATTATGCATCAAGCATTAGAGGACGCTAATGAGCAAGACATTGAAATTAATAGCTCCCTGGGTTGAACATCTTTGTATTCCCATACGAAACGGAGCAAACGCACACACACTCTTGGACTTTAATCGATTTCGGTATCGCGGGGTTCCTAAAACACATGAAATAAAGCTGGGAAATGTTCAACTATTAGACCGTGATGATATAGCACAGAAACTGTTTATCACAATTACGGGCAGGGAAGATGCTTCACCAGCAACCAAAGGTAACGCATTCACCGCAGCTAGAAGACACTTTACGTTTTGTGATGCGCAAACTCCCCCGCTTCAACCGCTATCGGAAATGGCATATGTTAAAGAGCTAGAATATAAGTCCATTCGTCAGCGAAGAGGAGAAATCAAAGATAGTACAGAAAGCAGGCAACGGGCTGATTTATCATCTTTATACCAGTGGCTAGATCTCCCGGTTCGGAACATTTATCCACAAAGACTACGATCGGGTTGCACTCAAACAGAGCCAACTCGCGGCTATAGCGATGCAGATCTAAAACAACTGCTTCCGTTGCTAAGAAGTATTTTTAAGCAATTGTACCAGCAATTTATTACCGACCCAGAATTTCATATTCAAGCAAGTTCAAACGCTCACACAATGGTTTTTTCTTGGAAGGGCAAAGATTATCCAGTAGCCGGTGGAGCATCAAAGATTTTTTATGCCGCAACATTCCTTCTAAGTTATTACACGTGGAGTAACAGCACCGTCCTATATAGTTTAAGACGCCCACAAACTAGTACACACGTCATATCAAGTAATTGGTATCAAATGCCAGCATTTAAGCGAAGAGCGTTTAAAACTATCACTGTAGAGCTAGGGGATCATAACAAGCTAGAAATTCCTAAGTATGCAACCCAGTTTTTTGACCAATTAATGACTGTCTCAAAACTGGTCGATCCTAAACCTGATGGTTTGCTGTTACCTGCTTACAGCTACCGAAAAAGAAAAGTTCAGATGATGAGTGGATGCCTGCTCAATGACTTCAAAGCAAATTGGTTAACTAAATATTTCCCAATGACTGATGAACGAGGAGACGTATTATGGCCAACACCAAGGAGATTCAGAGCAACGGGTAGTCATTTAACTTTGGCACTAAAAGGCACACTGGAAGCTGCGATTCTTCTGGATAACACACCTAGAACTATCGCCCTCGCATATTCAAGTGGTAACCCTCATGAAAACGATCTGATGAACCGTGATACAAGCCAAACTTTGGAACAGATCGTTCGCGACAGACAAGGTGTGGAGTTAGCAAAACAAAAGGTCAGAGAGGCACAAAAAGTGGAAGTACTTGCCTATGAAGCGTACATCCGACGAGCGTCTCCTCCCATTCGTAGTGCT
The DNA here is from genome assembly GCF_052850535.1 of Shewanella sp. 1180_01. Lineage (NCBI taxonomy): Bacteria > Pseudomonadati > Pseudomonadota > Gammaproteobacteria > Alteromonadales > Shewanellaceae > Shewanella > Shewanella sp. 1180_01. The sequence continues at coordinate 10,705 of NZ_VXCT01000021.1, forward strand.
CACGGCAGTTACTGCAAAGATTCTATGGGCGCTATGGCTGAGAAGTTTACATCAAGAGCACGAGCACATGGACTCATAACTGAGAATGAAAATCTAGCATGTGCCGATTTGCTCAAATGTTGGAGTTGCGGACATCAAGTACTTGTCGAATCGGTGACTGACTTATGGTGTGCTCTTAGTTTTCGCGAATGCATTGAAGAATCGGCTTGCCTGCATATAGATAACGCTCATTATCAGAAAAATTTTGGCGAAGCCTTAGCAAAGATTGACCTCCGCTTAAAACAATTAAGCCCCAAAGTTGTACAGCAAGCCAGAAGAAAATTAGCAGATGAAGGTCGTCATCCCCTGTGGATGGATATAGATAGTGCCAATATTAGCTGAGGACAAAATGAAACCACTATTACATTTGCCAATTGAAAAGCCTAGTTCACTCAATCTTTACACCCAAGATGTGGAACGATTAGTCAAAGAGCGTAACTGGGACAAATTGAACCAAGTACCTGTATGCATAGATCAACATCAAATATTAAGAGCATACTTTGGTCAAAATCGCTGGGATTGTAGCCCATATGCCTCTGATAAAGGTAGTGATAAAAACCAAAGAGAATTTGATTTTTCTTATTTAGCTGACTCTCCTAACTTACTTCTTGAAGCAAAACTAATTGCCTATGGCTGGTTATACGAACAAGGGCATTGTTTTGGACAAAAATGTAAACTATCCACATTAACATCTAGGTTTAACATCGGATTAAAAAAATCGTTAGTCAGCTTAAAAAATAACGGGGCTAATAGTTTTAGCGAATTAAACAACCACGATGTTTGGCAAAAATTTGAAATAGATTTGCAAAATGAGTCATTAAGTAAACGCACGCTTGAACTTGCTTTCACCGCTCTTCAATCTGTGGAAAGGCTGAATCCATGGCTTCCTTTTGAGATATTGCTACCAAATACCAACTATAAACAGTTAGCGAGAAAGTTGGCAGATCAAGAAAAATTGGATCATAGACAAGCACTCGCCATACCGCAAAATTTAGTGAACCTACTTTACGGCCAAGCTGTCAGTGACGTAGAAAAAGCATGGCCACATAGAAAAAAACTCGCCCAACTCGAACGCGATTTACAATCAAACTATGATATTGGCCGTGCAGCAGTAGACTATAAGCTAGCCATCGGTAGATGGAAGTGGCTTTATGATGTGGAAGGCAGGCTTAATAGCAAAAAATACGTTGAGGAAATCAACAAAGCGACTCCTCGTTCGCAATCTGAAATCATCATGGAACATCTTGGTGGAACAGGATTACTACCAGATAATAGTGTTGATGGGAACTGGCTATTTACATGGCGAGCGAATCTTCAAGCCGCTTGTTTTGTGTGTTGTGGCGCATTCAGCGGGATGAGAGTTAGCGAACTGTTTGAACTCCATGAGGATAGTTTTCGAACTTACTCTATCAACGGACAAATATTTCACTCAGTATCGGCGGCAACACATAAGCTTGCTGCTGGTAGAAAAAAAGAAGAGTGGCTCACCAGCCCTATAGTAGAAAAAGCCATATCACTTGCTATCGACATAAGTGCAAGTGCCCGTGAGCAACTTCTAAAACTTGCGACACACAGTCATGATCCTGGGCAAGTTGATAAATTATTGGAAATATCAAGTAACTTATGGCTTAGCCAAGCACAACGGAAAAACTTGCCGATCCTCATATCTCGCACAAAATGGAACGACAAACTAAAAAACTATGCAAAAAGAGTTGGTGCGACCGTTGATGCAAAAGCATTGTCCGAATGCCGCCAACTCAATCCCAAGAATGGCGGGGCCATAGAAGACAAAGTTAAACTGGGTGAGCCTTGGCCTTTCCTCACACATCAATTTCGACGCACTTTTGCATGTTTTGCTGTCCGCAACGGACTGGGGCACCCTATATCCATTAAGCAACAATTCAAACATATCCATGTTCGCATGAGTGAATGGTATAGCAATGGCGCAATCGAATCCCGCCTACAGGATATAAAGGTAGACAGTGAGCTAATTAACTTGCTCAACGAAGTAAAACTTGAACAAACAACTGCGCACTTTGATAAATGGTTCAATGGTGATGAAAAGCTAACGGGGAGCTTTGGTAAGGCTATTGTCGCCATGCGTGACGACAAACCTGTGATCTATAGCAACTGGGATAGCTTGTATCGATTGGTTAAAGAAAAACGATTAACTTTACATGGCACCCTACATAGCTATTGTAAAAATGGCTATGAATGTGACATGGATGGAGTAATAAATGCCGCATTCTGCGTTGATTGCCGTGGCGGCGGTAGCGTCGTGGATGATAAAAAGGCGTCGTGGTGGCAAAAGAAACATCAAGCATTGAGTAGCTATCTGAAGCAGCAATCTGATGTCAGCCATGCAGAGTATGCTCACTGTATTACACAGATTCGAGCAGCCGAGAAAGTGTTGAATGATTTTGGACTGCAATTTGAAAAATATCAGCACCCATTGCAGGTTATCGATTTATGAAAAAGTCAGAAAACACGCTTCTCAAGCTTGAAGCAGCTTTGCAACGAATCATCGAACGAAAAACCAAACGAATACCCGATCACCGTAAATTATCGGTTCGAGCTGTAGAGGAAGAAGCCGGATTGGGAAATGGCAGTTGTTATTACTATCCAGATTTCAAGCTCAGAGTTCAATCAGAAGCACAAAAACTAAAGTGCCTTACGCCTGATACAGCAGTTCAGTCCGACGTCGAGATTTTGAGAGAAAAGCGCAACCAAGAAAGAAAGATAAAAATTCAGTATCGTGAAAAAGTTGCTGTATTGAACCAAAGATTAACTTCAATGGCAGCAGAACATCATCAACTAAGTCATGCTCTAAGGAGTGCTCTTTCACGAATTGAAGATCTTGAACTTCAGATAATTGAGCTCAAACAGAGCCAGATTGTGAGAATCAAGTGATTGTATACCTAAGCTGGTTTTACTGCTCTTTGCTGGCTAAACTAGCCAAACAAACAGAGCCAGGAAAACTTTCACATGTGAAAGTTTTCCTGCTGAACCTCAAAGGCAGAGAAGATGGGTAAAACACTTGAAGACATCATTGCAGAGCAACCTCAAGAGGTTGTTTACGCCGCCGAAGAGATAGCGTCAAAGCAGTTGATTCATCTTCATCTGATCGAGCTACTAAAGCGTATCGGGGCTGATGCAGGTTATCAAATTGATAGCTGTACTATCGATAGCCTACAGCAGTTGAAACAAATTGTTGAATCAGGCGGAGGAAAACTCCGTCTTGATGTTGACCTATCTGACGGCTCACATCACGGCTTTAAGATATGAGGTAATATTGACCATCCGCATACCTATAGCTGCGTAATGAGGGATTATTTTGGCAACGATAGACTTCAATCAAATTCGATCTACACCTAAGAGTAAAAATGACAGCTTTGAATCGCTCGCGATTCAACTTTTTAAAGCACATTGTCAATCACCACAAGGCTCTTCGTTCTTTAGTTTGCGCGGCGATGGCGGTGACGGGGGTGTAGAAGCTTATTACAAAACCCCCACAGGCGATATTCTAGGAATTCAAGCAAAATACTTTTTTAAGCTTGGCAATAGTGAATTTGACCAGATCAAGAAATCATTAACCACTGCATTAAAAAATCATCCAACATTATCTGAATACTGGATTTATATACCATTTGATCTAACAGGTAGAGTCGCAGAAGGAAAAAGAGGAAAAAGTGAAGTTGAAAAATTTGAAGAATGGTGCGATGACATCAAAACTCAAAAACCAAATCTTCATATAAAACTGGTTACGGCTGAAATATCTAGACAGCAGATATTAGAAATAGACAAAAGTGGTGGTTTTGTAGCCTACTGGTTTAACGAGAATACATTAACATCTCAGAAGATACAAAACTGTATTGACTCAGCAGCAGCCTTCGCTGGTCCAAGGTATTGCAGTGATTTAGATATAATTACAGAAGCCCATGATGCTTTAGATTCCTTTGGAGAAGTTTATGATTTTAAACAGTGGCTTGTTAATATTTGGAAACCAATAAAAATCAGTTTCAGGACAAAAGCTCAATATTCAGAAAAGGTATTCTCCCAGACACCTGAAAGCGAGAGAATACTAGCGATACAGCTACTAGAAGTACTTTTAGATAAAACTTCTAGTAAGCACAATATTATTGACCAAACGGTTATTTGTTCAACTTTAGATATCATAAAATCACTTAAGCCACTCTGTGAAAATGCTATAAGACAGCAAGAAAAAAAGTTTTTTGCGGAACACGGTGAAGGTAGTGATACGCCTTCATTTAGACAATTCCAAGCTGAATATATGTGTGTATTCCCTGCTGAGAACCTAGATGCCTCAAGGGAATTACTTGCTTCGATAATAGATATTGAAAATTCTCTCAACAGCCCTCTGATTCAGTCCTGCCACGCTCGATCTTTCCTACTAACTGGCCCAGCAGGTGCAGGCAAGACACATTCTATCGTAAGTTTTGCGAAGAGAAGACTCGACAAAGGCGCTCATACTCTGGTGCTATTTGGGGAGGATTTTGATAACGCGGAACCTTGGGATGTAGTAAGAAGCAAACTAGGCTTTGGCTCCGATGTTGGTCGAGACAGATTACTATCTTGTCTTCAAGCAAGTGCTCAAGCCAATAACCATTGTTTTGTTATTGCTATCGATGCGTTAAATGAAGGAGCAAAGGCAAGAAAGTGGAAAAACAAACTGCCAGAAATAATCCAACAACTAAAGGAATATCCTCGCATCAAGATTGTTGTGTCTAGTCGCGATATATATACCAATTTAGTTGTTGATGAACGATTCCCTGGCTATGCATATAGTCATATTGGATTCACTAGAAATTTTCACGATGTCCTCTCTTCGTTCTCACAACGCTACAATGTTGAAAGTGAGATAACACCTATTTTTACAGATGAGTTACGAAACCCATTACTTCTACATTTGGTCTTCAAAACTCACAAGTCGGAGGACTCTTGTTCTCTTGATGTATCGACTAGTGGCTTCTCAACCATTTTTTCTAAACACCTCAAGCAAATCGATGACTCATTGAGAGAGCGATTAGACTACGTTAGTCCTAAAAATATCGTTAGAGCGGTAATGAGCAAATTGTCTGATGTTCTAGCGCATTCAGAAACCCAAACTATAAATTGGGAAACTGCCGTAAATACAATTAAACCTATTCTAGGAAATGAGCTACTTCCAGAAAGGTTTATTGATGAGTTAGTTAAAGAACAACTGCTAATTTTATCAGCAACTGGCGATGAAGATTTCCTTATTAGGTTTGGTTATCAGCGGTTTGGAGATATGCTGCGCGCATCTTCAATAGTTCAATCCTATCAAGAAACTGGCAATAGTGATCTATCAATCCTTGCAGAAAAGCTGGCGATTTTAACAGATATGGAGAGAGGTGTCTTAGAAGCTCTTGCAAGCATTCTCCCTGAAGAGATCGATATTGAAATCACTGAGAACCGCTTAGGCTTAGACAACGATTTAGCACATAGCCTTTTTGTGAAGTCACTAACTTGGCGTTCAAAGCAAAGTGTTACCCCTGCCATTGAAGAACATATGTTTGGAGCATTAAGAACGGGCGGATTGTGGCAGACTGTTTTTGAAAGCTTATTCCAACTATCTATAGTTCCAAGTCATTATCTTAATGCAGAACGTTGGTTCAAAGATTTTCAATGGCGACAAGACTCTCCATCAAGAGATACCTACCTTTCTGTTGCCTTATCAGAGTCATATAATAAGAAAGGTGCAATTTGGTTTCTAATTGAAGCTTTGGAGAAAATAGAAGCAACCAATTGGCCCGAAGAAAGTTATAAATTAGCATCCTCGGCTTTACTTTGGTGTTGTTCAGCTACGGATAGGCGAGTCAGAGATCAAGCAACAAGATGCCTTGGCTTGCTTTTTAAACAATACCCTGTGATATGCCTGCATGCAGTAAACACGTTTACGGGGTGTGACGATGACTACATACTTGAAAGCCTGATTCAGGCTATGTATACGTCCAGCTTGCTTTCACCTGAGTCAGCAGAGGACTTTGTACAACCATTAAATAAATATATTAGATCAAATAGCGGTTCAAATAACATTTTAATTCGCGAGCATTCCCAGCTATTGAGACAGGAGCTTGTGAAACTAGGGATTGAAGAAGACAGAATATCAAATCAATATGTAACTCCTTCTCTGCCATTAACATGGCCTGTTCTAAGCAATGTGCAGACCTTGCTTACACTAGAAAACTTGCCCTCAAACATGCGCCTATGGGGTGATCAATTAGGTCCTGACTTTTGGCGCTATATAGTTGAACCAAGACTTAGAGCCTTTGACCTACAATCACATAACATAACTCATGAGAATATTGCCTGCTGGATTATGAGAGAAGCCGAATATATCGGCTATCCCGGATATGGTAATGGAGCCCTAAAGCATGACTTGGCAACTCTTCACAAATATGGAAGAGGAAGAGCAAAGCCCGGCTATGCAGAAACCATCGGCAAGAAATGTTATTGGGTTGCTTTTCACCGATTGATAGGTCTGTTAGCTGCCAATGTAGCAACGGCACAATCTCGTTGGGAGCCACAATTAACCTCTGATAGATTTTGGTCGTTAGAACTTAGAAAGGTCGATATATCAGACATAAGAGATTTATCATCAAAGAAAAAATACCCTCTCAGAAGCCTAGTAATACAAGAACTTGAGCTACCAGAAAATAATGTAAACCATTGGTTGCAGACTGATGATTATTTCGTTGCAAGCAACGTACTTGTCTTGAATGACGAGAGCAGTACAACTTGGATTAACTTGAGTTTTTATTCAGAGGTTCACGCTAAACGAGATGAGGACGACGTCTCGTTCGACGCTGAAAGCTTCCTTGGTATATCTAGTTATAACGGCTATTTTGTTGACCCTAGCAACACTGAAGCATTCGAACTCCACAATCATAGTAATGACCACTGCTACCGTGTCTACTTGGCGGAGTACCCTAGAAGCCCAGCTTTCAAGCAATGTATTGCTGAACAAGATACGACTATTTCAGATGACCAGCGAATATTCTCTAGCATTCAACTATTGAGAGGTGGGGAGTGGCAGTACGATTACTCAAGCAATATTGAACAAAGCTCTATTAATATGCCTTGTCCTGATTTAATTGAGAAGATGAACCTTAGCTGGGATCAAGACAGTGGATGGCTCGATGAAAACCACGACTTGGCTGCGTTTAGTCATAACATTGATAGAAATTCTTCTTTGTTTATTAGGAAAGACACCTTAGATAGTTACCTATCTAAGTTTGGTAAATCTTTGGTATTCTCGCGTTTTGGTAGAAAACAGATCAGCCAGGGTTTTGCCAACGATGCAAAATTAATGGAAGTCACTAGTAGGTACGTTTACATGCCAAGCGATTGCTCTTTAAAACGCATTAGCGAAGAGACCGAGTACCTGGGCTTTGAGCCTCGCGAAGAACCGGAGTAAAATTTCTGGAAAATAGCTTCAAATCGTACTCTTTTCAGGAAAAATGGTCACAAAAACTAATTTTTCTGGAAAGAGCTTGAATGCCACACTACAAAAGGCGTTGCAGAAAAATTCCAGACTCTGGGTGTGGAAGTAAGCCAGTACCATGAGGTAAAAGCGATTTTCGCTTTGATTTCATCATATTTAGGGCCAGCTAATGCTGGCCCTAATTGATCACAGATAGCATAAAATCATTAACTCTCACGCGACTTTCCTATAATCTCGACTGAGTACTTTGCATTTTAAACACATAGCGCGGTTATCGCTGCGCCACTGTAATCGGGATGAATAGCCTAATGCTTAAAGAACTCGCGTTCGATGGTTTGTTATTTAGTCCATTAATTATCTTTATCCCCTTAGCTTTTCTGCTTTCCTGCATCACTCGCTTGGTACTCTATCAAACTGGGCTCTATCACAAGCTGTGGCGCGAAGCTTGGTTCGAAGCTGGGCTGTTTATCTGCTATCTGGCGTTGGTCATTTACTTGCTTGGGAGTTGATTGTTCATGGGAAAAATCTTTCGTATCAGCCTCACCCTCATTGTGGTCGCGGTTGCAGGTATCGCGGGACATTGGATATGGTCACACTACCTTTATTCTCCTTGGACCCGCGACGGCCGAGTTCGCGCCGAAATCATTACCATAGCGCCAGATGTATCCGGTTGGGTGAACCAACTGAATGTAAAAGACAATCAAATCGTCAATAAGGGTGATGTGTTGTTCACTGTGGACGATACCCGCTACAAGGCCACGATTGCCGAATTGAATGCCAAAGCGGAAAGCCAAAAATTGGCATGGGAACTGGCAAAACATAAGTACAAACGCCGTATCGGTTTGACCAATGACAACTTGGTCAGCAAAGAAACCTTCGACGAAGCCTTTATCAATACCGAACTGGCACGAACCAGTTATGAGCTCGCACAGGCGCAATTAAATACCGCCAAAATTGACTTAGCGCGGACACAAATTCACGCTCCCGAAAACGGTACTCTGATCAATTTAAGTCTGCGTAATGGCAACTATGTCAGCAAAGGCAACTCGGTATTTTCGCTGGTCAAACAAGATTCTCTCTATATCACAGGCTATTTTGAAGAAACCAAAATCCCCTTGGTTCACATAGGTCAAAACGCCGATGTTAGCCTGATGAGTGGCGGCCATGTCTTGCATGGCAAAGTGACCAGCATAGGCAAGGCAATCGCCAATACTAATGTCACTACTAATGGACAGTTATTGCCGCAAATCGGCCAAACCTTTAATTGGGTGAGGTTGTCGCAGCGTATTCCGGTCGATATTCAGCTAGATAGCATTCCTAAGGACATAGAGCTGAGCGTCGGCATGACAGTTTCCATCCAGCTACAGACTGACAAATAGTCATTATGACGCTGTTACTGAAGAGTTTATTCTTTCCAGACCGACGAACCCTCATCTTCGCGATTAAGGGCGTGATCTCGATGGCGCTCGCCTTATATGTGGCCATGTTCTTAAATCTAGAACGGCCATATTGGGCGCTGGTGTCGGCGGTATTTCTGCAAATCCGCCCCGAAAGTGGACTCGTGATCGAAAAGGGCTTATGCCAAATCGGCGGCACCTTAGTCGGCGCGATCGCGGGGATTGCCATACTCAACTGGTTTACGCCCTATCCCGAACTCGCCTTAGGATTACTCGCCTGCTGGATAGGGCTAAATTCTGGGTTGTCGGCCATGGTGCGCCAGCAAAACTTTGTCTATGCCTTTGCTATGGCGGGCATGACCGCCTGCTTGATAGTGCTCATTGTGATGGCGAGCCCAAGCACGGCCGATAGTGCAAAAATATTCGATGTGGCACAGTCGAGGATCAGCGAGATTGTCGTCGGGGCGATTTGCGCCGTCTTGGTCAGCTCGCTACTTTGGCCGACTAAGGTAAAACATAGTCTGCAATTACATGCTAAAAACACCATTAATCATACGCTTAACTATCTTGCATTAGAACTCGATTTACAGGGGGAACATGCGAGTCGCCATGAACATATCGACACGATTATGGAGTCAGTATCGGCGCTGAGTGACGACTCCAGTGCGGTGATTTATGAAGGCCCCGAGGGACGCGGGCAGAGCCATGCGGCAAACTTTCTCTGCAATAAAACCCTTTCGCTATTGGCGGCAATCCAAATATTTGGCCGGCTGCAACGCAATCATTCCCATCTTGTTAGCGAACCACTCGCGAAATCCTTAGCCAATATGCGCAGCAGTTTTACCTTGATGGCGCAATCGAGTGATTACCAAGAATGCTACAAAATGGCGCGCACCTTGAGGTATCAACTCCAGCAAAACCTGATGCAATACCGTGACCGCGCGCCGCTAGAGACGCGCTTACTCAAAGTCGCGATGGAATTAAGCGCCGATCTGATCATGGTGCTCAAGAGTTACAACGTGCTGACCAGTCATTCTGCGGTGCAGCTCAACGCGCCGCCGATGGAGTTTCACCGAGATCCATTAATAGGCGTTACCACGGGCCTGCGCAGCATGGCGGTGTTTGTCATTGGGGCTTCACTGTGGATTGGCACAGGGTCGAGCGCGGTCCTCATGATGATCCTGCTGCCCGTCGTCTTTTCCATCATGATGGCGCGCCAACCACTGCCGATGTTAACCACGATTTTGCGCCGCATTCTTGTCGGCATCACTATCGCTGTGCCCCTCACAGTGTTTTATGCTTTACCTTTGCTGGCACAGAGTAGCGGCGATTTCGAAATCCTCGTTTTAGTGCTCGCTGGGCCGTTTTTTATTGGCTTACTCGCCTTGGCGAATCGACCGACCTTGCCCTATGGGCTCGGCATTTGCGTGCCGTTTGCTGTGTTAGTGCAGCCCAGCAACACCATTTCATTTGCGATAGAAAACACCGTCAGCAATGCCTTAGCGATTTTTGTTGGCGTTACTGTGCTGTATTGGTTGTTTAAATTGATTACCGAACCCAGCCAGCGGTTGATGCAATATCGTCTGCTGCAATCCATCCAAAAAGATCTGGTGCATATCGCGCAGCATGATGATCCTGATCCTTGGTTTAACGCCCGCATGGGCGATCGACTGCTGCGGATCGCCAGTTATGAAAAAGGCTCGGGCAAGAGTTCGAGGGTATTTACCGATCTGGTGTTTACTGCACTTAATCTAGGCCATGTGTCGATTCGGATGCGGCGCATGTTGCAGGGCATTTCAGATACGCACTTAAACTTAGGCTTAGAAAATGCACTCAACCTCTGGCAACACAATTTAGGTCAGGCATTTATCGCCTGCGCCCACGGACAAGTCGCAGAAGAGTTTAAAATCAGCAGCGAGGCCTTATTACAAGCGCTGGCCCAATGTCCGTTACCCCACGAACAATTCACTATGATTACTGGGATGTTTGAACGCATCACTTTAACCTTCGAACGCACAGCCCACAGTATCGCCGAGCAGAAAAACACCTCAGAAAAATAGTCAGTTCTCAAACTATTTTTCGCCCCAAAAGCCGCTCTTTTACTGCCACCAAAACCATTTAAATCCAATAGAAGCTTGATATTTGGCCGATAAAATGCCTTAATATAGTTAGATCACTAACTATATTGGTGATATAAATTCAGTTATCAACCAAGGAGCAATTATGTCTACGGAGAACCCACCAGAGGAAAATCTCATCTCGCAAGTAGCAAGCTTTACCCGATTACACGCTAAGGAATCAATGCAGTTTATGTGTTTACTTGCAATATTAAGCACCTATCTCTTTGTCATTTTGAAACCGAGTATTATTCAAAATAACAAAGCGTTAGGAGAAAAATAACCAATGAATTACCTCGCTTACATTTCCTTAGCTATCTACTTTATCGTTATGCTCGCCATTGGCTTATTCGCTTACAAAAAATCCACCAGCGATGTGTCAGGCTATATTCTTGGCGGCCGTAAGGTAAGTCCACAGGTCACCGCACTTTCAGCGGGTGCATCTGACATGAGTGGCTGGATGCTAATGGGTCTTCCCGGTGCAATGTTTTTGGTTGGTTTCGAAACCATTTACATCGCACTTGGGCTATTGATTGGTGCTCTAATCAATTACTTGGTCGTTGCACCAAAACTTAGGGTTTATACCGAGGTAGCGGACAACGCCCTCACTATCCCGGAGTTTTTTGCTAAACGCTTCGGCAATGCTAACGGCAGTATCCGTATTATTTCGGCCGTGATCATTGTGATCTTCTTTACCTTGTATACCTCAGCAGGTTTAGTGGCTGGCGGTAAATTGTTTGAGTCAGCATTTGGCCTGAACTACGACATAGGTTTAGTCGTCACACTAGCGGTTGTGGTTTCTTATACCCTGTTAGGCGGATTCTTGGCAGTGAGCCTCACTGACTTTGTCCAAGGCTGTATTATGTTTGTCGCCTTAGTCTTAGTTCCTGTCGTGGCATATCAAGAATTTACCAGCGCTGACACTATGTTGAACTTTGCGTATCAGTCGATTCCACACTTCACCGATGCGATGCAAAACGTCACTATGTTAGGGCTTATCTCAAGCTTATCTTGGGGACTCGGTTACTTTGGCCAACCGCATATTATTGTGCGTTTTATGGCGATTCGTTCAGTAGCTGACATTAAAACTGCCAGACACATAGGTATGGGCTGGATGACAGTGACCATTGTGGGTGCACTGGCAACAGGTCTTGTTGGTATCGCTTACGCCAATAAATTTGGTATGAAGCTGACCGATCCTGAAACCATCTTTATCGTGTTTTCTGAGTTGTTGTTCCATCCGATCATTAGTGGCTTCTTACTGGCCGCCATTCTGGCCGCGATCATGAGCACCATTTCATCGCAGCTATTAGTGTCATCAAGCTCGCTAACGGAAGATATCTATCGCGTTATTTCGAAGAAAGAATCTACCGAGAAAGACATGGTGAAAATGGGACGCTTTGGCGTAGCAGGCGTGGCAATTGTCGCGAGTCTACTGGCGCTCGACCGTTCTAGCAGTGTGCTATCACTGGTGAGTAATGCATGGGCAGGATTCGGTGCCGCATTTGGTCCGTTAGTTTTGTTTAGCTTGTATAAAGCGAACCTAACCCACAAAGCCGCGATTGCCGGCATAGTGTCAGGCGCAGCTACAGTGTTGTTTTGGATTTATGCCCCGGTATTGGCAGATGGACAAGCCTTAACCACAGTGGTGTATGAAATGATCCCCGGCTTTGCCGTGAGCAGTGTGGTGATTTGGATAGTCTCGTTACTCGATACTGATCCCTGTGCCAAAACCACTAAATTATTCCATAAGGCTGGCCGTGTTTTAGCCGAAGACAGATGAGGCGCGCAGGTATGACTGACTTACCCTGGAAACGCATTGTCGTTAAGGTAGGTAGTGCCCTGATTGCACCCCACAAACAAGGTTGCAGCAGCCACTACTTACTCGGCATTGCCCAATTTATTACTTATTGTCGTGCCCAAGGGATCCAAGTTGTCTTGGTCTCTTCGGGCTCAGTCGCCGCGGGATGGCATCACTTTGGCGAGGTTGATAAACCTAGCGTCACAGTGAAGAAAGCCATGGCAGCAGCTGGTCAGGCCGATATGATGGCCACATGGAACAAGTTATTTGATTTCCCGACCGCACAGCTACTGTTAACCCACGGCGATTTACGCAACCGAGATCGTTACATCAGTATTAAAGATACGATTTTCAGCCTACTCGAACATGGGCTACTGCCTATCATCAACGAGAACGATGCCGTCACCGCCGACAAGCTCAAAGTTGGCGATAACGATAATCTCTCGGCCATGGTAGCCGCAGCAGCAGATGCCGATACCCTGATTATCTGTTCGGATGTGAATGGGCTTTACACACAAAACCCCCATGAAAATCCCGATGCACAGCTTATCAAGCAGGTGACCGAGATTAATGCCGAGATCTACGCCATGGCAGGCGGCGCCAGTAGCGCCGTCGGCACTGGTGGTATGCGGACTAAGATACAAGCCGCCAAGAAGGCGATTTCCCACGGGATCGAAACCTTTATTATCAATGGTTTTGATGCTGACTCATTCAACCAATTGTTGAAGGGCCAAAACCCAGGAACCTTATTCACCCCCGATGAAAAGCCAATGCAAGATCACTTGCACTGGATGACACATACCTCGCAGGCTCAGGGCGAAGTCATTGTTGAAAATGACTTTAATATCTCCCTCGACATCCATAGCGAGCAATTGACCAGCGACGATGTCGTTGCCATCAACGGGGACTTTTCTGCCGGTGACACCATTTTAGTACGCAAAGGTGATGGTACTAAATTGGCCAAGGCCAAATCCAATTACAGCAGTTGTTTACTTAGCTTTATTACGGACCAAGACGATCGCGAGTTTGCCAGTGAATTTCAGCAAAAGACTGGACCGATCATTTCCGAGAAAAACATCGCCATTCTCGAATAAGCATCAGCCGAATAAAACTAAGCGAGTAAACATCTAAGCGGAGTAAATATGAATTTAATCAAAAACTTATCTCAAGAAGCTGCCAAAGCGGCTCTTATTCTCGCCCAAGTTGACGAACAGCTTAAAAATACTGTACTCCTCGACATGGCGCGTTCATTACGTGAAAAGTCCTACGAAATCCAAAGCGCTAACTTGATTGACCTACACAGAGCAACAGCCGATAACGTTGCCCCTGCAATGTTCGACCGCTTAACGCTAACACCAGAACGCGTAGAAGCCATGGCAGTAGGGATTGAAACCATCGCTGCCTTGCCCGATCCGATTGGCAACGAACGTTATATTGGTCAACGACCTAACGGCTTATCCATCAGCAAGATGCGCGTGCCATTAGGCGTGGTTTGTATGATTTATGAAGCGCGTCCGAATGTCACCGCCGATGCGGGTGCACTGTGCTTTAAATCCGGTAATGCCGTGATTTTGCGCGGTGGTAAAGAGGCGCTGCACACCAGTAAAATTATCGCCACCATTTTGCAAAGCGTATTGAAACAATACGGCTTGCCCGAGGCGTTAATCACAGTGGTGCCCGATCCTGACCGTGCACTGATGTTGGAACTGATGCAGCAACGAGATTATATCGATGTGATCATTCCCCGTGGCGGCGAAGGCTTGATTAACTTTGTGTCTGACAACAGTAAAATCCCAGTGATCCAGCATTTTAAAGGCGTGTGTCATTTATACGTCGATAAAGATGCCGATCTGGATATTGCTTTGGACTTACTGCTCAACGGTAAAACCCAGCGCACAGGCGTTTGTAATGCCCTCGAAGCCCTATTAGTGCACCAAGAAATTGCTTCGCAATTCCTGCCTAAAGTGGCCAAAGCGCTGGCCGAGCATAAGGTTAAAATCAATGCTTGTACCCAATCCGGTGGCTACTTCGAAAACTGTACTTATATGGAAGAAGACGATTTCGGCCAAGAGTATTTAGATCTCGAAATCGCCATTCGCCAAGTCGATCACTTCGACCATGCTATCCAACACATTGCCCGTTTTGGTAGCCAGCACACCGAAGTGATTTGCACCGAAAACGAAGTCACAGCCGCACGCTTCCAACGTGCAGTCGATGCTTCAGTGGTGATGGTCAATGCTTCTTCGCGCTTCTCCGACGGCAGCGAACTCGGTCTTGGCGCCGAAATCGGCATCGCGACCTCTAAGCTACATGCCTACGGCCCAATGGGACTCGAATCCTTGACCGCTGAGAAGTATTTAGTCTCAGGTACAGGCCAAGTACGGGCGTAAACCTAAGGTGTAAATCACACTTTTAGGCTTAACAAGTTCGTTGGATTTCGATGCAATTGTAAAGATTAAAGGCCACAGTCGGTAACGACTGTGGCCTTTTTGTTAGCTAAAGGAACTTGAGTCACAACAGCTTTTGTTCCAAGTCGATGCCCTGAAACCGAGTTATAGTAAGGCATGCGCTAAAAGTACAGCGCTCACCGCGACCGCTTATCACAGCTCGCTGACAAACTATTCGCCAATAAGTTACAACCCCGCTTCAACAATTTACACATTGGGCATATTGCATTTATTTTCAACAAACCTATCATGCGATCGATTCTCATTTGCAACTATGTGCTTTATTTGCACTCAGGATCACCAATCATCATTTAATCTGAAATCGCCTGAAAGGATTGAAATACCATGCCTCCCCTATCTGTTTTAACGTCATGGCGCTCGCCATTGATCCCTGTACTTCTCAGCACACTCACTTTGACGGTTCAAGCCAATACGGACCCTAAGCAGGATGAGAAAGAAGATACAGAACAGATAGAAAGATTAAACGTAGTCGGAACCTACACCCGAGCGGCAATGAATAGCGCCACGGGTTTGTCTATGTCACTCAAAGAAACCCCGCAAAGCGTCACTTTGATTACCGAAGAGATGATCAGTGACAAAGGTTTGATCACTATGGAGTCAGTGTTAAACCACACTCCGGGCGTCACTATGGTGGGTGATGCCTCTGAAAACAGTAAGATTTTCGTGCGCGGTTATGCACTCGACAGCGGTGTGCAAATTGACGGCTTAATCACAACCTCTTCATCCCATGTTTACAGCGGCTCAATTGATCAAGGTTTAGACCCTGTGATTGCCGAACGGGTTGAAGTGTTAAAAGGTGCGGCCGGGATCTTAAGCGGCTTAGGTGAACCTTCTGCCACGGTTAACTTTATTCGTAAACGCCCAACGGATGATACCCGCGCCACGGCAAGTGTCAGTTATGGCTCGTGGAATACCTATAGATTAGAGGCCGATGTTTCTGGCTGGCTCACGGATTCGGGCAATGTGAAAGGTCGATTCGTCAGTGCGGTGAAGAAAGGCGATTCGTTTATCGACCGCTATCAACGCGATACCACAGTGCTTTATGGCGTGGTTGAAACGAGTCTAGGTACAGATACTAGCTTGTCACTGTTTGCGGACTATCAAAAATCACAAACCGATGGCGTGTATAACTGGAACTCTAATCCTGCATTTTATACCGATGGCACAGCTGTCGATTTCGGCCGCAGTTATTCCAGCTCACAGGACTGGACCCATTGGGACGTGACCCAAAAAAGTCTCATGGCCGAGTTTAAACATAGATTCGATAACGACTGGTCACTGGTCAGTGCCTACCGTATTGCTAACGCCACCATAGATGCATTGGCCTTTTACCCTGGCGATAACATAGTGAAATCAACCGGCGAGTTTGTCGGCCCTTGGGGCGATACCTATTCCGCCCAGCATGATAGAGAATCCGATACCAACAGCTTCAACCTATACGCCACGGGTAACTTCGACTTACTCGGCCGTGAGCATAGTGCGGTGATCGGTTTTAACTATGGTGACAACGAGTTTGACAACATCAACACGAACTCCGCACCCCAACGTCGCTATAACGTGGCAGATCAAGGCAATTATCCCAAGCCTAATCTGCCTAATTCACCCACCAATGGCCAAAAAAATGAACAAAGCCAATCGGGTGTTTACGGCACAGTCCGTATCAATGTATTGGATTCCCTGAAGTTAATGGTCGGCGGACGCGTGAGTAACTGGTCCTACGAAAAACATGATCTCGTGGGCAATAGCACAGATGCGACCATGGAAAAAACCGGCATTTTCATCCCCTACTATGGCCTAGTCTACGATGTGACCGAACAAATCTCTGTCTATGCCAGCCGTACTGAAATCTTCAAACCCGGCACCTATTTTGGTGAAGATGGCCAACTGCTCGAACCCGCAGAAGGCACCAACATCGAAGGCGGCATCAAGGTCGCACTGTTCGATGACACCCTCAATATGTCAGCGGCAATCTACGAAACCAATAAAGACAACGAACCCGAATATGCGGGTAAAGGTCAGCTACCTTCTGGGGATTTTATCTACGAGAGTGTCGATGGCATTACCACTAAGGGCTACGAGCTAGAAATTGCCGGACGGCTTACCGATCTTTGGGATATCAGTGGCGGTTATACCCATAACGACGCGGAAGATGAAGATGGCCTACGCCGCCAAACCTATCTCCCCGAAGATATTTTCAAACTGACCACTAAGTATAACTTTGAAGACATCCTCCCCGGTGTTACTGCGGGCGCAAGCTGGCGCTGGCAGAGCAGTACCTTCTATCAAGGCACTATTTGGGGTGTCGATGGCGCGCCGAATGTGGCTTACCGCCAAGCACAATCCGCCTACTCACTCGTCGACTTAATGTTTGGCTACCAAATAACGCCGTCGATTTCGATGCAAGTGAACATCAACAATATTTTCGACAAAAACTATAACCGCTCACTCTGGGGCTACGCAGACTTTGGCGAGCCACGTAATGCCACGCTGTCATTACGTTGGACACTGTAAATTTTGCACCCAACACTAAACTATATTAAGGATAATCAAATGAAACAAGCACTTGTACTACTCACTTTACTCGGCGGTATCGCCTTTTCGGCTCAAGCACATGAAGTATGGCTTGAGCGCAGCAGCGATGGTTCGGTCAAAGTGCAATTTGGTGAACCGGGTTCAGAGTACGCCACAGCCGAAGAGTTAGCGTCATTAAGCGCGGCACGAATTTTCGACGCCAATGCCAAAGCGCCGCTGACCGCCACAGCGCAAGCCGATCATTTGCTGGTCAAAACACGCGATGGCAAGAGTGATGTCAGTTTCTATGCCGATACCGCGTGGCAGCCATGGAAAACCGAAACCGGATTGCAGGCCGCAATACTTTATGCCCGCACAGGACAAGAACACACCAAAGCGCTGCAAGATTTTGAATTTACGCCAGTAAAGTCAGGCGCTCCCGAGTTTTTGCTTAGCTATAAAGGCGCACCACTGGTGAATCATCCAGTGCAAGTGTATCGCCCCGGTTTTTGGAGCAAGTCTTTCACTACCGATGCCCAAGGTAAATTCGCCCTCGATACCCCAGATGCAGGCCGCTACTTGCTCGTCAGCAACCACACCACTGAAGGCAAACAAACACTGGCTGGCAACGAGGTTGATAGCGTTTTACACATCACCACCACGAGTTTTATCACTCAGTAATAATCTTAATAGTGAGATGGAGTTAACGTGCGGTATTTAATGATAGGTTTATACCTGCTGTGTTTTGCAGTCCACGCAAGCGCAGTACCTGTAACAGTCGCCTTGCCCCAAACGGGCAGCACCAATGAACTGTTGCCACTCAGTGGCTCCATTAAATCCGCACGGGTGGCTCGCTTATCGGCACGTACCGATGGCCTAGTCGCCAAAGTGCTGGTCGATGCGGGCTCCCAAGTCCGCGCAGGCCAGCCTTTACTCGCACTCGACGATACCTTAGCCGTACATCAATTAGCACAGCGTCAAGCCGATGTGATGGCCGCTAAGACCATGCTGGCAGAAAAGCAGCGACTCCTCACCGAGGCGCAAACACTCAGCGCTCAGCAGTTATTCCCCGAAACAGAGCGCGCGATTCGCCAAGCGGCGTTAACCGAGGCCGAAGCCAATCTGCAGAGTTTAACGGCAGCACTCGCACACCAAAAAGAGGTAGTCGTCCGTCACCAACTGATGGCGCCGTTTGCAGGGGTGATTTCCAGTAAACAAACTGAAACCGGTGAGTGGGTCAATGTCGGCACTGAAATCTTCACCTTAGTGTCCCAAGAGCAGCTCTGGCTCGACATTCAAGTGCCGCAGGAAATGTTCCAAAGCGTAGCCACTGCGACTCACGTGGACATTGCCGCCGACATGCTGCCTGAACAAGCGTTTATCGGCCATGTGAGTGCCCTTGTCCCTGTGAGCGACCACAATGCTCGCAGCTTCTTGGTACGCTTGACTATTCCCGAAGCGGATGGACTTTTGATGCCCGGCACATCGGCCACTGCGACCTTCCACTTACAGCGAGCGCAACACAGTGTTGTCGTACCGCAAGATGCCCTAATCCGTCACCCCGACGGCCAGTTCAGTGTCTTTACCGTGCAAAACAACATAGCCCAACGGCATACCGTTCAAGTGGGCCATACGAGCGCCATCGGGATTGAAATCCTCAGTCCATTACCCAAAGACGCGCCCGTGGTGATCCGCGGTAACGAGAGCCTACAAGACCAACAGTCAGTCTCTGTGCTCAACTCTGTCATAGGAGGTTAGTGGGATGCTGAAGTTTGGTATTAAACATGGCACCTTACTGTCGGTCATCGTCTTGATATTCTGCGTGTTGGGCACGGCTGCCGCACTGCGTATCCCAATCCAAATGATCCCCGACTTAGATGTGCGCACCATCAGTGTCGCCACAGGTTGGCCGGGAGCAACGCCGCAAGACGTTGAAAAAGAAATTCTACTTGAGCAGGAACGCTACCTGCGCACTTTGCCCAACTTACAACGCATGACATCTTGGGCCGATACAGGTTCGGCATGGGTAGAACTCGAATTCCCCCAAAGCACTGAGATCAGTGACGCGCTTATTCGTGTTAGCAATGCGCTCAGCCAAGTATCGTCTTATCCAGAAAACGTCGACCAACCACGGCTTTACAGCAGTTCATATTCAGACAACGCTTTCATGTATTTCCGTCTCGTGCCTGTCGCAGGCAACCCGCTGAATCTAGATATAGATATGATGCGCGATTTCGCTAACGACTTTATTCGCCCACAAATGGAGCGCGTCAAAGGCGTCTCCTCCGTCACCATTCAAGGCGGTGCCGAACGGCAAATCCAAATACTGCTCGATCCCGCCAAACTCGCCCAACGCGGCATCAGCATTATGGATGTGCGCCAAGCCATTAGAGATCGCAACAAAGACACCTCTGCGGGCGATATCGACAGTGGTAAAAAACGTTATTTACTGCGGGTGATTGGCCGTTTCGAGGATTTAAATCAACTTAAGCAACTGATTTTAAAACGCCAAGGTAATACTAATATTCTGCTTCAAGACGTGGCCGAGATAAAACTCGACCACGCCGAGATCCGTGAGCTGTCCTTTGCCGAACAAGAACGAACCCTCAGCTTAGCGGTTAAGCGGGACGTCGGTTCTAACGTTATCGCCATCAAAGCCGCCATGATGCCAGTGGTAGCGCAGATTAATCAAAATCAACTCGCCCAGCACGCCATGCAATTAGAGTTATTCAGTGATGATGTGCGCTATGTGCAAGATTCGGTTGCAAATGTGTGGGTGAATTTGGGCCTAGGTGCATTGCTGGCAACCTTAGTCATGTACCTCTTTTTGCGCTCGAGTCGAGCCACCCTGATTGGTGTTATCGGTATTCCGCTGTGTACCTTAGCCGCCTTCGTCGGGCTGCTAGTATTTAATCGCACTATTAATGTCATTTCCCTCGCGGGTGTGGCCTTTGCCATAGGCATGACAGTCGATAATAGCATTGTGGTACTCGAAAGCATTGAACAAGCCCGCAGACGCGGATTAGATCGTCTCGAAGCAGCCATCAGTGGCATTTACGATGTGTGGCCTGCGGTACTGGCCTCGACACTCACTACAGTGCTGGTGTTTGTACCCATTCTATTTATCAAACAAGAAGCGGGACAACTGTACTCGGATATTGCGATTGCCATCGCTTCATCTATTGTCGCTTCTATGTTGGTCGCGGTGTTCATCGTACCCGCCGCTATTGCCCGTTTTGGTTTCGGTAAGATACGCTCGGCAAGCACAAACCCAAGTGAGCCGCCCAAAGCATCACGCATATTGAGCTTAGTCAGCCAGCTGGTGCTATCGGCAAAACGCCGCGCCGCTGTGATTGTGCTATCGCTCGTCTTAACGATTGGGCTTGCAGCTTGGCTTATGCCTCCGGCCGAATATTTACCCGAAGGTGAAGAACCAAAAGCCTTTACCTCTATGGTCGCGCCTCCGGGTTACAACCTGTCGGAAATGGCTAAAATTGCAGAAGAATTAACGACTCAGCTATCTGCGAGAGTCAATGCCGAGGCGTCATCCTTTGAATCTGGTGAGCAAAAAATTCCGCCGCTAAAATACTATACCCTCAGCGTGGGTGTCGGCAGTATTTGGGTGATGAGCGAGCCCGTTCGCAGCCAAGATATGGATGCCATGATGAGCTCACTCACCGCCTTGTTTGAGCAATATCCTGGCATGCGCGCCTATTCATCGCGGGGCTCCATTATTTCCAGCAACGATGGTGGCACCCGCGCTGTCGCCTTAGATATTTCTGGCCCGAATCAAGCCAGCCTCTATCGTGCTGCCGAAGCGGCGTATCAAGCGGCGGAAAAAGTATTTGCCGAACCACAGCTGTATTCAGACCCATCGACCTTGTCGCTAGACCAACCACTGTGGCAGATTTCCCCTCGCTGGCAACGTCTTGTAGAACAAGATTTTAGCGGCAGCGAGTTTGGCTATGCGGTTTCGGCACTGAGCGATGGCGCCTATGTCGACGAGTTTTTCCTCAATGATAACAAGGTTGATATCTTCCTCTTTAGCCTTGCGGGCAATCAACAGAGCCTGTCGCAATTGGCGCTCGCACCGATAGTGACACCTAAGGGCAATGTGTTGCCACTGCAAGCCTTGGCCGATATTAGCGAGCAGATGGATAGCGACAGTTTACGCCGCGTCGATGGCCGCAGAACCGTGACCCTTTACATCATTCCGCCGCGCGCCATTGCGCTGGAAACCGCAGTGGCGAAGGTGCGGGAAGAACTAGTCCCTATCCTCTATCAACAAGGGGCGGTCGGCAAAGATGTCAGTTTGGATATTTCAGGCGCAGCCGATCAGCTCGAAGCGACGAAAGCGGCACTTTCTAGCAATTTTCTGGTCGCCGTATTGATCATCTACTTGTTATTAGTCGCAATTTTTAATCACTGGGGTTATCCGTTATTTGTGCTGATCACTATCCCACTCGGGCTCGCAGGCGGGTTAGTCGGCTTACAAGCGCTGAATTATACTGGCAGCTTGTTTGCGTATCTTGGCGGCCAAGGTTGGCACCAACCCTTTGATATGATTACCATGCTTGGATTTTTAATCCTGCTCGGCACAGTCGTTAATAACCCGATTTTGATCGTGGAGCAAAGCCGTAAAAACCTGCAATCGGGTCTGTTTAGTGTCGTTGACGCCGTAAAATCGGCCGTCGCTAATCGCTTACGGCCGATTTTAATGTCTACCGCGACGACCTTGTTTGGCCTATTGCCGCTGGTGTTATTCCCCGGTGCGGGCAGCGAGCTCTACCGCGGCGTTGGCATAGTGGTGTTGGCAGGCCTTATCGTAGCAACGCTCCTCAGCTTAACCTTTTTGCCCGCCCTGTTAATCTCTGTGTTGTCCTACACCAACAGGGCCAATTTAACCGCCAGTTCAGCCAAAGTGGCACGCCATCATGATTGAGAAAATCGCCATGACTCAGCCGTTAATGCAAAGACTAACGCGTTGGAAAAATTCCGCTATTTGGCGCGATAGTCTGCACATAGGTAATCGCTGCCTCGCAGCAACCTTTGGTGGCTATTTGATAAGTGCGGTCGCGACTATTTTGCTCGCGCAAATCCTGCCGTTATCTCAGGTTGATCGGGTGTTAACCGCCATGATGCTGTCATTTACTGTGTACACCTGCGCTGTGCTGTGGGTCTTTAGTGTTAAATCAACATGGCGATACTGGCTGGATTTATTCGCGCTTAGCGGTCTGCTGTATTTAGCCTACCTTGCCACTAAGGCGTTGGATATCAATCCTATTCAAGGTGGCGGATTATGAAAGACTCCTTTTTTCGTTCAATGACTTGGCTACACACTTGGGTGGGATTACTCACCTGCTGGGTGTTATTTCTGGTGTTTTTTGCCGGAACAGCGGCCTATTACCGTGCTGAAATTAACCTATGGATGCAACCCGAAAACCACGGCAGCCAATATGATGTCAATGCGGATAACCAACAGCTAATACTCAAAGGTCTAACGGCCTTGGCACAGCAAGCACCCGACGCTGAGACATGGTGGGTGTATCTGCCCACACAGCGGACGCCATTACTGACCTATGCGTGGAGTGAACCTGCCGCTGAAGGCCAGCGATTTGGTGATTATCATCAAGGCTTTATTAACCCTGCGACGGGTGAAGCCCTGCCCAAAGCACGGGAAAGTCGAGGTGGCGATTTCCTCTATCGACTGCATTTCGACTTGTACTACATGAGTGTGCTCACAGCGCGTTGGATCGTCGGTTTTTGTACTATGTTCATGTTGGTCGCCATCATCAGCGGGATAGTGATCCACAAGCGGATTTTTAAGGATTTTTTTAGTTTTAGACCCGGCAAAGGCCCGCGCTCTTGGTTAGATGCCCATGTCGCCAGCTCAGTGCTCGCATTGGCCTTTCATCTTATGATCACTTACACCGGCCTAGTGACTTTGATGTTTATGTATATGCCATGGGGGCTGAGCACGCAATATGGTGATGAAACTCAAGCCTTTTATTCGCAATGGAAACCCATTTACCAAACTCCCACCGCCACGGGCACGCCAGCCACTATGCTCGATAGTCAGAGTTTACTCAGTGCGATTCACAGTGTCGTGGGTGAGTCACCAATTGAAGGCTTGCAGTTTGATAATCTCAACGACAGCAATGCCAGCGTAACAGTCAAAATCGCCCCTGAGCACAACTTAAATCAGCAAGCGCCTTGGTATCACTTGTCTACTGTGACAGGTGCTGTGTTGGCGCAGTCGGCAGTGACTTCGGGAGCGAATCAAACCCAAAGTGCCATGATAGCCCTGCACAGTGGTCGCTTTGCTGGCCAAGGCCTACGTTTACTGTATTTACTGGCGGGATTAACGGGCTGCGTGATGATCGCCAGCGGCGCGATTATGTGGGCCGAAAAACTGGCACAAAAGCAGCTTAAAAAAGATAAGAATCATAGCGGGCTCACGCTAGTGAACATGTTGAATCTCGCAACCTTTGCTGGCTTACCCATAGCGCTAGCCTGTTATTTTTATGCCAATCGACTCTTACCCGTCACCTTTGCTGATAGAGAGAACTGGGAAATCCATTGTTTCTTTATCAGTTGGGCGTTAGTCACACTGCTCGCTTGCTTCAAACGAGATAAACAAACATGGCAACGACTCTTTTTACTCACCGCCTTGCTTTATGGCCTGTTACCCCTGCTCAATGCCATGACTTCACAGTTTCAGCTGATAAGCAATTTACAGCGCCAAGTCTATGTTCTCGCAGGATTTGATCTCATGATGCTCGCACTTGCGGCGCTGTTTTACATAGCAGCCAAACGCTTGCGTAGCCCTAAAAAAGTGCTGGCTACACAGGTAACCAAAGCGACGGCAGAATTAGGAGTTGAATCATGACAGCCACAGTCGAATTGTTAACCTGTTTTATCGCCATGGGGCTGTTGGCCTTATCTTATTTTAGCCACCATCGCGCCGTGCGTAACCGCCCGTTAACCGATGCACAAGCACGTGGATTTCGCACAGCTGGCACTGCAATGCTCGTCCTGTGCTATTGGCTTGCCAGTCGTCATTACGGCCCCGCATACGCCAGCGTATTACTGCTCGGCTGGGTGTGTTTAAGTTCAATAATCCTAGTAATTTTACTCAGCTACAAGCCTCGCTGGTTACAACCCATATTACCCGCCAGCACCGTCGTGTGTTTTCTCGGTTTGTTGTATTAAGTCACCATACCAAGCGCCGAATAACGTCAATCATGAACGAGGTTGGAAAGGTAGGAGATAGGTTTAGCTTGATAAAAAATCGCTGAGTGTGAAGCGGATAGCCAAACTATAATTCGATAGAATTATAGTGAAAATGCTTAAGCACTCGCATTCCAGTGACTCGCCGTGAATATATCCCTATAGGCTCGACGGCGGCATCTGATGTAGAAGGACCGACGAATGTCGCGATCACATGGATGTGAAAGAGCGACCATGCCGCCAACGGTCACTTACATGCGAGTGCTTAATCTCGTTAATCCTGAGACATCACAGTAAAACCAAATATTCTCGATGAAGCAGAAGAATTGACATTGATTGTTAACCACAGTTTTTAAATAAAAAAAGTAATCTCACGGAAATGAACATTTTATCTTCATGGATTACAAGCATTGTGACCGAAAGTACTTAAGAAGCTCTTCACCAGCGTCTCCTAAACCATAGTTTTCAAAAATTGAAGAAAGTAAACCCTTTGATTCAAGTCTTGCGCATAAGAAACCTGCATTTTTCTGCAAATTTGGAGGTAAAACGTCAAGAATGTCTTTCACTCGAAATAAAGTATTTCCCGACCCAGTTAATAGAGATTTATGTTCTAGATAAATCTTTCCAATCTCACCAAACATGCTGGCTTCTGATGGTGACATTTCACCTATGACGCTCACTAAATCAAAAGAAGGAATAGAGGTAGCCCGCTTACCAATGATTGATTCAGCGATGATTCGAGCAATGGCGGATATTCTTTCAGTATCTGCTATTTTTATCGCTCGGCTAAATGCATTCTGCGAAAGATCAAAAAACTCTTCTGATTTTATGTACTCTTTATCTACTATTTGATCGCTTATGTAACTCAACTCATTCTTGATTTCGCTAAACATCGATTCAATACGACGCTGATATATTTCATTCGCCATTGAGTTGAAGTGAGAATCTAAAAAAGCACCAATAACAGGTAATGACGCAACAACTGATTTAGTCCAAGGGCTGTCACCATATTTTTGAATCAAAGATTCAACTAAATCATTTGGATCTTTTTCTGCTAATTTATGACTTTCCATTCCTTCCTCCTACTCCTATATGTGTAAACTCAATTCTGCCTATACCTATATGTGTAAACTCAATTCTGCCTATACCTATATGTGTAAACTCAATTCTGCCTATAACCACACATCATAAATTATCAATTAAAATCAAAAATATATACCGTTTCTTATAGATAGTTCAATATAAAAAATAGTTAAAGTAAAAATGCTAGCCACCACTTTTTACTCAAGAAAACAAACCCAAAAGACATGACGGGCAATCTCTTCGGGCCTAAATTTCATACCTGATGTCGCAGAATACAATTCCCCTCGGAGTTGCCGCAGGGCGAATGACAAATTCGCGTGAGTCTCGCCATGGATGGCGAGCTAGCTTTCGCAGGTGCATGGACGCATCCTTCGGAAGCGATAGCAAATTTGTCAATGAGCACAAGGGGCTTTCAACTCCGTTGGGGGCGGCAAGGGAGATCCAAGAGGGAATTGCTGTTGATCCCCTCTTGGTCGGGTGTGGGTTGAAGACCCACGACGTTAATCAAGCGCAGCTTGATAATAAAATCACAACAGTGATTAACCCAAACTTATTCCCCATCACACTGTGACTTACCTGCTTGATAGCAACTTGGTTGACGTGGGCATACGGCGCCGCGAGAGCAAATAAGGCGGGCGTCGTTTTTGATCCCGCGCTCTATCCAGTTGATATTGAGGATTTTTGCGACGCTGACCAGATCGCTTTTAATGTGTTTGGGAATAGTGACTGAACCGCCGCTGGCGACACAGGCATTCTTCAAATCGTGGGCGATAGACAGGGCATCTTTACCTTGGGCTTCAATCGCTGGATTCAAATCGATACCAGCGCAGAGCACATGCGGGTTGCCCGCAGAATCTTCGACTTTAATCGACTCGCAGCAGTAAATGCGTGGTTCGTTGCCGACGTTTAAAATCGAAATCTGTGCCGAAGTGCCGACCGTCGGCTCGCTGATCATCCTAAAGACGGCCCAATGCTGACAAGGGTCTTCCACTAGTCGCATATTGCCCCAAGGCAGTGGAATCCCGTTACCACGGTAAACGGCTTTGAGCTTGCCCGGTGCGTAAGCATCGAAATAATGCCAATGGGGATAAGGAGAGACGACAGTCATACGCCGCATGGCGACTGAAGCTGACACTTGCAGTTGCTTGTGTACTTCAATCTCATAACCGTGGCGGTCGAGTAATTGGCGATAAGGCACTTTAGGACACAGCAGCGCACCGGCGAAGAAGCTCGATTCAAAATCGCGCCATGCATGCAAGATATCCTGCGCGTTCAAGGTATTGGACTGCATACCCGCCTCTTCATCCACTTCTAATTTGCGGCCTGAGATCATCACACTCTTGAGGCCGTCCTTGTTGTGCAACACGCAATGACCTATGTGCACGGCTAAATCATATTTGAGTCTGTTGGGGCGATTTTTGAGGATTTTATTTACATAAATCGTGCTCGGCGGCTCAATAAATGAGGTGACCAACTGACGCGAACTCACGCCCATTTCATCGATAACTTCCTGCGGCGTACTGTCTATCCACTTGATTTTTAATCCCATTCCCTTAGCGATATCCAGCATATCGTCCAGAGATAAGGGCATACGTTTGAGGCCGACGTCTTCGGCGGCACGTTCAAGATCGGGGAAATGATTTTGATGGTGTTCTTGATGGGCGCGGATCAATAAATGGGCAAACTGCCGACCTGAGATCCCTGTTTGCGACAGCATCTCAGGTATCGCTATTTGTAAAATATCATTGGAAAACAAAAAGCTGGGCTCGAGTGCCATACCGCTTATGCCACCACGTCGGCCCTTGTCTGGCGTAATGGCGTTTTCTTCGGGCACATCGTCTAAGAACCATTCGGCGTCTTTTTGAAAAACCGCGGCGATCACAGCCAGCATTCCTGCACTCGGCACACGCTTGCCACGTTCGATCATCGACAAATATGACACAGAGGGCGCACTTCCCGCGTCGACTCGAATGCATCGTGCCGACAAATCTTCCATCGTTAAATTATTACGTTTCCGTAGGTTACGTATTTTTGTGCCTAGGAAATGTGATTTTCTCATCAAGCTCTGGTCATTGCGCATTTTGTAAAATTCACAGTGTAAAATTTTTATTGTGAAATTGTAGTCAAAAAAAGACTAGACTACAAATCAAGCAATCAAGGAAAGGCTAATGCGAACAAGCTAAGCCATTCCAGTACAAGAAATGCTTAACCACTCCCACTAAAAGTGGCTAAGCACTCAAAGCGGACAAACCAAATTGAAGACAAACTTTGATAAGCCAAAAGTTAAATCAAAACCCTGAATTTTTTTAAATTGAAAGAGTGAGAGGAACAAGCGATGAATATGTCAATTATCAAGAGCAACCAGATCCAACCGAATCTAAACAGCCTCATCGCAGAAGAAGTGCTAGCCGTGGCCCAAGTGAATGTCGCCGAGCACGAGAAGATCGCTAATGCGAAACAATTCCTCGACCGCCTCTTTCCACTTAACTCTGGTTCACACCAAGATGTGAGCAGCTATGTGGTTTACTACCAACACCTGTTGGCCTTTTTTGCCGACGGCAGCCACAGTGGTTTACGTCAGCCAAAACAGTTTGTGGCCTTTAACGGCACTAAAGATGCGCCTTGCGCCATAGTGTTACAGGACCTAGGTTGCCACGTTGAACTCAGTTTCGACCGCAGTGGCATGATAGGTGCGAGAGACGTTGCCAATCTGGAAGATATCCAAATCGGAACGTCATTAAACATGGTAGTCGGAACACCAGAGTCACGTTCTGCCGCATCGCGCCATTGGCTCAGCCTATTACATGCGGGTATGTCCAGCGCCAACGACACCCAAGATAAGTTGTTTACCGCAAAGGATGGCAGCGATTACAACTTGAAAAGTATCGTAAATTTATAATTTCACGCTTTGTAACCTCGCCATTTATTATCTAGCCAAGAAGATGAACTGAGCTCAGTTCATCTTCTTCGATTTACCCTCCTGCTTTGCCAAATCTTCTAAGAGTCAATAAAACTGATTAACTAGATAAGTTTAATTGATTTTATTGAGGCTCATACACACAGCTATAATGCCCTCTTGCATCTGTCTCCATGATCAATCCAATTGATCGCCATTTTGTATCCGTCGCTTAATGTGAAGATCTGTGGTTGGAACGATAAACCGAATCGCTCGAGCCTAAGGCGTTATGAATTCTTCATCGACATCACAGCAAGATAATAAGACTCATCGCATCGTTTTCATCTGTGCGGGTTTGTTATGCCTCGCGCCTTTTATCTCATCGCCCATGGCGCTAGTGCTCGGTTTTACCTTAGCGAGCCTTGGTTGGGTACCAGTGCAATGGAATATCGCCGCACTCACCAAAAAACTCCTGTCTTATTCGATCATTGGCTTAGGGTTTGGGATTAACTTAAACGCGGCGATCGAGGCGAGCACCCACAACTTCGGCCTGATTGTTGGCTCAATCTTTTTCACCCTCAGCTTAGGGTTTGTGCTCACCCGCGCCCTGAAATTTGATCATGTCACGGGCCACTTAATCGCCTCTGGTACCGCTATTTGCGGTGGCAGCGCCATTGCCGCAGTCGCTCCGGCCATCAATGCGCGTAACGATCAAACCGCCACTGCGTTAGCCTGCGTATTTGTGCTCAATTCAGTCGCGCTATTTTTATTCCCCGCTCTCGGCCACTTGCTCAATATGAGTCAATACGATTTTGGCGTGTGGAGCGCCATCGCCATCCACGATACTTCATCGGTTGTTGGCGCGGCTTCAGCCTACGGCGATGAAGCCTTAAAAACCGCAACCACCATAAAACTTGCCCGCGCCCTGTGGATTATTCCGATCGCATTGGTCAGCGCTATGTTGTTTGGTGGCGATAAGCGCAAGCTTAACCTGCCGTATTTTATCGGTTTTTATTGTTTAGCCATTGCCGTGGCCCATTGGTTGCCACAATTCCACGCTGTTTATGACACCTTATTTATGGTGTCGAAACGGGCATTAGTCCTGTGTTTGTTTTTGATTGGTGCAGGAATTACAGTGCAGAAAATACGGGCGAGTGGCCCCAAACCTTTGTTGCTTGGGGTGATGCTGTGGGCAGCGATTGGTATCACGTCTTTAGTGTATATTCTTTATTTTCAATAGCTAAGATTTAACTCAAAGCCAATCTACTCTGCCGTCGGCTTCATTCGCCAAGCCCAGTAGAGGACGCCAACAAAGGCGGAGAATTCGATAAGTGAACGCACGAGTCCTGTGGTTTGCGTCGAAGCGACCAAGGCAATCAGGCAAAATACGATAATCAGCCAGTTTTTCAATTGCATCTTCCTGCAAACTTAGGGGATGCTCATTATTGTTTAGAACTAAAAACTCAGCAAATATCGATTTTCAATAACAAATAGCTATAACAGCTAAGCCAATCCTGCGTTGATTAAGCCGCCTTAGGGCTTGATGCCGCTTCATTCGCAGCAAGATCTTGATTATGTTCTTGAATAAAATCTTCCATAAACCAAGCGCAAAAAGTATGGCGTCCATCGACTGCCGCTTTACCGTAAATGGTCGATGCCTGTTGTCTGACGGTTTTTTCTTTAGTCTGGCGCACTTCAGCAATTTCTTTAAAACTTAAGCCCTTAAGTAATAAAAATGCCACTTGCTGCTCACTCTTAGTAAAGCCCCAAGTCTCGAATTGCTGCGACACCGCTTGGCTATATTCTTGTCTGGCAGAGCGCATTTGCGTCGACATATTGTCGATTTTTTTATCCGCATGCTCCAACCGTTTAGCCAACGCTTTCACTTCGCGGGAGCGACGAATAAGGTCATAACTTAAGTACATGGCACCAATCACAGTGAGCACTAATAACATGGCTTCCTGGGCAATATGCCATTGGGGAATGCCCAATTGAATGTCGGAAGTGATGTCAAAAAGCTTAAAGCATATGATCAAGGCCAACAGACCAATAATGACAAGATCCTTCATCGAAAAACTCCTAAATAAAAGCAAAATCAACCCATTAATTTATGGGACATATGTACCATAGACGGTTTTATGATACATGTCCCCCACGACTTTCGCCCACCAATCCCTACACTGACAGCACACTTTATTACCATAGAATCGTCCTATGTCTGTCAGTACGTCTTGTATCAAGTTATGTCTGTTGGCGACCTTAGTCAGCTGCAGTTTCCTGTGCCACGCCGCTAATTCCGAGCTATCTCAAGCACTCACCACCAGCCAAGCAAGATTACATTCTCTATCTCAATCAGGCGGTCAGTTACCGCAATCACAAATAAGCTTAAGCAGTTCATCTTGGCTCAATGGCCTGCCGAGCATTAGCTTGAGTCACTTAGGTAGCCTAGATAATGGTAACAGCTACGAGCAGGAACTCTCACTCAATTTGCCAATAAAATCCCCTGCTTTGCACAGCAGCGATAAGCAAATTAAACAACTCGCCCAAGGCATTCAGGTGCAACAAGCCGCGCTGCAAGGCCTGTATTTATCGGGATTATTGCGACAAAGCCTGTGGGAACATCGCCTTGCCGCAGTAAAACTGGCCCAATTAGATCGCAAGAGCCAATTACTCGACAAGCTTCATAGTCAGCAAAAGCAACTCACAGATGCGGGCGAACTGCCGATTGCCCACATTCTCTTGTTAGAACGCGAACTGGTGGATATTGCACTGGAGCGGGTCGATCTTAATCAGCAACAGGCCGAGGCGCGTGCCCTCTATCAACAACTCACCGGACAAGAGCAAATACCGCAGAACATAGCCGAAACCGCGCGGCCACTTTCTGCCAACAACCAACCCAATGACATGCTCGCGCAGCATCCATTATGGCAACTATTGAGCCTGCAGAAGCAACAACAGCTGTTGATCATCCAGAGTCAGCAAGCAGGGAATAACGATCCTTGGGCAGTCTCACTCACGGCCAAAAATACCGCAGATAATCAAGTCGATGATCAACAGCTTGGCATCGCCGTTTCTGTACCGCTGACCTTAGGTTCTGCCCTATCACAAACCGAATTATCCCAATGGCAACAAGCCAATACCGAGCACACGCTCAACCTCGACCGTACCTATATCGAGCTAAAAACTCAGCTTAAAAAACTAGAGCAACAGCAACAAAATCTGCTCGACCAACAAACATTGCTGACTCAAGCCTTACACCTTAGCCGCACCATCACAGAGGAGCTGGCTAAGGTCAAAGACCAAAACCAAGTTAGCTACGAAGTCTGGCTGCGCCGCTATATGGATGCCCTCGATACCGAATCCCGCTTGGCACTGAACCAAGTCGCGCAGCAACAACTGCACTCCCAACAACTGCAAGCCTTAGGAATTTCATTATGATGGCCAAGTACGGCGCATGCCTTTTCTGTTTATCCGCCAGTGTTGCCACCTTAGTGCAGGCTGAATCCTTAACGATAAGTTCCCTCGGTAATTTAGACCTGAGCTACGTGCAACCACAGAAAGTCGCCAGTTATGAGGGCAGCCCGTTGCCCGCGCAGGTTGAAATCCTCCCCGGTAACGATTACTGGATCAGCACACCGGAGAATATCCAGCAGATCAGCTTTCTCGTCGGCCAAGGCCAGCTCGTCACTAAAGGCCAAGCGATTGTCAAACTGACTGGGCCAGAAGTGTTCCACTACCTCGCCCAAGTCGAAGCCGCCAGCAGCTTGTATCAACTAGCCAAAAGCCGTTATGAGCGCAATAAACCCTTATTAAACAATGGCAGTATTAGCGCAGAAAAATGGCAAGAGATCAGCCAAGACTACTTCAGCACTCACCTCGAATACGAGCACATGCAGCATTTTATGGAGATAGTCAAAAGCACAGATGCCACCACAGACTCCCTAGTGGTAGGCACGCCAGTGGCGGGGATCGTTAAACTCAACCAAGTGAATGGGCCTTATATGGCGGGTTCACAGCTATTCTCACTGGTGCCCAGCGACAGCATTCGCGTCAAGGTCAGTGTGCCTATGGGTCAGTCGCACTCGCTCTCGGCGGTGAATATCAATCAGTGCCATATCGCCATTGAGTCCGTGTCGGCCATCGCCGAAGGTGCCTTTGTGACCGCTTGGTCATCACCCGTACCGCAGGAATGTAACTTACTGTTAGGACAACAAATCACTGTGATACCCGAGTATCAAAAGGCAGTGTATTTATTGCCTAAAAATAGCGTATTCAGTTGGGAGCAAGACAGCCAAGTCTTCACTAAAACCGCAGACACGCTCACCTCGATTACGATCGATATTCTTGGCTCAACCCCTGAGCAATATATCGTTGAAAGCGATCAAGAACTCAGCCAAATCCAAGTGTTATCCCAGTCAGTTGCTGCAGTCAAAGGCATAA
The DNA here is from genome assembly GCF_052850535.1 of Shewanella sp. 1180_01. NCBI lineage: Bacteria > Pseudomonadati > Pseudomonadota > Gammaproteobacteria > Alteromonadales > Shewanellaceae > Shewanella > Shewanella sp. 1180_01. Next base: position 44,173 of record NZ_VXCT01000021.1, read on the forward strand.
TGCTTGGCCTAGGAGGCGAATAAGATGCTTACCTCAGTCATCCGCTTTTCGCTTACGCAGCGCTTATTTGTGCTGATTGTGGCGCTGATCATCATGTTAGCGGGAGCGCGAGCCTGGTTTTCCATTCCCTTGGATGCCTTTCCCGATATTTCGCCCACCCAAGTGAAGATCATCCTCAAGGCGCCCGGCATGACGCCGGAGGAAATCGAAGCGCAAATTACCGTGCCGATTGAAACCGAACTGTTAGGTATTCCCCATCAATCGATTCTGCGCTCGACCACTAAATACGCCATCAGCGATATCACCCTAGATTTCGACGAAGGCACAGATATCTATTGGGCGCGCCAGCAGGTGAGCGAACGCATCGCCGCCGTGTGGGACAGTTTCCCTGAAGGTGTGACGGGCGGTGTGGCGCCTATGAGTACGCCTCTCAGCGAAATCTTTATGTTTTCACTCGAAAATCCCAATCTATCACTGATGGAAAGACGGCAGTTGCTCGAATGGGAAATCCGTCCGCTACTACGAACCGTTGCAGGTGTCGCCGATGTGAATATCCTCGGTGGCTATGCCAAAAGCTTTAGTGTGACCCCCAAACCTGCGGCTATGGCGGCCGCGGGCGTAAGTTTTGCGGCGCTGCAACAGGCGATAGTGGAGAATAATCACAACGAAGGTGCGGGCAAGCTCACTATTGGTACAGATACCATCATAGTGCGCGCCGAAGGTCGCATCGATGATATCGACGAGCTCAAACAATTGGTGATCAAGGCCGATGATGCCAGAGTGTATCGACTGCAGGATTTAGCCGATATTCAAATTGGCCACTTAGCCCGCTATGGCGCAGTCACTAAGGACGGTAACGAAACCGCCGAAGCCTTGATCATCGCCCTGAAAGACGCCAATACCGCACAAGTGGTCAAAAACATTAAAGAAAAACTCGATCAAATCAGCCTAACCTTGCCAGAAGGGAGCCAGATAAACACCTTTTATGACCGCGCGAATCTGATCAATACCGCGATTGATACCATCTCCAATGCATTATTCGAAGCCGTAGTGTTGGTGATCATCTTGCTGGCGCTATTTTTAGGCAACGTGCGCGCCGCATTGGTCGTGTCACTCTCGCTGCCTCTTGCCGCGTTGATGACGTTTTTGATGATGGATTACTTCAATCTTTCCGCGAACTTAATGAGTCTAGGTGGCTTGGTTATCGCCATCGGCATGTTAGTGGATTCATCTGTGGTCGTGGTCGAAAACATGGTGAATCTTATCGCCACTAAGCAGAAATTACCGCGGCTGCATTTGATTTTTCGCGCGACTAAAGACGTTGCCATTCCCGTGGTGTCGGGCACGGTGATCGTCATGATAGTGTTCTCGCCCTTGCTGACCTTGAGCGGGCTCGAAGGCAAACTCTTTACCCCAGTTGCGGTCACTATCGTGTTTGCCATGCTATCGGCGCTGGTGTTGTCGTTAACTGTTATTCCGGTTATCGCTTCTTACCTCGTCAACGAAAAAGCCGCCAAGGAACCTAAGGCGATTGAAAAGCTTAAACAGCTTTATCTGGGCAGTCTCAAGAGCACGTTTAGCCATCAAAAACGCTTTATAGTGATCGCCTTTAGCTTGCTTATCGTCAGCCTAGGGCTGTTCGGGTTAGTGGGAAAAACCTTTATGCCGACCTTAGATGAAGGCGACATTATCCTGCAGTTGGAGAAATCTCCGTCGATTTCACTTGAGGCTTCGATTGCCATCGACAAGCAAATTCAGCAAACCTTGCTGGCTAAAGTTCCTGAAATCAAACAAATGGTGGCGCGTACTGGCGCGGATGAAATCGGCTTAGATCCCATGGGGCTCAATGAAACCGATGTATTCTTAGAACTTCTGCCCCGCAGCGAATGGCGCTTTGCAAATAAAGAAGCGCTTATCGATGCGATCCGCACTGTGTTATTGGACTATCCCGGCGTTAATTTTAACTTCACTCAACCGATACAAATGCGCATGTCCGAAATGCTCACCGGTAGCATTGGCGACGTGGCGATCAAGGTCTTTGGTAACGATATCGACACCTTAGGTCAGCTCACGAGCCAAATCCAACAGCTGGTTAATGCCACCAACGGCAGCGTCGATGTGAAAATGGCGATGATCGAAGGCAGTCCTTTTATCAACCTCACCTTAGATAACGAGCTCGCTCGAGGCTTTGGCATGAGCACCATGGAGTTTGCCCGCTACCTGAAAAGCCAGCTCGAAGGCGTAATCGTGACCGAAGTGCTACAAGGTAAAAAGCGCACCCCCGTGCTGATTGCTAACAATCAGAGCCACTTAAGTAGCATTAATGAGCTTAAAAATCAGTTACTGGTGATGCCAGATCACTCCTTAAAACGCCTAAGTGATGTCGCCACCTTAAGCTATAAGCAAGGCCCCATCCTTATCGAGCGTGAGCAAGGGAATCGCTTTTCAGTGATCACCACTAACGTGCAAGGTCGCGATATCGTGAGTTTTGTAGAAGAGCTCAACGCTAAAATTGCGCAGGAAATCAAACTCCCGAGCGGTTATAGCGTGAGTTTTGGTGGCGAGTTTGAAAACCAACAGCGGGCCACCAGCAATTTACTACTCGTGATACCCATTGCTATCGCACTGATCACCCTGATTTTATTTACGACATTTGGCTCGCTTGCCAAAGCGGGCTTAATCCTCGCCAACGTTCCCTTCGCTATGATGGGCGGGATCGTTAGCCTGTATTTGTCGGGAGAATATTTATCAGTGCCCGCCTCGGTTGGCTTTATCGCCCTGCTCGGCGTCGCTGTGCTCAATGGCGTGGTGATGCTCAGCTATTACGAACAAACCAAGCACATGTTCAGCAACCTGCGCGAACGGGTGGAACAAGGTGCGGCGCGGCGTTTACGTCCCATTTTGATGACAGCGACTACGGCGATGTTTGGTCTTATGCCGCTGGTATTTGCCTCGGGCCCTGGGGCTGAAATTCAAAAACCTTTAGCGATTGTGGTGATTGGCGGTCTGCTCACTTCAACCATTACCACACTGTATTTACTGCCAATTCTGTATTTTTGGCTGGAGAAACGTAAATGAGCACAGAACAACTGTTAGTACTGATCGCCCAAAATGATATTAAGGACGACATAGTCGATACCTTGATAGAGCTGGAGTTTCTGTCGGGTTTTAGCCTAGGGAATATTTGTGGTTTTAGCCGTGAACACAGCCATTTTAATATCAAGGAACAAGTGGAAGGTTATCGGGAGTTTTGCAAATTCGAAATCATGCACCCCGCTGCGCAACAAGCGGCGCTGCTCGATGCACTGGCTTTGGTCTGCAAACATAATCCCTGCCGCTATTGGATTATGCCCATTTATCAAAATGGCACTTTGTCCTAACTCACTGCGCCATTAACCGCGTTAAATCTAGGCATGCCGGCCTTATCGCTAAGGTCGGCATGCCTTATAAACTCGCTACAAAATTGGCGTTGGACGACGCACTAAAAAGCCACTCAAAATCGATAAAATGCAGTAGGCGGTAAAGAAGTAAAATCCATTTTCAAATTGCGCTTGGGTTTTTAGCATTTCCCCCATACCACCTGAGGCGTTCCCCGCCATAAAGGTGATGATCAGCGCCACCACAAACACATCGGCCATCGACCACTTAGCGAGTGCGTTGACGACGGCATTAATCCTCAGTTTCAGGCCAATCGAGCTCACACATTGCTGTGCCAGCATTAAACTCAACTTCAAGGCAGGCACCACCACGCTGAATAACATCACTAATCCTGCGACGAGCCTGTTCCCAGAGTGATAAAGTTCGGTCACCGTTCCCCAAATACTACGGGTTTTCTGCAACACTTCGACTTCGCCCTTAAGGCTACTCAGCCCCAGCAAACCACTGACCATACTCAGCATACCGCGAGCGCTGTCGCGCCCCGAGTCTTCATCGAAACGTTGAGCAACTTGCTCTATGCCCTGCTCGGTCAGCTTGGCCTTATCGATAGTGCCGCTAATACTCAAAATAGGTTGAGTCACCCCAGGGATTAATAAAGCCAGAGATAAGAGAATGATAAAAATAGGAAATAATGATTTCATAGCACTGTTCATCGCATTGCCAGACTGGAGAAGACATTCAGTTTACGGTTTTTAGCGCAAGCTCTGCAATCGTTCGCACCAGCCATCGACTTAGATGACCGGCATTAGAGACACGATTTGAGAATTAATAGAAAGGCGTTGGATCGATATCCAATGAACTCGGTGACACGCCGCGCTCGATATACAGCTCAGATTTTAATAAATCCACCATAGCGACATCTGTGTAACGTTTTACTTTTAAAGAATAAAAGCACTTTACGATTGGATGTAGTGCATCTCTGTCTTTCGAAGCCCAGACAATACCAATTCGGCCGTCCGATAATTCAACTAAGGAACCCACAGGGTAAACACCAATACAACGAATAAACTCATAGACCAATTGTTGATCTAAGTGAAATGGCGTCAGACTGAGTAAAATTTTAAAAGCTGCGGCAGGGCTCATGGCCTCTTTGTAACAGCGCGTCGCGGTTAACGCATCGAAGATATCGACGATACAACTCATACGGCCATGGCGGGGGATTTCATCACCTTTCAAACCCCTTGGATAACCACGGCCATCTAACTTTTCGTGGTGCATTAAGCAGATATCTTTACTGATCTGCGATAGACCAGTAGTTTCGTTCATAATTTCAAGCGCATACACTTGATGCAGCTTCATATGTTCGAACTCTTCCGGTGTCAGTTTACCCGGCTTGTGCAGCACTTTATTATCGACTTTAATCTTGCCAATATCGTGCAAAATCCCACCGACCGCCATTTGCCGCAGCATATCGCGATCCAGCTGTAGGTATTTACCAAAGGTTACCAGCAGAAAGGCGACATTCACTGAATGTTCGAGTAGATAGGCATCTTTTGAACGGAGCGCAGACATACATTTAAGTGCATCAGCATCTAACATGACAGACTCAATCATGGTATCGGCTAACGCTTCGAAGGGCGCAACTTCGATGGCTTTGCCTTCGAAGGTTTCGGATAACACTTTACGAATAAGGTCTTTCGCTTCGGTCAGCATAACCTTAGCTTGAGCTTGTTGCTTATCGCGACTCACTGGCGCTTTTCGATTGTCAGTTTGACTATCGTTAGTGGCTTTTTTCTTTAAACCGCAATGTTCTGCCGAACGCTCAGCGTCTACCCAAACAAATTTAATACCGCTTTTGGCCAGTTTTAAAATCGCATCCTTGTGTTTAATTTGTCCAGCATTTGCAATTGCAAGTTGACCTTTATCATTTTTGTCTATGGCACTGACAAACATACCTAATGTCAATTGCGACACAGGTAATTTGATAAGCTCAACTGATTCTGCCGACTCACTCATATCTACAACCCCAAGGATGATGTGCCCGAAAAAAATATCAACTTAACCATACGACATAAAAGCGACCTACGCTCAAATGTTCTGTTGTTATTCTTGATTATTATAGAACAGACATGAGGGGCATTCTAAGCCGCGCATTAGAAAATCACCATAGACTTTCTTGGTAAACAAAATGCCTTAAACAGTATGCGATGGAATAAGGGCTCAAGGCTTAGGCAAGACCCGTTTCACACTCTCACTTTTTCAATAAATGCCTAAGGGCTAAGCATTCAAAACCGGCGACCATCCAGCGGCGATATTGGCAGTTGTAGCAGGAGCGGGGCTCATCGTCGATCTGCTCGTCTTCATCATCTGGGATAAAACGCGTGCACAGTTTGGCAACTTGCCTCGCCTGTGGATATTGAGCCAGTCCCGCCTTAAAAATCCAGCGGTCATCCTTTAATTCAAATGCATGTTCGACCAAGTTGAGATCCATTTAGCACTCTCTTTTTAAACTCTTTTACTAAACTTGCTCTAGTAGTCTTGCAGGGCTTGCTTGCCCGCATTGCGCCATTGCTCTGCCTCTCGATGAACGAGCAATACAAACTGATGATCAAGGTATACGGCTTTCACTTTGCCCTTCAGTTGCACTCGCTCATCAAGCGCAAGTCGATACTTGTCCGTGCTCATCACAGCATCAAGCCCAGTTTGTTCTAGGATATCGGCAACGCTGAGTTCGAGTGAAACATCCTCAAATTGGCCAAGTTTAATCTGGCCTTTTACCCTGCCGTCGCTGCCCATCAAACGTAGCCCTAATCCCGCTAATGCACCAATCACGCCTTGGCCTGTGCCACCATGTTCGGTCAGCTGAATATTAAGTTGCTCAGCCAAGGCATAGGCCGCCGCTTTCGTGATCACTTCAATTTTTGCTCTGCGACCAAAATCCATTAAAGCTGCGGCATCATAGCGAGAGTCAACATCGAGTATGGCGATGCCAGGATCGGCAGCGGGAGCCGATTCCGCAACCAAGTGCGCAACGGCATATTGGTGGATCTCGGCCTGCGTCAGTGGCGAGCGCAGCGCAAAACACATGGCACTGTTATGTGAGGTATAAGGAATATCAGGGTGCACAAACAATTGATGCCGCGTCACAAAGGAAGCATGGCCGCCCGACATATTCGCGAGCAGATGGGCGATTTCCTCGGCAATTTCGCCCGTGCCCTTAGTGCCTATATCATCGGTATCGTCGATACAAATCAGCCAATTTTTCATCTGCATTTCCTAAAGCTTTAAAAAGGTTTTTAAAATTTGTCACGGTGTAACAGGTCGTGGGCTTTTAATCGCGTCAACACAGGCGGTACAAGCAAGGCGCCCAGAGTGGCAAAAAAGCCGCCTTTTAATACACTCAAGCCCCATTGAATCATCACTACATCCAGCGCCATGCCCGCGAGCATATTGGTGAGTGCCACTTTACCTGCCCAAGCGATACAGCCTGCAATGCCTAAGATCACGCAGCGCCAATGCAAGTTCATACTGAGCGGCAAGAGTAAGGCGACGAGATCCATTGCTATGGCAGGCAATGCAAACTTCAGTAAAATCATAGGCCCGCCTTTACCTACGCCTAAAGCCATGGCCACTATGCCCGCGATAGCACCGCATGCCGTCATGCTGCCGAAACGACCTAACACGCCATAACAGATCAAATAAAAGAAGCTCATCAGGAACATGCTGTGGCCAGACAAGCCCAGTTTCAGCCTTAACATGCCCGTTAATGCCACCAGCAAGGTGGCGCAAAAGCCGACAAATAAGGAGTCTTGTAGACTCAGCGGGATTTTTTTAGTCATTTTTGTCTCTCGGTGAATGCCAATGTGTTGGCCGTTGCGCTAAACCAAAGTGACGGCTCTGCGCTGCAACGGCCATCTGGCGAGATAATTTAAGTAATTGGATTAAGACGGGAAACAACACGCAATACACCAACTCGGACCAATTTTTAGGGTTACGCAGCGCCTTAGGTGTAATGCGAGCCCCGCGCAGACACTGGATCTGATATATCTCGCGAATTTCATCTGCCATATAGGGCAATAAACTTAAGGATGCCGCGACCACAAAGGCCCACTTGGTCGGTAAAAACGCACTTAACACTTCACCAATCCGCTCGGGAGCCGCCGTAATACACAACCACCAACCGGGAATGGTCGCCAAAATAATACGCGCAACTACCACGGCGCCTTGGGCTAAATGTTCAACGCCATAGAGGATTAAATACAGACTCAAAGTGATGCTCAATTGCACTAAACCTAGCTTTAGCACGCCCCAAATACTGCCGCGCCGCAGCAAACCGTGGATAACAAGCAGTCCATTAAGCCCTGCTAATGGCAAGAGTAAAGCAGCGGGCAATACAAAAGCACAGGCTGAGAGCACGCACACCAATAGCAGCGACAACGCACAGAGTGCCGTTTCCCGCCGCTCATAACTCCAATGCCGCAGCGCGCGTAGGCGCCGACAACTAGCCCACATAACGCTCTCCTGTTTCAATCAATTCCTCCACCAATAAACCATTACGCAAACTCAATTGCCGTGATACAGCGCTGTGTTCAATGCTTCTGTGACTGCTGAGCAAAATAGCGCAACCTTGAGAGCTTAACCGCTTCAGCAAGTACCACACTTTGCCGTAGTAATGCTTATCCATCCCCGCCAATGGATCGTCCAAAAGCAATACTTTAGGGCGTAAACAGGCGAGTGACGCTAAGGCAATCAAGTGCTGTTGACCGTAGGATAATTTGTGGGGCGACAGCTGAGCTAAGCTAAATAAATCCAATTCATCCAACATCTGCGCCGCGCGTTCTTTGGGGAGTTCAAAACGCCTAAGGCTAAACTGCATTTCGGCGAGCACGCTGGTCTCGAATAATTGTCGACTCGGCCTTTGCATCAGCAGTCCCAGCTCAGCGCCATAAATCCCTAGCTTAGGTCTTCGCCCTAGCACTTTAAGCGGAAGACGCTGCCTTGAACTGAGTACGCCAGCTATGGTTTTCAACAAGCTAGTTTTACCAGAGCCGTTATCTCCCACTAAGGTCACTATCTCACCCGCCAGCAGTTGGAATCCGTGCGGACACGCAAATAACATGGGACAAGCATCGAATCCAAAATCAAAGGCTTCGGCGCTGACCAAGACTTTGCCCAAATGCTCAAACTTAGGCTGATTTCGCCACGCAGGCGCCTCAACTTGCGGCGCATCGTTCACGGTATAGATGCCTTCGGATAACTTGCCCGCCTCTAACTGCCAGTAATGCTGAATAATCTCAGCGAAGGCCGAGGCGTTATGTTCAACCAACACTAGCGCCATGCCATCTTGAATAAGATTGCGAAGTACGACCAGCAGCTCACTCACACCGTGATCATCGAGTTGTGCCCAAGGCTCATCGAGCAGCAGTAAATGCGGCTCGCACACCAGTTGAGCGGCTATCATTAAACGATATTTTTGACCAAGGGAAAGCGTGCTGACTTGGGTATCGAGACGCAGATACAAGCCCACTCGCCTTAGTGCCAATTGCACTTTAGGTAGCATTTGCTCAGCGGGAATGCCGAGATTTTCTAAGGCGAAAGCCACTTCGGCACCAACGGTTTGCCGAAGGAGCTGAGTTTGCGGGTCTTGCATCACCAGACCCGTAACCAATTGTGGGTAACGCCAGATGTCGCCTTCATGCGGGCGATTTAACACGCCCACCAGTAGGTTTAGCAGACTCGATTTCCCAGAGCCCGTAGGACCGCTCACGCAATGGCATTGGCCAGTGCCAATGGCCAAGTAAACCTCCTGCAATACAGTCGGTAACTGGCTACCATAGTTGAAGCTAACGCCTTCGAGCGCTAGGAGTTTCATCTTAGATCTGCCAGTTCACACCGATGAAGATCTGTCGTCCCGCCTGTGGCAGAGCTTCACTCTGGTAGTAATTTTCATCCAGCAAGTTAGTCGCACGTAGGTAAACATCTAACTTGTCACGAATTAATGGCTGTACCAAATTCACGTCTACTAAGGTGTAGTTGTCTAACGACTGCTGTTGATATTGGGTCTGACCGCCAACCTTCACCTGCGTCGCATAGACTTGGTCTAAAATACGCTCCACGTTGAGGTGAACTTGAGTCTCGAAGGGAAATTCGTAACTCATCTGCCAACGTAACTGGTGACGTGGACGATATTGCAAAGCATCTAAGGTATCGTCGCCGTCTATCTCTTCTGAATCGAGAAAACTATAAGAGAAGCTCAGATCTAAGTGCTCAATCGCATGGTTATTGATTTGGAAATCTACCCCTTTGAACTTATAACGCCCCATATTTTGGTAGAAACCATCGACATCCTTGGCGATGTAATTTTTCGCATCAGTGTAATAGCCATAAAGGGAGAAATCGGTACTCGCCGGCAGATTCTGCTCTAAACCCAGCTCCACATGCTTAGACTCTTCGGCTTCTAAATCGCTATTGCCAGATAGCTGCGAATACAAGTTCACCATAGAGGGGAAACGCACTTTACGTGCCACACTTAAGCTTAAGCGGGAATCCTGCGCCGCCTGCCAATAACTGGAGGCCATGGCCGAATAGTTGCCATCGGTACTATCTGTGGTGTCGAGTGAATGATAAGCGCCACCTAAGGTAAAGCCGTACTGCAGCTCAGATTGATACTGATACTCAGCCGCGGCCGTATATAACCAGGCAGAATCATTTAAGTTCTCGGCGCTGCCTGTGCCTGTTCCACCACCTGTGCCTGTTCCACCACCTGTGCCTGTTCCACCTCCTGTGCCTGTTCCACCGCCATTATTGCTGCCGGTATTAGCCGTATAAGTATCGACGACAGACTTCCAGCTCTGTTTCTCGGCAATGACCGAAGTCGTGAATAAACCCGCGGTATGCAAGTCTGTGATTAACTGCAGATTGACACCTTGCACAACCGAACGTCCATCTTGCGACAGCGTCACCGCCTGATAGGCTTCATCGGCATAGGAGGCTTCTAAGGTATCGCTTTGATTGTGATAGCCAAAGCCACGCAGGGTGAAAGTGTCATCAAACTGATGTGCTAATCCCAGTTGGAAAGTATGGGCGTCATAATCATCAGTGCGTTCAAATTTGAGCTTGCCGCTACCAGTGCCGTCACGGGCGGGCTTTCCCCATTCGCCACTGCGCAGTGCCATGTTGGCAATCAATTGAGTTTTATCAGATAACCAGTAACTGCCTTGGGCATAAACGTTAGTGACTTCTTTATCTGAATTCGCGCGCAATTCGCCGTCTTGGTATTGCGTCGGTTCAAAGTCATTCGACATAGGGAAGCCGTCAGTTTGCTGGCGACTGATACTGACCAAGCCTTGCCAGTCCTCACCCGAACCTGCGGCGCTGATATCACCATTTAATGTATTGTCTTTACCCGCTTCGAGGCGCCCAGCCAGAGCTGGTGCCGTGCTGCCCTGCTTGGTAATAATGTTGATCACGCCGCCCGCACCACTTGGGCCATAAAGCACAGATGTGGGGCCGACAGAGACTTCTACCGAGGCAATTTGGCTTGTGGGAATAATACTCGGGTCGAACTGACCATCGTCGGCGCTGCTCATAGGCACACCATTGACCAACAAGGTCACATGGCGAGTTTTAAAACCACGAATATCGACCCTTGGTGTTCCGTCACCACCAACACGAATGTACACACCCGGCACATTCTTTAAGACTTGATCTAGGCTTTGCGCTCCGGTTGCGCGGATCTCTTCTTCACTAATGCTCCAATGGGTCGTCGCCATTTCACTGGCTTCTCCGCCGTCACCATGCACGACGATCACCTCATTGATATTGAGTCGCGGATCACGGGCGATTTCATCGGCTTGAACAGTAAAACTAAGACCAATAGCTAAGGCTAAAGATGACACTCTAAAGAGGGTATTCTTGGTAATCATATTATTGTTGTCACGTCGAAAATTTAAGATGTGCCCGCTATTGTGAACCGCGATGATTCTGTCTCAACCGAAAAACGTTTAAAAACCAACCCAGATCGACTAATTGAAACAAAGGGAAAGCGCATGGCGTAACCAAGAGACAAAATGTCCACCAAGGGTGACTTATCCGACAAAAAGACCCACTCATGTCACATTTTTTAGCAGCGTAAAATGAGACTATGGCGAAAGTCACACGCTGGGGGCTTACATCTTGACACTCTAGACCTTGGCCTTTAATTTGAGCGAAAGATTCTTATTTACAAGCTGAATCAACTAAAGGTAAATGACTTGAAAAAGAGTACATTAACCTGAGTCGAATTCATTGATGCTGACAGAGTGACCTTCAGCTTTCGCCTTCATCCCTTATCTTTGCTTTGGAGTTCTATTTGCCCGTTCATGCCCTGTCAGAAGACCTTAAGTCTCTCATCGACAAACTCATTCAATTAAAGCAAGTTCCGCCGACGGAGCCGATAGTGCAGTTGTCGCTTAATACTGTCGCTATGCCTTTAATTTCATGGCTGGCATCGCAAACGCAATTTCCGCGTATCTACTGGCATGGGCGCGACAGAATCGAAGAAGTCGCGGCGATAGGGGCGTGTAAAGACTTCAGATTCGAAACCGGTATTAACGATCAACAACTGGCCATCGCCTACCAAGAGCAGCGAGCCTTATCGACGAATCAAAATATTCGTTACTACGGCGGTGTTGCCTTTGATCGCACCATAGAATCTTGGCCAGAGTTCGGTAATAGTCGCTTTATCCTGCCGCGCATTGAATTTAGACGCAGCGGTAGCAAGTTTAGTCTGTTGGTGAATCTAAATTTTGCCGAGAATGATCACCATAGCGAAATCGACAAGGCCATCGCCGCTATCGAAGCTGTGATGCCCGCGAAACCACTCTCGCCGCCGAAGAAAATCGTTCCACTTGGCCGTAGTGACAAGCCCAATTTTGAACGCTGGAAGACATTAGTGGAGCAAGTGGTCGAGCCAAAGTTCAATCAAGACACCCCAAAAGTGGTGTTATCCCGCTTAACTCAGCTTGAAGTGAACGAACCTATCGATCCTTGGATGGTACTGGCGTGCTGGCAGGGACGTAATCCCAACAGCTTCCAATTTGGCTTTCAATTCAGCCCTGAACGCACATTTATCTCTTGCTCACCGGAGCGTTTGTTCCGCCGCCGTCAGCAGGAATTATTCACCGAGGCGTTAGCAGGCACAACGGTACGCGGCTTAAGCCAAGAAGAAGATATTGCGCTGGCGAATGCCCTGTTAGAAGACAACAAGAATAGCGTAGAGAACCAACTCGTTCGTAGCCACATAGTGAATATGCTCACGCCGCTGAGCAATTATGTCGGTGCCGATGAATTAGCGACCATCTTTAAACTGAATCATATTCAACATTTGCACCGCGCGATTCGAGCCGAATTAAAGCCGGGCGTAAATGATTTCCAACTGTTGCAAGCACTGCATCCAACCCCTGCAGTGGGTGGCTTGCCGCGGCATTCGGCATTGAACTTTATTCGTCAGCGTGAAGGTTATACTCGTGGTTGGTACGCAGGTGCCTGCGGTTACTTCAATAAGTATGAGAGTGAGTTTTCGGTGGCTATCCGCAGTGCGTTGATCGAACCGGGTCGGATTAACCTATTTGCGGGGGCGGGAATTATTGCGGGTTCTGAGCCCGAAGCTGAGTGGCAAGAGCTTGAAAATAAACTCGCGACTATCATGTCGATTCTGTTCGAAATGTAATAAGCCTAAGGTCTATTTTTCACCATCAACCCTTCGTTTTTCAAGCGTTTCAAGGTAAAGCCTGTCCTGTTCACCCGAATCAATTAAACGTTTATGTGCAAGGTCAAAATGGTGTTTCAGCATCTGACCTTTTTCAGTATTCGCGAAGGCGAAATAGGTTTCAGCCTTGAGTACGCCTTGAATAATCACAAAATTTTGTGGCGCCTTCAGCTTAGGCACATACATAAGCAAATTAGATTTATAATCCAGCACGGCATCTATGCGCCCTGCATTTAAGCTATTGAGCATAGTCAGCATATCGCTGCTTTCTTCGTAGTACATGGGCACGGGAGTCAACATATTGTATCGATAGGCCAACATGGCCTGAACCCTCTTATGGGATAGACTCTCAAGTCCTGTCCAAGTCGCCTCTAACTCGGCGGTCACCGCTACATCGATAGAATCCACTTCAACCGTATTCTCAGTTAACAGCGCCTTTTTAGTATCTCCCTTATAAACGCTGAGGGTGATATCGGTACGATTATGTTCAACCAGATAAAGGCTACGGGCAAAGGGCATAAACTGCACCTTGAGTTGCCATTCTGGCTCAGGGAAAACCCGCTGAAGTAACTCGAAGTAATAGCCCGTTTCATCACGATTGGCAAAATCATCCCACGATGCAGTCGCTACATTGACGACAATCGGCTGAGCGGCGCAAATGGATACAGGTAACACGGCTAAAAGTAAGCAAAAAATAGCAAAGAATCGTCTCATGGCTATCCTCCTTCGACGTACTCAAAGTGTAGAAGAGTTTTCATTCTATGCGTACATTTAAACAGCAGGCTTGCATCTTAAAACTCGACCACTATAATGGCGGCCCGATTTCGCCTCGCTGCGATCGGTAATGTTCGGTGATATTGTCGTAAACATAATAAATTGAAAATTAGCGGGTTCCCTCACCCCGCCCTACACAACTAAAAAGGCCACATATGTTAATGTTAACCACAGCGCAGCTTCGCCGCGCCTTATTCCTATTAGTAGGATTCCATATACTGATTATTTGCGTCAGCAACTACTTAGTACAATTGCCATTTCAGCTATTTGGTTACCACACAACCTGGGGCGCATTTAGCTTTCCATTCGTGTACTTAGCCACAGATCTCACTGTCCGTATTTTTGGCCAACAAGCCGCACGTAGCATCATACTCAAAGCTATGGTTCCTGCTTTGATGATTTCCTACGTGATGGGTGTCGTGTTCCATCAAGGTAGCTTCCAAGGCGCTGACTCACTTGCAGAGTGGAATACCTTTGTGTTCCGAATCGCTTTTGCCAGCTTTGCTGCTTATTTGATTGGTCAGTTAATGGATATTAAGGTTTTTGCCCGTCTGCGAATGAGCCGCTCTTGGTGGGTCGCGCCTGCGGCATCGACCTTAGTGGGTAATCTGGTCGATACCTTAGTGTTTTTCAGCATCGCCTTTTACGCCTCTTCCGATAGCTTTATGGCGGCCAATTGGCCCGAAATCGCTACTGTCGATTACGGTTTTAAGCTGATCGTGAGCTTAGGTCTTTTCCTGCCTGCCTACGGGGTTTTGCTAAAAGTCTTACAAGACAAGATTTTGCGCACCAATCCGCAAGAATCAATTTCCTGATTAACTCAACTGGCCAGACCTGTTATAATTTGACCAGTTAATAGTTCAGCCCTGCTCCTGTTAACGCGCGAGTGGGGCTGTTTTTTTATGAGAGCAAGCAATGTATTCTATCGAAACTAAAGCAGAGTCAGGTTTGACTCCCGAGTTAACCACTCAGCTTATCCAACTTAGTCAACAAATCCCTGAACTCGATCGTCCACTCACCAGCGAAGTGTTAAATCAGCGCTTACAGGGCAAGAAGTGTTTGATCTTAGTCGCGTATGTGGAAGGTGAACTGGCGGGATTTAAACTGGGTTACGAGCAAGAAGAGGCTATATTTTATAGCTGGTTAGGTGGCGTTGCCTCCGACTTTAGACGTTTAGGCTTAGCGCAGAGTCTACTTGAATATCAAGAAACTTGGGCACGCCGTCAAGGTTATAACCATATTCAGGTGAAAACGATGAACCGTTTCCCTGCGATGCTTAATTTGTTGATCAGTAATCAATATTTAATTACCGAGCTCAACGCCGATCCTAAAAGCTTAGTCGACCATAAACTGCATCTACGTAAGTCGATCTAAACCGTTAATGGATGAGAGCGAAACGATATTTGTAAAGATGTGCACTTTTTTCAATAAATAGCTTGCAAACACAATTGAGAATAATTATCGTTAACGTGCGTTCCAAAACTCATCTTTAACAACGATGACTGGTAATCGACGTTGTTACGGAGCTCCTGAGTTTGCAAGCACGACATTGCTCACACACACTCTTTGTGGCCGGATTCATCATCCGGCTTTTTTTTGCCTAAAATTCGGTGATGCAAAGCCACATAAAGTAGAACCAACAACTGCAGCCATATTTTAATGACAGGTAATCAATCGAATACGGCAAGCTGCCATATCTCACTCGGCAAAACTCATCGATAAGCTAATCGGCAGACATATCGCTGTAGTTGCCCGCAATGTGTAATCCCTCGTAGGGATTGTTTTGCTGATCTTCCTTCGCCTCATGGTACAAGCCTATGGTAAATAACGTACCTTTACCTAAGGTTGAACTCACTTCTATCGTGCCACCAATCCGCTTAATAATGCCGTAACTGAGCGAAAGCCCTAAACCTGTGCCATCCTTACGCGTGGTGTAAAAGGGGTCGAAAATCCGCCCTAGCTGCTCTGGTGCTATTCCAGAACCTTCATCTTCCACTTCGATTTTGACGCCAATCGGCATATCTTGCTGCACCCAGTCATAGGTTCGCACCCAGATACGTCCTTTACCGTCCATCGCATGCGCCGCATTTACTACCAGATTAATCAAGACTTGCAGCAACTGCGGTCGATTGACCTGCACTGGACAACTGGCGTTTAACTCAGTGATCAAAACTACTTCTTGTTTCTGAATCGAATGCCGCACTAACACCAGCATCTCTTCAATAATGGGGGTAATCGGATGCATTTCTAACGGGGCGTTAAATTCGCCCGGACGACTGTACTGCAACAGGCTGCGGATAATGGTACTGATCCGTCCCACCTGTTGAATAACGAGATCAATTTCTTCTTTTACCACTTCGGCGTTATCGCCAAGCTCATAGCGCAGTAACTCCATGTTGCCGAGGATAACGGCGGTCGGATTATTGATTTCGTGGGCAATACCTGCGGTCAATTCACCGAGTGCGGTAAGCTTCTCGTTGGTGACGAGCTGTTGACGTGTTTCATTCAGTAACGCCACGTTACGTTGCAGCTCTAAGGTTTTGTCCTGCAAGCTGCGGGTACGCTCTTCGACCTTCATTTCAAGCTGCTCTGCCGCCGCTTGGATCTGAGCATTTCGGCGCTGCAGTAAATCGAGCATACTGTCGAACTGCTCGGCCAAGTTCGATAACTCGTTATCCCTATCTAACCCTAACGCGCCGATACGAATATTGCGCCCCGACTGCACCGCCTGCACTACGTGGTGGATACGCTCAATCGGCTGCAACAAGCTGTAGGCGCCGCGATAAACCAGCAAGCCCGACACCAGCAGCACCAACATTAGAATCGTGCCCAGCTCTATGATATTTAATAAATAATTATGGATAAAAGGTGACTCAGAAAACCCCGTATAGATCATGCCAACACGCTGGCCGCGAATATCTTCCAAGGGAGCGTAAGCGGATATAAACCAATCGTTAAACACAAAAGCGCGGTCGACCCATTGCTCGCCTTGGGTTAACACTTTCTCCTTAACTTCCTCCGACACTAAACTGCCCAGCGCGCGACCTTGCGTCTCGTTGCCCGTGGGATAGAAGTGCAGTGGCACGTTAGTGGAGATACGGATGTTATCTAAGAAGATGGTCACAGTGCCGATGGAGCGCTCGGGTAAGGTACCCTTGTCGTACACCAGATCACGAATGTGGTCGACAATCCGCGTGTCACGATTGAACAGGATGCCGCCATCCAGATACCAAGCCACTTTACCTTGCATATCAGGCACGGGCAGCAGACTACGGCTCAATAAACCGCGTTCTTCAACGGTTTTTGTCGGACTCTGCGCCCGCAAAGTCGCGACTATCGGGATGCTCGCAGTGACCGCTAATTCTGGGTCGATGCGTGATAAGCGTTCGGGCGGCAACACCATCAAGCCGGAATAAGGTAATAACCCGTTTATCTTTGGGAGGATCTGCCGTAAATCAGGGTCAGCGGCCGCTTCGGCGACAGTGACGAGACGCAGATAATCGAGGTTAAGTTGTTTTTTCTGTTCGAGGAGAAATGCGTCGAGACTGGCTCTGTGAATGACTTCACCAGTTAATTCTTTACCACTGAAAAGTGGCCTAAAATCATTTTGAAAGGTCCAAGACGTTACCACACGTTCGAGTTGTTTTTCTTGGCGAACTTGCACTTGCTGCAAGGTATTTTCAGCAACAGATAAGTCAGCTTTAACCTTCATAAACAGCTGCTTACCTGTGTAACTGATATTCCAGTAAATAGTGATAAACACTAAACTCACCAGTGTCAGCAGAATAGGCAGTAATGTCAGGATTAATATGCGATAGCGCACCTTGGCCTGCATTTGCTGCCAACTGACACCAAAAAAGTGAGTGAAGAATGACACCCTATGACTCCTGATCGCCGCTGAAATCAAACCACTCTTTATACTTACGATCTAAGGTCTTACGCGAAACGCCTAAATCCCTCGCTGCAGCAGACTTATTGCCAGAATGTAAGTCCACAACGCTAGTCACATGGTGTTTTTCGACTTCTTTTAATGGCCAATCCAATGGATAACCCGATGTCGATAAAGACTCACTCTTTAGCTGTTGTTTCCAATATTCCGCAGGCGGCTTGCCCAGCAAAATACAGCGCTCAATCATATTGCGCAGCTCACGAATATTGCCTGGCCACTCGTGTTGTTGCAACTTCACCATGTCCTCATGGCTCCACACGACTTCTCTAACCCCTAATTCGGCAGCGAGTTGACGGGTGAAGTGATGGGTTAACTCGACCACATCTTCGGGTCTGTCACGTAATGGCGGGATTAAAATATCGAGCACATTCAGTCGATAATATAAGTCACGGCGGAAATTCCCCGCATCCACTTCATCAATCAAAGTGCGGTTGGTTGCCGCGATCACTCGCACATCGATGTTCACTTCTTTCTCGCTGCCCACTGGGCGAATCGCTTTTTGCTCTAATACTCTGAGCAATGCCGTTTGCATTTTCAGTGGCATTTCGCCAATTTCATCGAGGAAAATCGTCCCGCCCGAGGCAAAACTGAATAAACCTTCACGATTGCCTTTCGCACCCGTAAATGCACCTGCGGTATGACCAAACAGTTCACTTTCGAGCAATTCAGGGGCGATAGAGCCACAGTTAACGGGGACAAAAGGTCCCTGACGTCCACTGAGCAAATGCAATTGGCGTGCAACTAATTCCTTACCCGTGCCCGACTCACCTTGGATCAACACCACGGCATTGGTCGGCGCCACACGTTCGATAATGTGTTTCACCGACTTCATGGCCTCACTGCTGCCAATAATGGTCGATGAGTAACCGATTGAAACCTCACGGCGCAGCATCAAGTTTTCGCGTTTGAGCAGGCGGCGTTCAATACAACGATCGACCGCTGTCATCATCTGCTCAAGGTGGAAAGGTTTCATGATGAAGTCAGATGCACCCGCGCGCAGCGCAGTAATCGCCACTTCCATGTCGGCATAGCCGGTCATAAAAATAATGTCCGAACGACGACCCTGCTCATCCAACGCTTCGTGCCATTCGATACCTGAGCGGCCTGGCAGGCGAATGTCGACGATAAGCAAATCGAAATGGCAGCGACTACGTAGCTGCTCCGCATCTTCGATACTGCCCGCTGTTTCGACTAAGGCGAATTTCTTCGAGAGTGCCTTATTTAAAAAACTGCGCATTCCGGGTTCATCGTCAACAATCAGTACCGATACTGCCGATGGAAGAGGCTTGAGGTTATTATCTATCTGGCTCATATTGTCTGCTTCTGGACATTTTGACTCATTTGCGACCAATTCTAGCACTGAAAATAGATGAATAGGTCACTATGAACCACAGGAAGTAGGTGCTGAGACAATTTGTCTGTAGAGTATTTGTTAAGCTTGGGATCAAGCTCACAAATTAGGTTAAGCTGTGAAGAAAAGGACCGCATTCTCAGCTTGGCATCTAATTTGCTTTCAACCGAACGTATTACAATTTACGAGACCTTCCACTCAGTAGGCATTTGAGTTGGAATCCTATTTTTCGCCAAGGAGTACCCATGCTAAACATGAAATCTCATATTAAGTCACTACTGGGCCTGGTTGTTGCAGCCAGTATGTTCACCGTTTTACCCGCTCACTCGACTGAAGTTATCAAGTTAGCCACGACCACCAGCACTGAAAACTCAGGCCTATTAAAAGAACTGTTACCTAAGTTTGAAAGTGAATCTGGCTACAAGGTTCAAGTTATCGCCACTGGTACAGGTAAAGCCCTGAAACTGGGTGAGCAAGGTGACGTGGATTTAGTTATGACTCATGCGCCAAGTGCCGAAGCTAAATTTGTAGCCGACGGTTTTGGTGTTGAACCCCGTGGCATCATGGAAAATGATTTCGTGGTACTGGGCCCTAAAAATGACCCAGCAAAAATCCGTGACAGCAAAAATGCCGAAGAAGCTTTCGCGAAAATTGCCAAATCAGGCGTACCTTTTATCTCTCGTGGTGACAACTCAGGCACTCACATCAAAGAGTTAGAAGTATGGAAAGCGGCAAGTGTGACACCCGATTTCAAAGGTTACACGTCAGTAGGTCAAGGCATGGGCAAAACCCTGCTAATGGCAAACGAAATGCAAGGTTACACTCTATCTGACCGTGGTACTTTTGTAGCTTACAAAACTAAGCTAGATCTTGGTGTTGATTTCGATGGCGGCAAAACCTTAGCCAACCCATACCAAGTTATCCTGATCAACTCTGCTAAGTACCCAGATCTAAACCACAAAGGCGCTAAAGCGTTCAGTGACTGGTTGATCAGCAAAGAAGGTCAAAGCATGATCAATAACTTCAAAGTTGATGGCGAGCAATTGTTCAAGGCAACTTATAGCGAATGAGCGACGGCTGGCTAGCACTATTACAGCAGGCGTTAAGCCTGCTGTTTTCTTTAGACCCCGACGTTTGGTCCATCATTTCGATCTCGTTTTCGGTTTCTTTCGCGGCGCTGCTCATCACGCTGGTGCCTTCTATGGTACTCGGCTTTGTGCTGGCATTTGCGCCGTTTCGTGGCAAATGGATCGTCACTAATTTAGTTCAAACTCTGCAATCCATCCCCACTGTTGTTATTGGTCTACTGGTTTATTTATTACTTACCCGCAATGGCCCCTTGGGCGATCTAAAATGGTTATTTACCCAAGAAGGTATGATCCTCGGGCAAATGTTGATCTGCGCGCCGGTACTGATTGCGATGAGCCAAGCCGCCTTTACTAGCGTTGACCGTAGAGCATGGGAAACCTCACGCACTTTAGGTGCCTCTTGGTGCCGCGCAGTGTGGACTGTCTGCCGCGAGCTACGTATGCCCTTACTGCTGGCGATTGTCGCGGCATTTAGTCGTATTTTGACCGAAGTGGGTTGCTCTATGATGGTCGGCGGCAATATTTTAAACGTAACCCGTAACATACCCACAGCTATCGCACTCGAAACCAGCAAAGGCGACTTCGCCCAAGCTATCGCCCTCGGGCTAGTGCTGCTAATCTTGGCCTTGATCCTCAACTTTGCCCTCGGTGGTTTACGCGGCAAAGCCATGCCAAGGAGCCATTAAGCAATGACGAAAGTCAAACTGATCGCCCGTGACTTAGAGATGTCCTTTGGTGCGCGCCTGTTATTCAAGGCCGACGCATTATCGCTCTGCCAAGGGGATGTGATTTATCTGCAAGGCGACAACGGCACAGGTAAATCGACCTTGATGAAAATTCTTGCGGGCTTGATGGCGCCAACTAAAGGTAAAATTGAGACTGTGGGTTTTGCCAAAAATGCTTGGTGGCGACGCAATCCCTTATTAGGCAAAGCCGTTTATCTGCACCAACATCCTTATTTGTTCGACGGCACAGTGGAATATAATCTCACCTATGGGCTGAATTTCAGTTCAGAAACAAAAGCCAAGGCGAAACAACGTATTACTCAAGCGATTGAGATGGCACAACTAGGGTCACTGCTACACGCCAGAGCCAGTAATCTCTCTGGCGGCGAAAGACAGCGGCTCGCCATTGCACGCGCTTGGATCCTACAACCTAAACTGTTAATGCTCGACGAACCGACCTCCAATATGGACAAGGATTCCCAAGAGCTAGTATTAAAAATGATCCAACAACTCAAACACGAAGGCACAGGTATGTTGTTGAGTAGTCATCAGAATTGCGCGTTAACCTCCATCTGCGAACAGCAGTGGCACATAGAAGGCGAACGAGTGACGACCTCTTATCAACACCCAGAATCTTTGCCAGCACAGGAGTCTTTATATGTCATCGCAAATTGATGCCGTTATTCTCGCCGGTGGCATGGCGCGTCGCATGGGCGGCGACGATAAAGGACTCGTCGAATTAAACGGCGAAGCCATGATTAAGCACACAATAGACAGAATAAAACCTCAGGTTAAGGAGATCCTGATCAACGCAAATCGCAACCAAACACGTTATGCTGAGTTCGGTTTTAAGGTGATAAGCGATGAACATACTGGTTTCCTCGGCCCCTTGGCGGGAATGATCACCGCAATGGGCCAAACGGATGCAGACTACTTATTGGTGGTGCCCTGCGACTGCCCACTGCTGCCAACCGACCTTGTGCCGCGTATGCTGGCAGCGATTAAGGCTGAAGATGCGGAGATAGCCGTCGCCAGTGACGGTGAATATGAACAACCCGTCGTCTTACTGTTAAAACCCAGCTTACGTGACTCGATGAAAGCGTTTCTTGAGGCGGGTGAGCGTAAAGTGGACTTTTGGTATGCCAAGCATCACTTTGTTGTGGAGTCTTTCTCCGACCAGCCCAATGCCTTTGTAAATGTGAATACGCCAGAACAAAAACAACGACTGGCCATGGAAATTACCAAATAGCTAAGGCTCCAATAACCCAAATTAGAGGTGCAAATGAGTAACCCCTTCGTCAATCCGCTCGCTATTCCCGTTCTCGGATTTTGTGCCTACAGTGGCACGGGGAAAACCACCTTACTCAAGCAATTGATCCCCGAATTAAATCAACGTGGCCTGCGCTTAGCCGTGATCAAACATGCGCACCATAATTTCGACGTGGATATTCCCGGCAAAGACAGTTACGAAATGCGTAAAGCGGGTGCGCGGCAAATGCTGGTCGCCTCCCACGTGCGCTGGGCGCTGATGACAGAAGATGCACGCGATGGCGATCCTGAGTTAGTCCATTTGCTCAAGCAAATCGAAGCCGACAAAGTCGATATCGTCCTTGTCGAAGGCTTTAAAAAACTCGCCTTACCTAAAATTGAATTGCACCGCGCCGCCCACGGCAAACCTTTTATCTACACCCAAGATGAAAATATCCTCGCCATCGCCTGTTGCGATGACACTCATCTGCCAAGCGACGCACTTCCAAGTGAGCTACACCGACTCGATCTCAACAATGTCAGCCAAATTGCCGACTTTGTCATTGAGTACGCCCAAAACTGGGAGGCGCCACTCCAATACCCGATTTCAGCCGTGGATGCCTGCACCATAGGCGACAACAAAAACCTCAGCGTCAGCCAAGGTTTAGCGCAGATTCTATCCCATGTATCCCCCGTGGCAGAAGTCGAAGAGATTGACTTAGACGCCTTAGATAATCGCGTACTGGCCAGCGACAGCATTTCTCCCGTCGACGTGCCGCAACAAACCAATTCGGCGATGGATGGCTACGCCTTTATCTATCAAGACCCCATGCCTGCTACCTTAAAACGGGTGGGAGAGGTTCTTGCCGGTCATCAATATTCGGGCACGCTTAAAGTCGGCGAAACCGTGCGTATCATGACGGGCGCAACAGTGCCTGCAGGTGCTGATACAGTGCAGCCCCGAGAGCTTGCCAAGGAAGTCGATGGCATTGTTAGCTTTGAAGGCCGCATTCTTTCTGGCCAACACGTTCGCCTCGCTGGAGAAGATATTGCTCAAGGCCAAGTCGCACTTGCAAAAGCCACTCGCCTAAGCGCCGCCGAACAAGGTTTACTAGCCTCACTCGGGCTCAATCACGTGAGTGTATATCGCCGCCCAACTGTTGCAGTATTCTCTACCGGCGATGAAGTGAGCCAGCCCGGCGAAGTGCTCAAAGCCAACTGCATCTATGACTCAAACCGCTTTACCATCAAAGCGATGGCGAAACGTCTTGGCTGTGATGTTATCGATTTAGGCATTATCGAAGATTCTGAAACCGCGCTCGAAGCGACGCTGGCTAAAGCCGCCAACCTTGCCGATGTTGTCATTAGCTCTGGCGGCGTGTCAGTCGGTGATGCGGATTACATTAAAACCGTACTGGCCCGCTTAGGCAAAATCGATTTTTGGCGGATTAGCATGCGTCCGGGTCGGCCCCTCGCCTTCGGCAAAATCGGTGATAGCTTATTCTTCGGGCTGCCGGGCAACCCTGTAGCGGTAATGGTCACTTTTCTGCAATTTGTGCAGCCCGCTTTACGTAAATTGGCGGGTGAAGTGAACTGGCAAGCACAGCTATTCCCCGCAATAAGTGATGAAACACTAAGAAGCCGCCAAGGCCGCACCGAATTTATTCGCGGGATTTATCAGCTTGGCAAAGATGGACGCCTGCACGTGAGCAGCACAGGCAACCAAGGTTCCGGAATGTTAAGTTCAATGGTCAAAGGGAATTGTCTCATCATCATAGGCGATGATGCAGAAGCCGTGAATGCAGGTGAAACTGTGTTTATTCAACCCTTTGCGGATCTGCTTTAAGATCCAGTGAGTTTTTATGAGTCTAATGGTGGATTCCTTTGGCCGTAAGGTCGAATATTTACGGCTCTCGGTCACCGACCGCTGCGACTTTCGCTGTGTCTATTGCATGACGGAAGATCCCTGTTTTCTGCCAAAGGACCACGTACTCCACCTCGAAGAGTTAGCTTGGATTGCCCAAGCTTTTACCGAGCTTGGTGTGACTAAAATTCGCCTGACTGGCGGCGAGCCCTTAGTTCGCAACGATTGCGATCAGCTAGTGAGTCTGCTTGGCAAACTGCCTGGGCTGACAGATTTGTCCATGACCACCAATGGTTCAAGGCTGACAAAATTCGCTAAGCCCATGTTTGCAGCAGGATTAAAGCGCCTCAATATCAGCCTAGATACTTTAAACCCCACATTGTTTACCCAGTTAACACGTAACGGCAAATTAGACAGAGTCATCGACGGTATCGATACCGCCATTGCGGCGGGCTTTGAACGTATCAAGATTAATGCAGTGATTTTAAAGCAGCAGAATGATAATGAAGTCATTGATTTAGTTGATTTCTGCCGTGGTCGCCGTTTAGACATCGCCTTTATCGAAGAAATGCCGCTTGGCGAAATAGACGAGCGTAAACGTGCCCGTTATTGCAGCAGTGATGAAGTCAAAGCCATCATAGAAAGTCGCTATCCGCTGCAGCTATCTAACAAACGTACTGGCGGCCCAGCGCGGTATTACACTATGGCCGACAGCCCAATCCATCTCGGCTTTATCTCACCCCACAGCCACAACTTCTGCCACGAATGCAATCGAGTACGCGTCACAGTCGAAGGCCAATTATTGCTGTGTTTGGGCAATGAGCATGCTGTTGATCTCAAAAGCATAGTCAGGGAATTTCCCGCAGATATTGAGAGACTTAAAGCCGCTATTCTCGCGGGCATTAACCTCAAGCCTAAGCAACACGACTTTGGCAATAATCAGGTACAAATTCTACGTTTTATGAACGCCACTGGCGGTTAAGCATCAGCCCTCAATAGCTTAAGGGCTAGCATCTCAATTTTGCCGTGATAAACTCGAAGCATCACCCCATACTTAGCGTCACACATTTCTATGGCATTAACTCGTAAGCAATGGAATAACGTCATTATTGTCGCCTGTGTCTTTATGGTCGCCGTGCTGACTTTTATGGATAACAAGACCAATAATGTTCCGAGTGATGCTCAGCTGCTATTTGACGATAATGCGCCGCTTTCACAGCTGCAACTCAATGGGATGTGGCTGCACAAGCAAGCATCACAATGGGAGTGCGACACTACGGTCCTCAACTGTGATGAATGGGCAAAGGCGTGGCAAACCATACGGGTGTCGCCCTTAACGGCGGCACCAGAAACCACAGATAATCCACAAGAATTAGTCATTCAGATTGCAGATATCCGCGATGCTCAGCTGTGGATCTATTTCCCCAATGAAGGCGCGTTAAAGTCTCCCGCGGGCAATTGGTATTTAGTGCCTCCGAGTTTACGAGCTAAACTACAACCGATCCTCGATGCGAAACCCGCAGCTTAATGCCGCCCCATTTTACTTAAGATAAGAAAGAATCCATGCCGGAATTACCAGAAGTTGAAGTCACCCGTCAGGGTATTGCCCCCTTCCTTGTCGAACAAACCGTGGTTGATCTTGTGATCCGCAATGGTTCGTTGCGCTGGCCAGTGCCTGACATCGCCAAACAAATTATCGGCCAAGTCATACGCCAAGTGCGACGCCGTGCTAAGTATCTATTAATCGACACTGACGCGGGCACTAGCATAGTGCATTTAGGCATGTCGGGGAGTTTACGGATTTTGCCCCACGATACCCCAGTGGAAAAGCATGACCATATCGACTTAGTGCTCGCCAACGGCCGCATTTTACGCTTTAACGATCCGAGACGATTCGGTGCTTGGCTATGGTGTGAATTCCCAGAAGAAGCCCATCCATTACTCGCCAAACTGGGGCCAGAGCCGCTGACCAATGCTTTTAATGTCACACAATTAGCGGCAGCTTTAGCGGGCAAGAAAAAGGCCATCAAACTCTGCCTGATGGATAATCATATCGTGGTGGGTGTGGGTAATATTTACGCCAATGAAGCCCTCTTTGCGGCGGGCATTCATCCAGAAGCCGAAGCAGGTAAAATCGATATCGAGCGCTTGACCGTTTTAGTTGCCGAAGTGAAGCAAATCTTAGCCCACGCCATTAAGCAAGGCGGCACTACGTTGAAAGACTTTACCAATGCCGATGGCAAGCCGGGCTACTTCGCCCAAAAACTGCATGTCTACGGTCGCGGCGGTGAAACCTGCACCATCTGCGGTAACTTATTAAGTGAAATCCGTTTAGGCCAGCGCACCACAGTATTCTGTGGCATTTGCCAGACACGCTAACATTGCATTTTTGTCGTTATCAGATGTGAGCTACGATTAGAAGCGATACTCAAAACTGCTAAAGAGCGTGGCATTAGTATCGTTTTCTTGAACATCAAATTCCGATCTCGATACCGTTCCACCTAAGCTCCACATGCCTTTCCATACAGGCATACGGTAAGAAAGCTCAAGCATCAACAAATCTTCCTTCGGTGGTTGTGGCGCCCAAGTGCTCGCCACATTAGTGCCATCTTTATTCAACTTCGCATAACGCAATAAAGAGGTAAAACCTCGGCTGTTACTAAACTGGCCGACTAATCCCACCACAAACGTTTGAGCATCGCTATCATAGGTTGAGCCTAAAGCACGGCCATAATAACGAGAACCACTTAGATAGACAGGATCTTCATAGAAGCAATTGGCACTATCACCATCGCATTTTACATAGGTGTCCGAATATTCCATAAACAGCTTAAACTGCTTTCCCGATGTGCCAAAATGGGTATCAATCCCCCAAAGTGAGCCGCAGTCGCTGCCATTCTCACATCTATGTTCGAGATATAATCCCACAGGAATATCCTGCAATGAGCTGGTATAGCGCATATCGATACTTTGGGTTCTATGGCCTGCATCGCGGCGATCTTCTGGCGCGCAATCACTTGTACCATCGAGGCAAACTGAGTTGCTGGCAACCGAATCCCACCAAGAGTTGAAGTTACAATCTTGGCCCTCTCCGCAAAACAATGTCGACCACGACAGACCCACTTCTAGCTGCTTAATCGGTCTTGCACTTAAGCGCATATCCCACTCAGCCGTTTTAGGCACAGCACGATCAACTTCCGTTAAGCTAAATCCGGTTTTAAATGTCCAAGGACCAATCCAAGATAACCAAGGCGTTTCAAAGGCTGCGGCATTATTGCGGCTCAGCGTTAGCGACTGCATAGGGCGAGCGTTATTAGAACGGTGCAATGTAGAGTCAAATCCAGGCCCCCACCACTGTTCAACCGAACCTAAGGTCGCAATCCAATTACCGAAAATGATGGCAAAATATGACTCATCGAGGCGAAAGTTTTTATTATCTTGCGGATCATAGGTTTCTGCCACCGTCGCCTTATAGGCAACACGCGATCCTAAATACTCGTAGGAGCCCAGCACTTCACCTTTCTCGCGATAATTGGAGCCATAGTGTTGAAAACGAGCAGGATCGGTCGCGCCCGAGACTTTAACCCTCGCATTGCCGCGATTATCGACAGCATTTTGATAGTAAAAGTTAACCCGAGCAAAGGCTTGCACTAAACTAGGAGAAAGCAATTCAGGCTCTACTTTTGCTAAATCGCCGCCAATTCCTGACCACATCAAGGGATAAGTATTCACAGGAACAGTGATCACACCCGCATCGGCCAACGCTTGAATATCCGCTCTAAGATAAATATCAGAGGCATCGACCCAAGGTGCAGCGGCAAGTATTGAAGAAAAAAATAGGCCAGAGGCAATGCTAGTAGCAAGGATCGTGGGGGTTAAAAAAGCCTTCATAACATCCTTTTAAGTATCATCGCGAGGCCACAATGCCTCAAAGTTAACACAAAACGCCTACGTAAAAACCATCAGGTACGCGGGTAAAATCTAAGGTTTAGCCAGCTTAAGCTTTGCTGCTAATGCTGTCGCCACTTCTGAGTGAACAAATTGACTCACATCGCCACCATGCAAAGCGACTTCCTTTACTAAGGTTGAGGAGATAAAGGAATTTTCCTCGGCAGGCGTTAAAAACACGCTTTCCAGATCTGGGCTCAATCTACGATTCATATTTGCTAGCTGGAATTCATATTCAAAGTCAGATACCGCACGTAAGCCACGCACTAGCACACTGGCCTTTTGCTCCTTGGCAAAATCCACCAGTAAACCCGAAAATCCAACCACCTCGACATTATCCAAATGAGCGGTGACACGATTTACCAGTTCAACCCGCTCTTCTAAGGTGAATCTTGGCTGTTTGGAAGGATTAGCCGCAATGCCAATCACCACATGTTTAAACAGTTTAGCCGCACGCTCAATCAAGTCAGCATGGCCATTGGTGATAGGATCGAAGGTCCCAGGGTAAATAGCTCTTGTGTGCATGAATTCAACAAAAAGGTGTTTGAAATACTATATATCGCAGTTTATCACCCGCTTATGTCGCAGCGCAAAAGTATCTTCGATGTGCCGTCTTACGCGTAAAAAGTAGACGTCAGTGAACCTAGCTTCTCTAATGTGTCATAGCCAAAGAGCCACCTAAAAGGTAGAATGTCTACTCGAAAATTGTTATTCAGCTGCAGTTAATTGGCCAACATACTAATCTTAAAAGGTTCATTTTTGCCCAATAACACACCGAAAACAGCAATTACTTTCCATCCGTAACTTGGGTAGGTTTTATTGTGAAAATTCTTCTTGTATTTGGCACCCGACCTGAAGCGATCAAAATGTGTCCTCTGGCGAAAATGCTCGCTACTGATACACAACTAGATGTAAAAATTTGTGTAACAGCTCAACATCGCCATATGCTTGACCAAGTATTAAGTATTTTCGAATTAAAACCAGACTATGATTTGGATTTAATGAAGCCAAATCAGACTTTGGAATGGTTAACAGGAGCCATCGTTGAAGGCGTAGGCAAAGTCATTAAAGAATTTCAGCCTCAGATCGTCTTGGTTCATGGCGACACAACCACCTCCTTTTCTGCTGCATTAGCCGCATTTTATCAAAAAGTGGATGTTGGTCATATTGAAGCTGGATTACGAACTGGCGATATTCATTCTCCTTGGCCAGAAGAAGCTAATCGTAAGTTAACCGCAGTGTTGTCAAAATTGCATTTTGCCCCAACGCAGACAGCGGCACAAAATCTAAAAAATGAAGGATATTTGCCTGAACATATTTACGTCACTGGTAATACTGTTATTGATGCGCTTTTTGAAACCTTGGCCTTTACCCGAAAAGATAATTACAGTCATCCTTCAGAACTTAGTCCCTTGTTTGATCAGTTACAGGGCAAAAAAGTGATTTTAATTACAGGGCATCGTAGAGAAAACTTTGGTGTCGGATTTGAAAATATCTGCACGGCATTAAAAACCATCGCACTATCAAATCCTAACGTGCAACTGATCTATCCTGTGCATCTAAATCCTCAGGTTCAGAAGCCTGTATATGAATATTTAGGTGAACTAGATAATTTCCATCTTATAGAACCGTTGGATTATCAATCCTTTGTTTCACTAATGGATCGAGCAGATATTATTCTTACTGATTCTGGTGGAATTCAAGAAGAAGCGCCTTCTTTAAAAAAACCAGTGCTAGTTCTACGAGATAAGACTGAAAGACCAGAAGCCGTTGCAGCAGGAACGGTTAGATTAGTAGGTACTGACATAGATAAAATCGTATCTGAAATTACACAACTAATAGACAACCCCTCGGCCTTTGGTGAAACAATTAACCCTTATGGCGATGGACAAGCGTGCCAAAGAATACACAAGATTATAAAATTTCATTATCAGGTCGACTAATGTCTAATATTTATATAATTTATCGTGCAATGTTTAATTTAGATGGCACATTAACAACTATTGGCGGCATAGAAAACTACATCCTTAACCTGACGGAAGTATTATCTCTACAGGGATGGAAGTGTCATTTAGTGCAGCCAGCCAAAGAGCCATTTATGTTCGAAACTTCACATGTCAATGTTCATGGAGTTAGTACAGGTTTTTTTCGTGGCAACCTAAAGAAATTTGCACTCGCTAAATGGGTACAAATAAATGCAGATAAGAAAAAAGATATTATCATTTATGCAACAGACTCATACGCTGTAAACCTGAGTGGATATAAACAAATAGCTATTCAACACGGAATATCTTGGGATAAACCGAGAAAAGCTAACAATTCATTTATTCAGTTTACATCCTCACTATTAAACCACTGTAAGTACTTATCTTACATAAAAAATAACTCTACCTTGGTATGCGTAGACCACAACTTCATAAATTGGTATCGCACGTGGTTTAATGTTGGGAATAAAAAAGTAAAAATAATATATAATTTTTATAATGAAAAAATCAGTAACTCTGACTTTGAAAAAAAATGGAATAATAATAGTGAAATTAAAATAATTATCGCCAGGCGCTTTGTTGACTACCGAGGGATAGATCTAATTGCACCAATCATAAAAAGATTATTACCTCAACACAACATTCAAGTCAGCTTTGCAGGTGATGGTCCCTTAAAACCATATTTAGAATCATTATTTGCCAATGACTCTAACGTAGATATAATGCAATATGGTCCAGATGACAGTTTTAAAGTACATAAAGAACATCATATCGCTATTATTCCTACTTTAGGATCAGAAGGTACATCACTCTCAATGATTGAAGCTATGGCCGCAGGTTGTATGGTACTGAGTTCCAACATTGGCGGACTATCAAATCTAATTATTGATGGATACAATGGCTCATTAGTAATGCCAACTTCGCAAGATATGGAACAAGCACTTTCAAGCGCTCTCAATAATGTTGATTTATGTAAAAAGCTTGCTAAAAATGGTTTGAACTCTATTACACTTCCATGTGCTAAAGATACTTGGAGTAAAGGCTGGATTGACGTAATCAATAATCAATAATCACAACTTACATAAGTTTTAAAAATGTGATTAGGAAGTAAAATAGAGCTACATGGGTGACTTTAATCATGTAGTGGCTATATATTATACTCTCAATATTTTATGTATTTTTGACTTAAAACGTCTAAACGCAACGTTGAAATCTTTTCGCCATTTAGCTATATCAGCATTATAACGAATTCCCCGATGGTAACCTATGTGCCTCACACTTCCCTCGGGAAAAATTGCAGCTTTAAAGCCTAGTTCATAATACTTATTACCTACTCCCCCTTCACTTGTATATTGTGCAATTGGCGCAATCAACTGATAATCCGCTAAACGCCTTAAGCCTGGATTTAACGTAAAGCCATGCCAATAG
>NZ_VXCT01000210.1:0-319 GCF_052850535.1 Shewanella sp. 1180_01
TAAACCGAAGAAAAGCTACACAAAAACCACGTTCAGCAAACACTGGATGAAGAAGCATCCTAATTTGCTGAAAGAGGAAGGACTGCATGATGCAGAGCATGTACTGGTCAGCGATATCACCTATCTTGAGTCAGACCAAGGTGTGCACTACCTGTCACTGGTCACCGATGCGAGTTCGCGTAAGATAGTCGGTCATCACGTGAGTAAAGACATGAAAGCCGAGAGTGTGGTGAAAGCGTTAAAAATGGCCATAAAAGATAAACGCTATATCGGCAACGCGGTGCATCACTCAGACAGAGGCTTACAATACTGCTCAGCA
>NZ_VXCT01000211.1:0-317 GCF_052850535.1 Shewanella sp. 1180_01
AACCGAAGAAAAGCTACACAAAAACCACGTTCAGCAAACACTGGATGAAGAAGCATCCTAATCTGCTGAAAGAGGAAGGACTGCATGATGCAGGGCATGTACTGGTCAGCGATATCACCTATCTTGAGTCAGACCAAGGTGTGCACTACCTGTCACTGGTCACCGATGCCAGTTCGCGTAAGATAGTCGGTCATCACGTGAGTAAAGACATGAAAGCCGAGAGTGTGGTGAAAGCGTTAAAAATGGCCATAAAAGATAAACGCTATATCGGCAACGCAGTGCATCACTCAGACAGAGGCTTACAATACTGCTCAGCC
>NZ_VXCT01000212.1:0-316 GCF_052850535.1 Shewanella sp. 1180_01
GGTTGCCTCCTTAAACGCCGCCTCTAACTTGGGCAGCCCTAAATCACAGGCCGTGGGTTGGCACCACAAAGCAAACTGGCGCGGTGTCGGCCAAAACTGCCTATCGCCCTGCTCGCGTCTGGCGCGATTCAACCCCGCTTGCACTTGCTCTCGGCTGGCAATCCCCTGCGCCGCCAGAGTTTTAAGCCACTCGGCTTTGTGGGTTGCTTCGTCCTCAGGCCGCGGCGCACTCACCGGAAACAACACCCGCAACTTGCTAAACACGCTGTCCACAATCGCCATGTCCATCGCCGTGGGCTCAGGTTGGCTCACACGC
>NZ_VXCT01000213.1:0-311 GCF_052850535.1 Shewanella sp. 1180_01
GACCCGCCATTACCATCATCCTGACAAGCATACGTGGAGCCATGATGTGGTGCGCTTAGCGGTGCGTGAAACAGGCAGTTGGATGTTTGCCACCGGGCTCGAAAAGGACGTGTTAATGACCTTTGAGCGCAATTACACAGTGCTGTGTCGGCGCTTTAGCCGTGGCGAGTTGACCGATGTGGCATTGCCAAAAGCACTGCCCGAAACGGTGACGCGGCCGACTGAGGCGGCCAAGGCGAAATCAATTATTGCCAATTTACGTGCAAACTTTGGGCTTAAGGGGGCAAACGATGGCGAATAAACCACTGACC
>NZ_VXCT01000214.1:0-311 GCF_052850535.1 Shewanella sp. 1180_01
GTCAGCAGCCTAAGCATTCTTATCGGAAAGCGACACAAGAGCATGTTGCAATCCCCAATACGCTTAATCGACAGTTTGCAGTAACTCAACCAGATCAAGTGTGGTGTGGCGACGTGACGTATGTTTGGGTCGGTAATCGTTGGGCCTATCTAGCCGTTGTTTTAGACTTATTTTCCCGCAAACCTGTTGGATGGGCTTTGTCATTATCACCAGATAGTGAGCTGACCTGTAAAGCTTTGAAAATGGCATTTGAGTTAAGGGGTAAGCCTGAGAATGTGATATATCACAGCGATCAAGGTTCGCATTACACA
>NZ_VXCT01000215.1:0-306 GCF_052850535.1 Shewanella sp. 1180_01
CCCAGCAGCCTAAGCATTCTTATAGAAAAGCGACACAAGAGCATGTTGCAATCCCCAATACGCTTAATCGACAGTTTGCAGTAACTCAACCAGATCAAGTGTGGCGACGTGACGTATGTTTGGGTCGGTAATCGTTGGGCCTATCTAGCTGTTGTTTTAGACTTATTTTCCCGCAAACCTGTTGGATGGGCTTTGTCATTATCACCAGATAGTGCGCTGACCTGTAAAGCTTTGAAAATGGCATTTGAGTTAAGGGGTAAGCCTGAGAATGTGATATATCATAGCGATCAAGGTTCACATTACACG
>NZ_VXCT01000216.1:0-296 GCF_052850535.1 Shewanella sp. 1180_01
TCTAGTTGTTCTAATTGATATTGTTATCGTTATCGTCATAACCACCCCACTAACATTGGCTCGTCCGGCTCACTCGGCTCAGTGGTCGATTGGCGCATAATCTCGGGCGCCACATCATCAAACCCCAGCGTGATTAAGTGTGCGTGGTAGGCATCCAACGCCATCAACATGCCCTTATCTAGGGTGCTGTTGACGTAAGTGCGCAGCAATAATGGCAAGGTGTGATTCAATATCCGCTCACCCACCATGGTATCTACGCCCATGTCGGCAATAATGGTGCGGCACAGTTTGCGCAG
>NZ_VXCT01000217.1:0-294 GCF_052850535.1 Shewanella sp. 1180_01
TGCATTAAGAAAACTGTGCCGCACCATTATTGCCGACATGGGCGTAGATACCATGGTGGGTGAGCGGATTTTGAATCACACCTTGCCATTATTACTGCGCACTTACGTCAACAGCACCTTAGATAAGGGCATGTTGATGGCGTTGGATGCCTACCATGCACACTTAATCACGTTGGGGTTTGATGATGTGGCGCCCGAGATTATGCGTCAATCGACCACTGAGACGAGTGAGCCAGACGAGCCAATGTTAGTGGGGTGGTTATGACAATGACAATAACAATTAGCACAACTGGG
>NZ_VXCT01000218.1:0-293 GCF_052850535.1 Shewanella sp. 1180_01
CCTAGTTGTTCTAATTGTCATCGTCATAACCACCCCACTAACATTGGCTCGTCCGGCTCGTCCGGCTCACTCGGCTCAGTGGTCGATTGGCGCATAATCTCGGGCGCCACATCATCAAACCCCAGCGTGATTAAGTGTGCGTGGTAGGCATCCAACGCCATCAACATGCCCTTATCTAAGGTGCTGTTGACGTAAGTGCGCAGTAATAATGGCAAGGTGTGATTCAAAATCCGCTCACCGACCATGGTATCTACGCCCATGTCGGCAATAATGGTGCGGCACAGTTTTCTTAA
>NZ_VXCT01000219.1:0-291 GCF_052850535.1 Shewanella sp. 1180_01
GCCATCATTTGCCCCCTTAAGCCCAAGGTTGGTTCGTAAATTGGCAATAATTGATTTCGCCTTTGCCGCCTCAGTGGGCCGCGTCACCGTTTCAGGCAGTGCCTTAGGCAACTCAATATCGGTCAACTCGCCACGGCTAAAGCGTCTGCATAAGACTGTGTAATTGCGCTCAAAGGTCATTAACACGTCCTTTTCAAGCCCAGTTGCAAACATCCAACTGCCCGTCTCGCGCACCGCTAAGCGCACCACGTCATGGCTCCACGTATGCTTATCAGGGTGATGGTAATGGCG
>NZ_VXCT01000022.1:0-74478 GCF_052850535.1 Shewanella sp. 1180_01
TGTTGCAGGTGGTGGGCGGAACGACGCAATGGTTGGGCTCAACAGAAGGAAATCTATTCAGATTTATCCAGCATATCGTTAGTGGTTTTATCGGCGATGCCTGTCTAGCTTTTACTGCAATTAGCTTGTCTTTTTGGAGCTTTTCGGCTCAAGGAAAACCGCTGTCCGGCAGCAATTGCCAGAAATGGCAGCCGCAGAACCTACCAAAAGTCGGCCCAGGTTGGCAGCATATTAGTTTAAGTGATGTGTTTGCCGATCTGGCGACGTATCTCTTTCTCTTGCTGGTGATATGGTGTTCTATGTGGATGAGTAGCGAGCAATTAGCCGCACGCACTGTGATTTTTAGCGCTAATGCTCAGCAATTACTGCAATGGTTTAGCCCTATTATTTTGCTGTCTATGGGCAATAGTCTGTGGCAACTACGCCGCCGAGTGTGGACCAGTGAATTGTTATTGGCAAATATGGGGATCAATCTTGCTTATGCCTCGTTCTTAGTCTTTCTGGCATTTAGTTCGCCACTATTACAAACCCAAGTACAGAGCCAAGGAACTGAATTACAGGGGATATTTACGTTACTGCAGCTAGATAAATGGCTCAGTTATAGTCTAGTGATTGCCACTATGTTCCCCAGCTATGAGGTGATTCGTGATGGATTACGTAGGCGTAAACTCGCTAGTCAGACTTAGACTGAGTTTTGTCGTTGAATCTTATTGATTTTTTTCATCGAATACATGGCCTGATCTGCATGATTGATCAGGCTTTTTGCATCTGTGCCGTTTTCTGGATAAAGCGCCAAACCGACGCTGACACCAATATGGATTTGATGACCATTGATAGTGTAGGGCTCGCAAATAGCTTGGGTTATCTTAGGGACCAGTTGGGCGATATTGTGGGTATTGGCAAGGCGTTCCAGCAAGATCACAAACTCATCGCCGCCTAGGCGAGTGGTGGTATCCATTTGCCGAGTGCTTGAGCGTAGCCGCATCGCAACTTCTTGCAGTAATTTGTCGCCCACATCATGACCAAACGAATCATTCACTGGCTTAAAATTATCTAAGTCTAAAAATAACACCGCAAAAATGCTTTGAGTGCGTTGCGCATGCACTATGGCTTGTTCAAGTTTAGTGTGAAATAACACGCGATTAGGCAGATTCGTCAAGGCGTCGTGGTGGGCGATATGACGCAGATATTCTTCTTCTGCCTTACGTTCGGCAATGTCGGTAATCACAATGACAAAATGAGTCAGGCGGTCATGCTCATTTCGCACTGTATTGATGCGTACACTCAGGGGCAGTAAGTCGCCTGATTTAACCGTTTTTAATAATTCTCCCTGCCATTGCTCGCCTTGCTGCAACAGATTTCGCATGGCTTGGCGGGCGTCATCGTTATTGTGTCCATCATTGAGGAAGTCGTTGGCATCGCCGTGTAAATCCTGTTGGGTAAAACCTGTAACATGGGTAAAGGCTTGATTAATAGAGATAATGCTTAGCAGGGGATCGGTGATCATTATGCCGTCTGTGCTGGCATTAAAAACGGTTGCCGCGAGTCTGAGTTTATCTTCGGCCTGCTTACTGGCGGTGAGGTCCATAAAGTAGGCTACGCCTTCATGTTTGCTGCCATTCAAAAAGCTCGCCGCTAGCATCACTGGCACTAAGACGCCATTCTTGCTGATAAGTTGTTTTTCATATTGCTGGCAGCGGCCAAACTGTTCTAACTCTGCAATTGCAATGGCATCACGTGTTTCATATTCAGGCGGGGTAATTGAGCGCCAGTTGATTAAGCCTGAAGTTAAATCCGCACGGTCAAAATTGAGCATCTGGAGAAAATGATCATTGGCATCATGTATGGTGCCATCGAGTTGCCATGAAATGATCCCGATAGTATCGGAGTTTTTCAGGCTAGTGAAGCGAGATTCGCTTATCTGTAACAACCGCTCGGATCTGGCGATATTACGAATGATCTGCCGACTGGCGAAGATCCCAATACTGATAAACAGCAATAGGGCACCAAGGCTAATTAACCAAGTCATTTGCTTGACCCAGCGCGCGCCTTCACTGAGCACAGCTGAAAATTCAATTTCTAGGCTGAGCAATTCTTCATTGGCATCAATCAATTGCTGGCGATATTGTGCGAGAACTTCGGGCCTAGCACCAAGCTGATTGATTTCAATGCGCATATTTTCGGCGAGTTGCACCACAAACTCGAAGCGTTGATCGGCTAAGCCCCACAACTGAATGGCTTGCTGCATATAATGATTGGATTGAAAGTGTCGGAAAAACCAGATCATTGAGTCGGTATCCCGTTCGTCATTGAGGCCCTGAATAAAACCCTGTTTGGCGGCTTGTTCATCAATGGGTGTGGCGAGTAGGGCTTGTCTAGCTCGATGATCGCGTTCCATGACGCTCGTCGCGGCACGATAACGCTGAAAGTCCACATCATTTTGGGTGTGTGAATAGTGGTTGAGATAAAGTACCGCATCTTTTTGCGCCTTGGCCCATAAGCCTTCACCGCGGACATAGGTGCGTACACCATCAAATATATTGCCTTGAATATACACTAGGGCGACGAGCGCGATGCAGATCCCTACGAACATGCTGATGATTAATAAAACCTTAGCAACGGTTGAACGAGTTCGTTGCCGTAACCTAGCGAAGGTGCGTGCGAACTGAGTCCCCATCCTTATGCTCCACGGCCAGCACAGCAATACCACTTCAGAGTGGGCAGCTTAGGGAGAAGGAGTGAATCGATTTGTCTGCTATTTTTGAAGGTTATTTTGTTGTTCATCTGTTCCTTAGATTTGTTATTTTTACAGCATTTTGAATCTGAGTATAGTTAGCCTAATAAATGGATTCATCATTATTCGAGCTATGCCATGTCATTTAAATGAGCTCGCATTGATTTGGCGCTGCTGACGGACATCTTGTCCTTTTGTTTTTAAATATGGGCTATACGGCACATGGAAACAACATGTGTCTGTGTTTTATTGGTTTTTTACTCATCAGAGTTTGAGTTCCGCCGCTTTGACACTAAGCTTGAGCTGCTCAATGTGTTCGATAGTAAAGATCATGACATAGATTATTTCTATGAATCACGCTTACTTAGTGAAGCCGCCGAAGGGGTAGAAGATCAGCATTATCATCCTGTTGAGCCGCGTATGGTGAGAGTGAGCGTGAGTTACCATTTCTAAGATTACCCCATCCTTTGATCAGTTTGGCCACCATGCTGGTGGTCAAACTTAACGTCTTGCATATTGTTAATTGAAATAAATCTGACACTTAGCTGCAATAAAACCGCCATCCAAATCACGCCTATTCGTCACATAAATACCTGAAAATCGGGTCGCCTCTACAGGGAATACCCTCATACACTCAATAATAAATCGGTGATGAACGTGATGAATATTAAACGGATCGCTGCAGCTATCTCCTGCAGCTTAATGACGGTTGTAGCGCATGCTGCAGTCCTGCCCGCAACACAAACAGACAGCCAGTGGTTTAAAGACAGTGCGGCAAACGTGGTGGCTAAAGCCCAAGTCGACACTAAAAAAACCGCTAAAAATGTGATTTTATTTGTCGGTGACGGCATGAGTATTTCGACGCTAACGGCAGCCCGAATTCTGCAAGGGCAGGATAAAGCTGACAACCAAGGCGGCGAAGAAAACTTCTTAAGTTTCGAGCAGTTCCCCCACACGGCGTTAGTGAAAACCTATAACACTAACCAACAAACGCCAGATTCTGCGGGCACTATGACAGCCATGGCGACAGGCGTTAAAACCAAGGCGGGTATTATCTCTATTTCAGATACCAGCTTACGTGGTAACTGTTTGTCTTCAAAAGGCAATGAACTTGTTTCTCTGGTCGACCTTGCTAATGCCAAAGGATTATCAACAGGCATAGTCACTACGGCGCGTTTAACGCACGCCACGCCAGCGGCAACCTATGCCAAAACCCCTGAACGCGATTGGGAAGGCGATTTCAACTTACCTGCCGAAGCGGTTGCGAACGGTTGTACCGACATCGCCAGCCAATTGGTAATGCGCGATGAAGCTAATTCGTTAACTGTGGCATTAGGTGGCGGCCGTAGCTACTTCCTACCCACAACAGTGAAAGATGGCGAGAACAAAGCCGGTAAACGTAAAGACGGCAAAGACTTAACCAAAGCTTGGGTCGATAATTTCAGCAAATCTGCTTACGTGTGGGACAAAAAAGGCTTCGACGCCATTGATGCCGCCAACACAGATCATTTACTCGGCCTATTTAATCCATCACACATGGAATACGAAGCAGACCGCGCTGATGACGTAGGTGGTGAACCATCACTGACTGAAATGACCGCCAAATCCCTCGATATTTTGAAGAAGAATGATAAAGGCTACTTGCTGATCGTTGAATCTGGCCGTATCGACCACGGTCACCATGCGGGCAATGCAAGCCGTGCGCTGACCGATGCGGTTGAGTTATCTAATGCAGTGAAAGCGGCAATGGATGCGACGAGCAGCGACGATACTTTGATCATGGTAACAGCGGATCACAGCCATGTGTTCACTATCGCAGGCTACCCAAAACGCGGTAACCCTATCTTAGGTTTAGTGCATAACGTCGATGGCACGTTAGCGACAGCGAATGACAACAAGCCTTACACCACGCTGGCTTATACCAACGGCCCAGGTGCTGTGGTGGGTGTGCGTGACGACTTAACCTCAGTCGATACGCAAGATAAAGATTTTATGCAACAAGCGCTTATCCCAATGGAAAGTGAGACTCACGCCGGTGAAGACATCAGCTTACACGCCAGAGGTCCAGGTTCGAATCTGGTTCAGGGCGTGATTGAGCAGAACGTGATCTTCCACATTATCAACCAAGCGCAGCAGCTTGGCGGCACTAAGTACTAATCACGGATTAGTTACTGAGTCCTCACTTTTGGAGCAAAAAATGAATAAGAAATTACTAGTAGTCGCGATTTCAGCCATGCTGGGTTTAGCCGCATGCGGTAGCGATGGTGATAACGGTACCGCGGGTACACCGGGTAGCAATGGATCAAATGGGTCTAACGGTAGCAATGGCAAAGATTGGACTGCTGTGAATCAGTGGTATGTCGATGCACAAGCTCGCGTGACCAAAGCCGAAGGCTTAACGGTTAACAATGATGTTGGCGCCGCGAAAAACGTGATCCTGTTTGTGGGTGACGGTATGGGTGTATCAACCATTACTGCCGCACGTATTTTAGAAGGCCAGCTAAAAGGCAAAACGGGTGAAGAAAACTCGTTATCTTTCGAAACTCTGCCGTATGTGGGTCTTTCTAAAACCTATAACGTCGACGGCCAAACGCCGGATTCTGCAGGCACTATGTCAGCGATGATGACAGGTGTAAAAACCGACGTGGGCGTGATTTCACAAGCTGAAGGCGTAGTTCGTGCTAACTGTGCTTCGACTAAAGATCAAAATCTCGTGACATCACTTGAGCTTGCCGCAATGGCGGGAATGGCAACGGGTGTGGTAACGACTGCGCGTTTAACCCACGCAACTCCTGCGGCGACTTACGCCCATGTGCCGGAGCGTGATTGGGAAGCCGATTCAAACCTGCCAGCTGAAGCTGTGACTAACGGCTGTAAAGATATCGCCGCGCAAATGCTCGACTTTAACTACGGCAGCGGTCTTAACGTGATGATGGGTGGCGGTCGCCGCGCCTTTATTCCTAAGACGACCGTTGATCCAGAAGGTAAAGCCGGTAAGCGTAACGATGGTCGCGATCTCACAGCTGAGTGGATGACTAAATACACTAACGCCGCTTACGTGCAAGACAGAGACGGTTTCCTCAGTGTGGATGCGGCAAGCACAGATCATTTGCTTGGCCTATTCAACTCATCGCACATGGAATACGACTACGATCGTAAAGAAGCGGGCGTGACTGGCGAGCCATCACTGGCGGAAATGACGGCTAAGTCGATTGATATTCTGAAGAAAAACTCAAAAGGCTTCGTGCTGATTGTTGAAGCTGGCCGTATCGACCACGCTCACCATGCAGGTAATGCGGCGCGTGCGCTGTATGACACAATGGCATTGTCTGAAGCGGTACGCGTGGCGATGGAAAAAACCTCGGCGAACGATACCTTGTTAATGGTCACTGCGGATCACAGCCATGTGTTCACCATTGCAGGTTATCCAACTCGCGGTAACCCTATCCTAGGTTTAGTGAAGTCGAACGACGCCAACGGCGTTGCTGAAGTGACTAACTCTACCGATGCTAACGGTTTACCATATACCACAGTCGGTTACGCTAACGGCATGGGCTATGCGTCATTAGCGACAGGTGGCGATGAGCGTTACAACTTCCCAGTGGACGCTGGTCGTAAGGACTTGAACTTTGTTGATACCCAAAGTGCCGGATTCCACCAAGAAGCCCTAGTGCCATTAAGCGATGAGACCCATGCCGGGGAAGACGTAGCGATTTTCGCCCGCGGCCCAAGTTCGGATCTTATCCAAGGTACGGTTGAGCAGAACCACATTTTCCACGTGATGAACCGCGCGGCAAATTTAGTGGCTAAAGCTGAAGCGGCTGCCGTTAAGTAAGACCCGCTTAGTCTCTGCATAGTGAAGTAAGAAATAGTGCAGTAAGACATAGTGCAGTAATAGCTAAGTAAAAGCAGTGCCGATGGATGGCATACGTCATCCATCGGCCTTTAGCCTAACGATTTAACATACCAAAGCGTTTACAAAAGCTTAAGTGTTTACCCTGTTCAGCAAGTGAGAAGTCTAATGAAAAACCGTCTATTGGCTCTAATGTTATCCAGCTTAGTTCTGCCAAGTGTTGCTATGGCAGCGCAAGAGGCTCAGTGTCCAACGCTACAAGCCGAGCATTTAAAGGCTCAATATCAAGTGACCAATGGCAAGGGCCAGCAATGGCAAATGACCCTCATCCGTAATGGACAAGACTTTATTATTCAGCGTGATGGATCAACATTTGAAGAATGGTCGAGCAATGGCGAGTACGTGCGTTATTTCCCCGCTGAAAAACGTTCTGTGACTTACCGCAAAGGTGATTTGCGCGCACTCAACATTCAACACGATCGCGACCAGTTGTACCATGTAGTATCGCCAGCATTGCCGACACACATGG
Organism: Shewanella sp. 1180_01; assembly: GCF_052850535.1. NCBI lineage: Bacteria > Pseudomonadati > Pseudomonadota > Gammaproteobacteria > Alteromonadales > Shewanellaceae > Shewanella > Shewanella sp. 1180_01. The sequence continues at coordinate 7,117 of NZ_VXCT01000022.1, forward strand.
CCAAGACACAAGCTAAGCAAGAGGCGTGTTTTGCGACTCAAGGCTTTGAAGGTAAGGTTAACGGTTTAGAGAGTGAGCTTGTTTGGATTGATGCCATCGGCCTGCCCGCTGAGTTTATCTTAGGTCAATCTCAACCGAATCTAGCGTACAAGCTGGTGGGCGTAGAGCCATTTGATAGCGATGCGTTTGTGGTATTAACCCAAGATTATCAAGATATTGATTTTGCCGATGTCGGCGATAGTGAGTCCGATCCTTTTATCGCTAAGATGATCAACCAAGGCTTTATTGAACATGGCGGCAGCGGTTTTTACAACAGCGAAGGCCAATCGATTGAAGCCCAAGGCGGACACGGCAGCCATTCGCATTAATCGATATTAAGTGTAAGTGATACTGACGAGCTTAGCGCTGAGTAGAACTTATAACGTAAGCTAGTCTGCATTTATAAGCGCCCACAGAGTTGGGCGTTTTTGTTTTTATTCGGCGCTAATGTAAATGCCCATTCATGCGCTAGTTAATGCGCTAATCTATGTGCCAATCTATGCGCACATTTCATCAAACGATATGGCTGCAATAATTTACTATTGCCGCGCTGACAATGAAGGCTAGAATGAACCTTAGTGGATTTGAGTTTTCCCAGTGTTAAAACTGATGTTATAGGTAATAGCCGCGAGCGATGAGTACAGCAATACCCGTTGAAAACATTAACTATTGGCGTCATCCCAGCTTATCAGGCATAGAACTGAGTCAGGCGGAATTCACGCATTTTAGCTTTGATAAACATGTGCATCTGGATTACCACTTAGGTGTGGTCACCCAAGGTGCGCAGCAGTTTGTGAATAAGGGCAGTAGTTATCAGCTTGGTCAGCACAGTCTATCGACCTTAAATCCTGACGAAACCCACGATGGCCAGAGCCGCGATGCCGACGGTTATCGGGTGAAAGTGATGTCGATCCCCGTGGAATACATGAATGAAGTCAGTCAAGAACTGGGGTTGAAGGAGCACTTTTTCAGCGCGCCTATGGTGGATGACTCAACGCTTTATCAATATTTTATTCAGCTACACGAGCTATTGATCCAAGGCCAATGCAGTGCGCTCGCGGGCGAGTCCCACTTACTGAACTTTATTCATCTGCTGCTGGAGCGTTACCCAAGCGGCGTTTCATCTTGTATATCTAAACCGAATCAACCGCAGGGGTTATCTAAGCTGCAGGTGAGCTTAGTGAAGCAGCGAATTCACGATGAGCCTTGGCATAATACTCAGCTTGAAACCTTAGCCAATGAAGTGAGCTTAAGTAAGTTTCAGTTTTTACGGCAATTTAAACAGGCAACAGGGATGACACCCCATGCGTATCTCAAGCGGGTGCGTTTAGAGTTGGCGAAAAAATCCTTAAGCCATGGCGCTTTAGTGGCGGATGTGGCGCAGCAATTCGGATTTTTCGATCAGAGCCATTTAAATAAAGCCTTTAAGCAGGCATTCCTATTATCGCCGGTGCAATTTCAGCGGCGCATGCTCTAGTTTTTTCGTCTTTTAACGATTGCTGTAGAGTTGAAGATTGCAGCTTTTAAAGCCGTTGCTTTGAAACCGTTATTTCGAAAACGGTTGCTTCTAAAGTCACTGGTTCAAAAACACTAATTCGAATAAAACAGAATCGTGCAATTTATTACAATTCAGCCCTGCGATAAATGGCCATACTGACAGCCTCAGTTATCGTTCATCACTTTTTTGCGGAGCCGCATCTCTATGGATTTATCTTTATTACTCACCTTGGCCGTGATCCACTCGGTTGCCTTGATAAGCCCCGGACCCGATTTCGCTATTATGGTGAAGATTGCGACTCAGCAGTCCAGAAGCACGGCGATTGCCGCAGCCGTGGGGATTTCAATAGCCATTTTAGCCCACACGATTTTAAGTCTGACTGGCGTGAGTCTGCTTATTAAGAGTTCGCATACCCTGTATCTATTAGTGCAAATTGTGGGCGCGTCTTACCTAGCTTGGATGGGGTTTGGTGCCCTGCGTGCAGGCCTTGCGATACTGGCTAAACGTAAAGCGAGTGCCAGTACAAATGCTGGGACAAATGTTGATGCTATTTCTGCTGACGTTGAAGGCGCGGCGTCTATTGCTGGTGGCTTAGGTGGCGCTATGTCACGCAGGCAAGGTTTTTTGACTGGGCTTTATACCAATCTATTGAATCCCAAGGCATTGGTGTTTTTCTTAACCCTGTTTTCGGCCTTGATTACCCCAAGCGTCACCACTAGCACTAAAATTGCCTCCGCTGTTTTGTTGTTATCGCTGTCGCTGGCATGGTTTGGCTTTTTGGCGGTGATGTTATCTAAGGCGCAGGTGCAACTTAAATTGCAGCGACTGACACCGATTATCGATGCAATTATTGGTGTCATCTTTATGTCGGTCGCGCTGGCTATTTACGCTAACCTGTTGCTCACGGCTTAGTCAGGCGTAGCGTCAATCAGCTTAGGTTTTAGTCCTGTGCATTTTTATTCTTGGCCTTTGGTCTCAGTAGAGACGTTTGGATGTAAGGAATAAAGATGTCACTCGCCTCACCACTAAAGGCAATAAAATTAGCAGTTTTCGGCCAAGCTAAACTAATGCAAATCGCGTGTTATGCCGCCTTGATATTTGGTGCTATGGGTTTGAGTAGCAGAGTGAATGCCGCCGATGAGGCATTGCCAAAGGAATATATTCCTCTGGTGCAAGGGCTTATTGATGCGGCTAAAGCAAATGATCCAGAAGCCATGGCTAAGCGAGTGGCTTACCCTCTTAAACGTGAATATCCGATCCTTGCGATTCAAAATATGCAAGAAATGAGCGCACGTTTCGACCAAGTCTTCGATTCACAATTACTTGAGCAGATTGCCAATTCTAAGGTCGACGCTGATTGGCAGACCATGGGTTGGCGCGGCATTATGCTCGGCAGCGGTGAAGTGTGGCTGGATTTAGATGGCAAGATCATAGCCATTAACTACCAAACACCCGCAGAGGCAAAACTGAAAGCTGAGCTGATCGCTAAGCAAAAAACGGGATTACATGCGAGCGTGAGTGAGTTTGTGAGCCCAGAATTAACTTGGGAAACCGCTAAGTTTACGATTCGTGTCGATAATATGGGGAATGATCAATACCGTTATGTCGCTTGGGCAAAGGGTAAGTCATTGAGCGAAAAGCCAGATCTAGTGCTGAATAAAGGCAAACTCGTATTCGATGGTAGCGGTGGGAATCATTCATACCAATTTCGCAGCGGCCCATACCAGTATCATTGTTATGTCACCGTCTTAGGCACCAGCGATAGCCCTCCAGGCGAGCTAGTGGTGTATAAGAATGATGAAGAAATACTAAAACAAGCCGTCATCAAAGCAGACTAGTCTCATTTCCCTATCCCTATGAGTGAGATGTAAAGCAGCGACCTAGGTTGATGGGCGCTGCTTTAATCATCTATGTTTTAGAAGGTCACTGTTGCAACAGTGCTAATCTTAACTAACCCTGTCGCTGTTCGTTTAGCTAAAAAGCTATTGCCCCAAAGTTATCTTACTTTGTCTTCAGTTGTGCAGCATGAATTGTCATTATTTCCTCAGTGACTCGCCGTAAATATATCCCTATAGGTTCGACGGCGATATCCATGCCGCCAACGGTCACTGTTGCAACAATGCCAATCTCAGCCAACCTTTTCGCTGTTAGCTTAGCTAAACCAATTCCGTGTTTTGAGCACCTAGACAGGCTAAATGAAACGTATAGTCGTTGACCAAACTTTAGTAATGTTACTAAAAATGCTTGTCTTTAGTTCATACTGGAATGGCCTGTATTTGACTGTCACCCTGATACCCCAAAGCTTGCTTCGCTTTATCAAACTAGCTCTGCTAGTTACAGACATGTTGACCAGGTTTCGGTAATGTTAGAAAGTGTTCACAATTACTGGAACGTTTCAATGCGACAAAGGTTAGCTTTGATGAATAATCAGATTATTACTTATGGACTAGCTCTTTTTTTACTGTATGCAGGAAGCACTGATGCACGCTTTATTCGTCAAGATTTAGCACAGGCAGTGTTGTCAGCTGAAAACATCGTTGACGTAACTGTTATTTCATCGGAAATGATTGAGTGGACACATACACCCAAATGGAAAGTAAGTTTAGGCGACAAATCGCTTTGCGGATACAAGAATAAAGTTAGGGTAAATGAAAGTTTGTCTAAACCCAATTCAGACCAGTTGACCCTGGGCTCTAAAGAAGAACTTATACCAGGGCGACGATACCTTCTTTTTATTGAAGAACGTGGTGGTTTTGCTAACGATGTTATTTATAAACGTGAAGGAGATGAAAGAACTAGATTCGAGGATTGCTTGTCACGAGTTCCGAAACTTAAAAGTAACTGGCTCACTACATCCTACTTTAGCGGCGATTCAGAATCTAAAGTGACCTTAAGTTATTGGCTGATCCCGCCTAATGATTTACCTCATAATACTTTTTATATATCCGAAGTAAGGCAAAATGGAAAATTAGTTCCATTAACGGAATCTGCTGTAGATGTGAAGATCAAGGACGAATTAGTACTGCCAAGAGATATCGTTTTATGGAAGGATTTAAGATCATGGATGATAGATTTAACTAATCCTTCAACAAAGTAATATTAAATAGTTATTTGTAGTGGCATATTAATTTTCTGGCAAATTCAAAGGAAAAAATAGCTGTTTATTACACTTCTTTGCAGTGTTTGACGAGGCTGTTCATAATTCTGTGTCAGGTTAATTTCACAGATCGATATGGTTTTCTAAGCGCCCCTCAAAATGGATTGAGAGCTGTGATAGCGTCAAATTCCAGTTTTGGATGGGATGCGTCCAGCGCTCAGAGGCCTTCAATATACCCGCGTAAAGCAGCTTGAGTAAACTGTTCTCGTTAGCAAAACCGCCCTTCGTTTTGGTTAACTTCCTGAATTGCCTATGTACCGCTTCAACCGCATTAGTGGTGTAGATGGCAGTGCGGACATAATCTGGGTATTTGAAATACACCGATAACAGCGCCCACTTGTTGCGCCATGATTTAATCACCACGGGGTATTTATCGCCCCATTTTGTCTCTAGCTCATCCAGTGCCATCTCGGCCGCATTCAAGGTGGCAGCCTTATAAACGCACTTTAAATCGGCCATAAAGGCCTTTTGATGCTTAGAAGCAACATACTTCATCGAGTTACGAATTTGGTGGATGACACACAGTTGCACTTCCGTCTGCGGGTAAATGGTTGCAATCGCTTCAGGAAAGCCTTTAAGGCCATCAACGCAGGCGATGAGAATGTCTTTAACGCCGCGATTATACAGGTCAGTTAGCACGCTTAACCAATGGTGAGCGCCTTCATTATCAGACAGATATAAGCCTAATAGCTCTTTTTTACCTTCGACGTTAAGGGCCAAAATGGTGTAAACCGCCTTGCTAATAAAGCGACCGTTCTCTTTGATTTTATAGTGAATTGCATCGAGCCATATGACGGGATAAAGCGGCTCTAGCTCGCGTTCGCGCCATGCTTGAAGCTCAGGTAGTAACTTGTCAGTAATGGCGTTCACCGTGCCGTTGGATACCGACATGCCGTACATGTCTTCGATATGCGCGCGAATATCTTGATAGCTGGAGCCTAATGAAAATAAGCCAATGATTTTACGCTCCATTTCATCGGTAAGTTGGGTTTGGTGCTTTTTGACTAATTGAGGTTCGAAGGTGCCCGCTCTGTCTCTGGGCGTGTTGAGCTCGAAGTTGCCAATGGGGCTTTTAACCGTTTTAGTGGTTTTACCGTTTTTACGATTAACCGTATCAGGGTTAGCCAAATGGCCATCCAACTCAGCAACTAACGCCGCTTCAGTGAGTTGCTTAATCAAAGGGGTTAAGATGCCATCCTTGCCTGTGAGGTCTTTTCCTTCACGTAGCGCTTGAATGGCAGCATTGATATCAAAAGTAGGTGTGGTCATAAATCATCTCTTTTTGGTATAGCTTAAAGAAATGACACAGAAATTTGAACACTACCTGTTTGACAGCTATTTTATTGCCTCTGATAGGGGCATTAACATATAGAGATTTTAATCCGAAAATTACAGGTTAGAGTGTTGGAACTAACACGTTTAAGTCCAAAAGCGTGCAGCGTAAGGCTTTTAAATCTACAGATTACGCTAATGCCAAAAAGGTGCGCCATGGTGATTAGCGAGACGACCGTCCGCCCCATGGACGGGGTGGTCGAGCATCCAAGGACGGACTGGCTGCGAGTCGACGAGCAAATACCATGGTAAACCTATATGAGTGGATATCAGCAGACGCTAAACTGCTAACGACTAAAATTACTGGTCCCAAACATTAGTCTTCAACACATATCTATCCCAATGTAATTTATACTGTCTGTGGAAATGACTATTCACGCAGCATTGTGAAGTCGATTTTTATTCGTGAGATAAAAAGAGCATTAAGGATGAACTTAATGCTCTTTTTTATGGATAAATGCCTGCTCAAACTCTTGTGCTGTGATGGGTTTACCGTAGAGGTAGCCTTGGCCTAAGTCGCATTCCTCGTGACGAATAAAGGCATCTTGTTCTAGGGTTTCCACGCCTTCGGCGATCACGACTAAGTTCAGTTTCTTGCCTATGGCAATAATCGCTTTAGTGAGCTCCCTATCTTGTTCGTTTTCTTCGAGTTTATTGATAAAGCAGCGATCGATTTTTAAAGTGTCGAAAGAGTATTTTTGTAGATAACTTAGGGATGAATAGCCAGTGCCAAAGTCATCTAAGGAGATGCGGATCCCGAGTTCCTGCAGTTTTTGGATGGCATTGTGGGCAATGTGCTCGTCCTGCATCAACATGCCTTCGGTGATTTCAAGCTCTAGGGCCGTCGGTGGCAATTGATAGAGGGTGAGTAAGTCAGCTATGTGCTCGCTAAAACGGGGATTGCGCATTTGCAAAGGGGAGATGTTGATGGCGATTTTAAACTCCTGGTCTAGCTCGCGACACCATTTTGCCGCCTGAGCCAGAGCGGTATGCAATACAAAATTACCGATATCAATAATCTGTCCATTACGTTCTGCTAAGGCGATAAATCTGTCTGGGGCGACATTGCCAAGGATCGGATTGTGCCAGCGCAGCAGGGCTTCGGCGCCTATCACCTTTTGGTTTTTTAAGTTAATAAAGGGTTGGTAATGAAGGCTTAACTCGTTTTTGTTCAATGCATCGACTAAGTGAGATTCCAGTTGATAGCGTAGATTCAAAGCCGCTTGAGTATCTTGATTAAAGAAGCTGTGAGTTGAGCCATCGGTTTTGCTGATCGTCATCGCAGCTCCCGCTTTTTGCAGCAGAATGGCGGCATCTATGCCATCGATGGGCGCTTGAGCTATACCCATGCTCGATGGAATGGTGATCACAAAATCCGCCACGCCAAAGGGGGTATTACAGCAGCTAAGCACTTTATTGATGAGTTTGTTGGTTTCGTTGTTCGAAGGTTTATGAGCTTGAATAATCACAAACTCGGCGCCGGCAATACGGGCGATGAAGGTATTTTCATCGGCATAGTGTTGTAAACGTTGGCTGAGAATGGTGAGAATTTTATCGCCAATCAGGTAGCCATAACTGTCGTTGATGGACTTGAAATTACGCAGCCCCAGATAGAGTACTGAAATCTTTTCCTTGCGATTCACTTCTTCGAGCATAGTCGAAAGGCTATTAATCAAATTGATGCGATTCGGTAATCCCGTAAGTGGATCATAGCTTTTATGGTATTCCAGTGAGGTTTCGGTGGAGGTCCGATTTTCGATTTCTTTGATGAGTTTGCTACTGAGTTCGGCCAGTTCATGGGTGCGTTGTTGCACTTTTTGCTCTAACTCTTGGTTGTGCAGTTGCAGCTTTGCCTGTTGATAGAGGGTGACTAGGTTGGCTTCTATACCATTTTGAAAACGAGCGAGTAAGCTGCGAAACGATTGGCTGTAATTATGCTCTTTGTTATCGAGCATGCAGATAGTGCCAAAGGCGCTGTTATCGGGCCAGCGTAAAGGTAAGCCACAGTAGGCAATCATGCCGAGTTTTATATCAGGATTTTTATCCCAGTCTTTATCTTTTAGGGCATTCGGAATGTGGAGTTCCTTGCCTGCTTTTATCACTGTCTCGCAGTAAAGTCCGTGGCCTAAACTGTCTTTGTCGTGTTTTTTATAGGGATTCCCTTGAGTGCGGCTCGAGGTAAACACTTCTATATCGGTTTGATGGACACGCATGATTAAAGCCGCGGGAGTGTCGACCAATTCAGAGAGCAAATCTAAGGTTTGTTGCCAGTTATCAACCATGACTTGGGGAACAACGATTTTGTCTGTGTCGATAGCAATGTCGGCGAATAAACGATCTTTTTGAGACTGATTAATGGCGAAATTGTATGGCATGAATGCTCAGTCCTAGAGGCGCGATATTATTTATAAACTATAGTCTTTTTACTCATGTTGTGAGTTTTTTGAATAAATTTAGTTGCATTGCGATGTAAATTTTGTGTTAACGTCGCAATTGCGTTTCTTAAGTTTTAGATAAGAATTCAGCGCTACGCTAACACTAAATGTTCTAGTCATTGGATTCATGAGTGAGTAACTATTTGAAAAATAATGTTCGGATGACATTTATCGATTTTGCCAAAGGGCATCTAATCGCGCCACTGTTAGTGTTTGCGGTGATCATCTTTGGGCTTGAATGGACTCACGCTGATATGAAAGTGGCGACCTTGTTATTCCATTGGCAGGGTGGCGTCGACTCTTGGCCATTAAGAGGTAATTGGCTGACCGAAAATTTGTTGCACGTCGCTGGGCGTAACTTTGTTATCTTGCTGGCGGTAAGTGTTGTGGTCGGCATTGCCTTTAGCTTTCGAAGTGACAGGGTTAAGCCGTACCGTAAGGGGTTGATTTATCTATTTTGTAGCGTATTGGCGAGTGTGTTGCTGGTACGCATTGGCAAGAGCTTTACCCATATGACCTGCCCCTGGGATGTGATTGAGTTTGGCGGCCGTATGCTGCATTCCTCCCTGTTTGCCCGTTTACCTGAAGGCGCTGAATTTGGTCAATGTTTCCCTGGCGGCCATGCCAGCGGTGGTTTTGCTTGGGTTGCCTTGTATTACGTGCTGCGTGAGTATCGTCCGCATTTAGCTAAGTTTGGCTTAATTTTCGGGGTGAGTTTAGGCCTAGTGTTCGGTATCGGCCAAGAGTTACGCGGTGCCCATTTCTTGAGCCATGACTTATGGAGTTTAGCTATTGCATGGACGTCGGCGAGCCTACTTTACTATGGTTTTTTCCTGCGTCCATCAGGGTTAAAAAAAGCTAAATTTGCCGATGTTAGCCAAAGAGTCAATGTTAAATCCACTGCTGGATTACCACAAAAATAGCGGACTGTGAAACTGACATAATCTATGTGATTAACCTAAACACTGAGTCCAATTGGGCTCAGTGTTTTTTTATGGCTTAGAATCTGAATTCGAAGCGCATATCGGGTCTGCGTAGGCGAGATCTTTCATCTAACAGTTGATTCTTTTCATTGAGTAGGCTGTTTTTCTGTTTTAATAAGTCGGCCTTATCGGTGAGATTATTGATCTTGCCATCAAGACTGCTTACCTCTCTATCGATGGCATTTAAGCGATCGGCTATTTCAGATAAGCGTTTGTTTGTCAGATATTGTTGATGGCCCTGATTATAACGTTCAACGAAGGCGTTATTGCTGCAAACCCCATAATAGCTTTCTCCCGCTAAGCCCACGCGGTAGCCATTTTCGGGAAGACAGTAACTAGCTAACCCTTGCTGGTATCCTTGTTTCCACTGCTCGGTATCGACGCTGAGATTAAATTCTCGGCAATCTTTTTGATATTGATTCAATTGCCCAGCGCTCGTCCCACGGTTGCCATCGGCCAGTCCTAGGGCAAACCAATCACTATTGGCGCATTCTTCAATCGATAAGCTGCTGCATTGAGTGAGTGATATGACCGAAAGGGCGAGGAAAAGGCTAGGATAATGCATGGACAAGTTCTCTATATGTTGTGGCGTTTAGGATAAAGGCTCTTCTGGGGGAGATCTAGCTTTATATACCGCCATTTATATTGTCATAGATGCGTTTTGTTGGGCAGAATCCATCACAGTTTAGCGGATGAATGCATGATAACAGGCTGATATTGTGTTAGTTTGCGATTAACACTTTAATGTCTGCTTTGGGGTTAGCTATGATTTCACCCGTTTCATCGGCGCATTCTGCTTCATTACCGACGGCCAAATCGGTTCATCAATCTAGTGATACGGCGGAGCCAAGTGGACTGAAATCCTTTACCTATGGCGCATTGGGCTTGGCGGCTCCCAAAGCTGAGCCCAGTTCCGATGTTGCTGCGATGAGCAAAACTGAGGCGCCTACTCCCGATACAGCCCCTAATGACGCGAATGATTCGAACGACACGTATTACAGCGCTGGCCAAATATTGAAAGCGGCGGCGACCGTGGGAAGTGTGATTGCCTTATTTGTGTGAGTTAAGTTTCTGCGTAAACCTAGCTCGGATATCTATTTGAGCGATCTTGGATTTACATGTTCGCTGTAGGAGAGTGGCTGTGGTTCTACCTCTTGCTTTATATCGGTTGGCGGAAAAGAATATTCTTTTAGTTTAAGCTTCATTTTCAGTCTCTTTCTTTGCCAAAGTCCTCAGTAAATCTGGTATTGTGTTTAACACGCAAGTGCATTAGTTTTTACTTAAAATTCGTTTAACAATCCTGAACTATATTCATCAAACTTCCGCTGGAGACCGCTTTTGTATGAAGATTTGCCCGCAGTATTCCATATCATGCCTAAGTAAGGTATAAGGGCGCTATGAAAACTCCGAAACGAATCCAACCCCTGGTTGATGAAGGACTGGTCGATGAGGTCATTAGCCAGTTAATGAGCGGTAAAGAAGCCACTGTGTACGTTGTACGCAGTGGTGATGATATCCGCTGTGCCAAAGTCTATAAAGAAGCGGACAAGCGCAGTTTTAAGCAAGCTGTGTTGTATCAAGAAGGCCGAAAAGTCCGCAACAGCCGTCGTGCACGTGCGATGGAGAAAGGCTCTAAATTTGGTCGCGATCAGCAGGAAGAAGCTTGGCAAAATGCCGAGGTTGAAGCGCTTTATCGTTTAGCTAATGCGGGTGTGCGCGTGCCAACGCCCTATGGCTGTTTTGATGGCGTGTTGCTGATGGAGTTAGTGACGGATGCCGAGGGCAATGTCGCACCGAGATTGAACGATGTGAGTATGTCGGCAGAAAAAGCCCTGAACGATCATGCGTTGGTGATGACCTATGTCAAACGTATGCTCTGTGCAGGTTTAGTGCACGGTGACTTGTCTGAGTTTAACGTGTTAGTCGATAGTGAAGGGCCAGTGATTATCGATTTGCCTCAGGCGGTCGATGCCGCGGCGAATAACCATGCCAAATGGATGTTAGCGCGTGATGTGAATAACATGACTCAATACTATGGCTTGTATGCTCCTGAGCTGTTAAAAACGCAATATGCCAAAGAGATTTGGGCTCTGTTTGAAGCGGGTGAGTTAAAACCTGAAACGCCATTAACCGGTGAGTTTACCGAAGTGTTGGTCGAAGCCGATGTCAGTGCCGTGTTAGAGGAAATTCAAGCGGCCTTTGAAGAGGCGCAAGAGCGTAAACAAAGGATCCAAGAGGCAAACGAAGAAGACTATTAATTGTCAGTCGTTTTTCGCCCATAAAAAAGACGCTCAAAGTAGCGTCTTTTTTATGCTAAAAATTAAGTATCACTATTGTTTTTGTTGTTGATTTTGTTAGTTATTTTATTGTTGTTATTTAATTTTTGGCGTTAGCCAATCCATGGCTTAATCTCCGATTGGAGCTGGGTCCATCCTTGTTGCTAAAAACAAGCTAGCAATCATCAAACTGTGTAATAAAAGGACAAGAGCTGAGAGAGAAATATGTTCATGACTTGGGGGAGCACAATTCACATATTTAATCTTTGGGGAAGACAACTCCCTCAATCCTTGCCGAAACCTTGGTGCTTCTTAAATAAATCTAAGTAAAACAGACACTAAATCACAGCCTTCCTTGGCGCGCCACACTTGTTATAGCGCTGGATCATCATTGATCCTGTGAATAAAATGACAAGACCAGAGAGAGAAATATGTTCATGACTTGGGGGAGCACAATTCACATATTTGATCTTGGGGGAGATAACTCCCTCCCCAGTCTTGCCGAAACTTTTGCATTGTCTCTGTTCGTTTCGTTTGTCGGTTTTAATACTATTTCCCAATCTTCGCTGGGTTCATCAATTTGGACGACAAGGCCGGACTAAAAAGGGCGCTGTTATTATTGTTGTTAGCACATCTTTTACATCGTTAGCGTTATCAGCAGGGCGATATGCAATCTCGTCCGGCCTTGTCTATTCGGGCACGTTTAACTTGTTGTACAGGCACTCAATTGCCATGCAGCGCTTAACCTATTGTGCGTAGCTCGTTATTGAGCTGTTTAATCCTTTTCTGCAGTTGGGCAATCTCGCTCATTAATGCGCATTCTCTTTGCTGGGGTTGCAAATCGCTTTCCCGCACCCATTGGTAGACTGCCTTGGCAGATAAACCGTATTGACGTGCAACATCCGACAGTAAGCGACCTTGCACTTTAACCTCGGTGATAACATGTAGCTTGAGACTATTTTCTGCGATTCCCATGAGCGTTCCCTCTTTTACTGCTTTCTAACTAAAATATGACCGTTTGCGTTGCCTTTTATTGATGATATTGACGCTGTTCTAAATCCCACTGGCTCAGACCTAGGTGGCGTAGACAAATCCATTCGTGGCGACATAGTGCGATAAAGTTCATGACTGTTTTCATACTTCCTCCTTCATGACCCTAAATACTCGAGTTAATTTTCTGTCTCGATAGGTCCATTTAATTTGGATTAATCCTGTTGAAGTCGACTTGAGTTTTCGGCGATTTATACCGCGTCTGACTGTCTACTCACTTAGTAGTATGTAAAATTCGTGCCAATATTCTAACTTTTACTTTAATTTTTTAAAATCAATTGCTTATGCCTTTGATTAAAACGGCGTGATTTTTTAGTGCTGCCAAAAAAGGTGCAAGGCGCACTATTTCGGTGCCATCGGCTTGATATGGAGCAGGGCGGTCTAAGCCAAGATTGAAGCCCTAAATCTGTATCTTTGCTGACTAAAATCTGGATTAGCAGAATTGAATATGGATAAAGGATTGTCTCGAGCGCAATTGCCTATATACCCAAGCTACCTGAAGATACGAGTTTCAGAGCGCCTAGGGTGCTTCAATTCAAGGCGCATCAATGACAGAATGTCGGCCACCTTTTGAATTGATGCAACACGGAAGTGGAGTGCCCTAGGTGCTCCGTCCCGGCGGGTTTTAACGCACTTTATGCCGTGTTGGTTATTTTTAACTTAGTCCACTAGGTCCGCAAATAACCGCCTTGCCTAAAGTGCGTTAAACTCCCGCTGAATCCTGCATCTTCAGGTAGTTTGGGTATATACTGCCTGCCTTGTGGCAATCCCTAGGTCATTCGTATTACCTAGTGTGAAGTGATATTTCTTGCCCTTTGAGCGGTATTCACAGTCATCAATCATATAAAGAGGTTATAAATGATGAAGTGTTTTCAGGCAGTGCAATCTAAACCATCCCTGTTAGCCATAGTGGTATTGACGACCGCGCTAGTTGCATCGGGTTGTACAACAATCAATCCCTATTCAAACGAACAACAAACCGCTAAAGCGACCAGTGGTGCATTGATTGGTGCCGTCGCAGGGGCTGCCATTGGCGTAGTCTCTTCGAGCAAAAGCGACCGCGGTAAAGGTGCGTTAATTGGTGCAGCATCGGGCGCTGCTGTCGGTGGTGGTATTGGTTATTACATGGATGTGCAAGAGACCAAATTACGCCAACAACTCGCCTCAACGGGCGTGAGTGTGACCCGTAGCGGCGATAACATCATTTTGAATATGCCAAATGAAGTCACCTTCGGCGTAGATCAAACCGAGTTAAGCGACGGCGCTAAACGCGTGCTGAACTCAGTGGCGGTTGTGGCCAAGGAATACAGCAAAACACAGCTTAACGTATTAGGTTATACCGACAGCAGTGGTTCAGACTCTTACAATTTACGTCTGTCACAAGTACGTGCGGGTGAAGTGGGTAATTACTTGATGAGCAAAGGCGTAGCCTCTGCCCGTGTAAAATCAAAAGGCATGGGTGAAGCGAGTCCTATCGCATCAAATGCTAATGCCAATGGCCGCGCCCAAAACCGCCGTGTTGAGATTGTATTAACGCCGACGGGTCAATAGACATTAAGCATTCTAGTTTTACAAAAGTCGCCTGAGGGCGACTTTTTTGTTTCTTTGATAGGAATATTTAGCGATAAGTGCCTCGCAGATTTTAGCTAGACAATTTGTCCTCTCTAACCTGTGTTTTGGGTGATCTGCACCACAATCACATCACAGCGGTTTGCTTCGGGATGAGTTCAGCTTGATCCCTTTATCGATTTCACGTTCTGTATGGGGATAAGTCACAAGAATGACTTTTAGCGCCCAGAGGAGAATATGACTATGATAAGCAAACACGTGTTAGTCGCCTTGAGTTTAAGCCCTGTCATCACGGTGGCTGCTGTACAAGGAATGCCGATGAAAGCCGAAGTGACCACAGGAGCGGCGCCGATTGAACTGCGCGCCGCAGGCAGTTTAAAGACTGCGATGAAGGATATTATTGCCGCTTATCAAGCCGAGTCGCAAACGAGTGTTGCGGCACAATATGCGCCATCAGGTTTATTGTTAAAACGTATTCAAGAGGGTGAAAAAGTCGATATTTTTGCCTCGGCGAATATGAAACATCCGCAGGCGTTAGTGGATGCGGGTCAGGGGAAAGCGGTGCAAATGTTTGCCCGTAATCAACTCTGCGCAGTTGCTCAGGATAATGTTCAGGTGACGAGCGCAACGCTACTCGATACCTTATTAGATCCTAAGGTCAAAGTTGGCACCTCAACCCCGAAAGCCGATCCGGCGGGTGATTATGCCTGGGCCGTTTTTGCTAAGGCCGAAGCGGTAAAACCCAATGCGAAAGTCGCGTTAGAGACCAAGGCATTGCAACTGACGGGCGGCCCTGAGAGTGCTAAACCACCTAAAGATCGCAATCCTTATGGCTGGGTGATGGAAAACAAGCAAGCAGATATCTTTTTAACCTATTGCACTAATGCTGTGCTGGCTAAACAAGAAGTGCCGAGTCTACAAATCATCGACTTACCGCAGGAACTCGCCGTGGGGGCCGACTATGGTTTGCTGGTTTTGCAGGGCGCCAATGCTGCCGCAACGCCGTTAGCTGAGTTTATTCTATCGGCAAAAGGCCAAGCTATACTGAGCAGTTATGGTTTTCAACCACCGGCAAAATAGCCTTGTTTAGCTTTTTTGCGAGATAAAAACGGCACCCTTTCGGTGCCGTTTTTGTTATAAACTCAAACTGTTAAACATTAGTGCGTTAGTGCATCAGATAGAGCGTCGCTAATCCGAGGAAGGCGAATAGGCCAACCACGTCAGTGACTGTGGTGAGCACCATGCCGCCAGCGAGGGCGGGATCGATTTTAAGGCGTTTTAAAATCAATGGAATACTCGCACCTGCAAGCCCAGCAACTGTCATGTTGATCAGCATGGCGCTGCCAATTAATCCTGCGAGTGCCATATCATCCTTCCACAGCAACACGGCAATAAAGACTAAAATCGACCACATTAAGCCATTGAGAAAGCCAATCGATAATTCTTTACCAATAAGCCAACGGGCGTTGCTTTGGCCTATGTGGCCTAAGGCAATACCGCGGATCACGAGCGCTAAGGTTTGATTACCGGCCACACCGCCCATGCTAGGGACAATTGTCATCAAGATGGCTATTGTGGCAAATTGCTCGATAGTGCCTTCAAACATATTACTAACTGAGGAGGCGAGCAGTGCCGCGAACAAGTTAATCGTGAGCCAGAGTGAGCGACGTAGGGTACTTTTTAGCACTGGGCCGAACGTGTCCTCGTCATCGTCCATCCCCGCCATCCCCATCATGGAATGTTCGGCATCTTCGCGGATAACATCGACCACGTCATCGATTGTTATTCGTCCTAGCAGCTTGCCATCGCCGTCAACGACGGGGGCGGATACCCAGTCATTGCGTTCGAATTTCTGCGCCACTTCACTGTCGGACATGCTCACAGGAATACTTTGGATATCGGGGTCCATGATGTTGCGAATTGTGGTGCTTGGCGCGCAAGTCAGCAGATCTGCCAGCCTGACACCGCCGAGCACTTTGTCCTGTTTATCGACCACATATAAGGTATCTGTGGTGTCTGGCAGGTTGCCCCTTTGACGAAGATAGCGCAGCACTACATCGATATTTACATCGGGTCTTAGAGTAACGGTATCTGTGTTCATCAAGCTGCCGGCGGTTTCATCGGGATAGGATAAGGCCTGTTCTACCCGCTGGCGGTTTTGTTCTGTCATCGACTGCAGCACTTGCTTGTAAACGGCATCGGGAAGACTTCGCAGAATATAGGCCAGATCATCGGTGTCCATGCTCGCCGTCGCTTTCGCAACCCGCTCAGGACTCATGCTGCGGATCAGCGGATCTTTGAGTTCCTCGCTTAACTCGTCGAGTATGTCGCCTATTTGTTCTTGATCGATAAGCTGCCACAGCACTTGTCTGGCGCTGGGTGGTGAGGATTCTAAGATCAGCGCGATATCTGAGGCGGCCATTTTTTGCAGCATGTTACGCACGTGCACAAACATGCCACTGCTAAGCGCTTGGTTTAACTGGTCGAGACTATGTCCGGTGTGATCGTTTTCTGAATTATCTACGGGCATTTGTCCTCCATAGTTGTCCGCCACTGTGCGGCAAATTGGTTCGAGAGTGCGCTGCTTGGCGCAGGGCTGAGACTTAGCGGTGACTTCGCGATAACTATGCTTCAGTCACAGATAGAGCGCTCTGGCGTAGGTCATGCGTTTTACGCATAGATTAAGGCGGCTAAGACTAAGGTGAGTCAGCGGTAATGCTCGCTAGCGTAATCGCCTATGGTTCGTGCCGTCGAGCGACAAATGTGTCGCCAAGCTTTTGAAACGAGATGTGAACTGCACAAATAAGCAGTGCTAAGTGTGAGGTGTACTAATCTGAGTGCCTGTGCGGAACACTGAGTATGAAATCAAACTAACAGGCTTCGTCAAACTTAGCGTCGATTAAGGCACAAATGGCATCCAGAGCGGGCTCAGCATCTGGGCCTTCGGCGATAAGTTTAATGGTTTTACCCATGCCAGTCTCAAGCATCAATAAGCCAAGCACGCTGGCGGCCGATGCCTGTTTATCGCCTTGTATTAAGGTGATGGTCGCATCAAACTCGGATGCCAGTACCACCAACTTAGTGGCGGCACGGGCATGTAATCCCAGTTTGTTACAGATGGTGATCTGACGTTCAAGCTTTGGCATTATTCAGCTCTCGATGGCGGGCATAAACTTTATGTTTACCGTTACTAAAGCGTTTAGCCAATTGCTCTGCGACGTAAACCGATCTGTGTTGCCCACCCGTGCAGCCAATCGCCACAGTTAAATAACTGCGATTGTTGCGCTCGAGATGCGGCAGCCAAGTTTCCAGCAAATTTTCGATTTGCCAGATGAACTTATTGACCAGTGGTTGACGATTTAAGAACTCAGCCACGGGTTCATCTAAGCCAGTCAATGGCCGCAGCGCCAACTCCCAGTGGGGATTGGGCAGAAAGCGTACATCGAACATAAAGTCGGCTTCGGTAGGCATTCCGTGCTTAAAGCCAAAGGACTCGAAGTTGATCACGAGTTCTTTATCGACACTGCCGAGCAGAATTTGTCTGACTTGGTCGCTTAAATCATAGATATTCAGGTTCGACGTATCTATGTAATGATCGACCAGTTTTGACATAGGCTCGAGCAGCTTCCCTTCCAGTTTTATCGCTTCTTGCAAAGAGACTTGGCTCTTCGACAAAGGGTGCAAACGACGGGTCTCGCTGTAACGCTTAAGCAGAATTTTATCGCTGGAATTGAGGAAGAAGCTGGTTAACTCAGTATCAGGAGGCAGGCTCGCGAGTTGCTTCACTAAGACCTTGTCCTGCTCAGGCATGTTACGCACGTCGACACTGATGGCGACGAGATCGTTACTGCCTTTGAGTTGCTCAAGCAAAGTGCCGATTAAGGGCAAGGGAAGGTTATCGACACAATAATAGCCGAGATCTTCGAGTACCCTTAGGGCGACAGATTTGCCTGAGCCTGAGCGGCCCGACACTATGACCAGTTTCATCCAGTGATTACCTGATAGAGTTCCGTTTCATCATGCGTCTTGCGTAATTGCTTTAATATTTGCTTGTCGCTCAGCTTTTCGGCCATACAAGACAAGGTACTTAAGTGCTGCTGACATTGGTCTGCAGGCACCAGTAGTGCAAATAAAATATCAACAGGTTGCTTATCGATAGCATCGAATGCTATCGGCTCTTCACACTTAATGAGTATGGCAATGGGCTGATCTATATCGGCTAGTCGACCATGTGGAATGGCGATGCCGTTACCTATACCTGTGCTCCCCATCTTTTCGCGCGCCACTAGGCTTTCGAATATCTCTTGAGATGAGAGGGTCGGGTACTGGGCAGCGACTAAGTCGCTGATGAGTTCCAGTACCTTTTTCTTGCTGCCCGGAGTGGCGCAGGTAGTGCACTCCGGCCGCAGTATGGTACAAAGTTCCATTATTAGTGTTTTGTTAACTTCTCTTTGTGTTTAATAACCTGACGATCAAGCTTGTCAATCAGGGCGTCTATAGCGGCATACATGTCAGCATGCTCTGAAGTAGCAAAAACTTCACCACCGATAAGATTTATTCTCGCTTCGGCAATCTGTTGCATTTTCTCGACATTGAGCACAACGTGCACATTATTGATCTGTTCGAAATGGCGTTCAAGTTTTGAAAACTTTTCTTCTACATATGCGCGTAACGATTCGGTAATTTCGACATGGTGTCCACTCAGGTTTATTTGCATAGAAACGTCCTCCGATATCCACTGTAGGTTATAAACTTTTACGCTGATTAGAAGGCGGAATGAGCATAGCCTCTCGGTACTTCGCAATGGTTCTGCGGGCTACGTTGATCCCTTGTTCTGCCAGAAGCTGTGCCATCTTACTGTCGCTTAATGGTTTTTTCTGGTTTTCCGCTGCAACCAGTTTCTTAATGAAGGCTCTGATTGCTGTGGATGAGCACTCCCCACCATCGTCAGTACCGACGTGGCTAGAGAAGAAGTATTTTAGTTCAAAAAGTCCCTTAGGGGTATGCATGTATTTCTGTGTCGTCACCCGTGAGATGGTCGACTCATGCATTTCTACCGCTTCGGCAATATCGTTAAGCACCATAGGTTTCATGGCTTCTTCACCGTATTCAAAGAAACCTTGCTGATATTGGACGATACAGTTCGCCACCTTCAACAGGGTATCATTACGGCTCTCTAAACTCTTGATAAACCATTTAGCCTCTTGCAGATGACCACGAATAAATTGGCTATCGGCTTGGCTTTTAGTGCTGCGCGCCATCGAGGCATAATGTTGGTTTACATTGATTTTTGGCATGCAGTCAGGATTCAGCTCAACCACCCAGCGGCCATTTTTCTTCGACACTGACACATCTGGGATGACGTATTCGTCATCGTTGGGCGTAATCAATAAACCTGGGCGGGGATTGAGGGTTTGGATAAGCGCGATGCCGTCTCTTAATTCATCCTCTTTTAATTTAGTCTTACGCATCAACAATCTAAAATCGCGGGCGGCGATCAGATCTAAATGATCTTTGATCAGCATGCGGGCGTTTTCTAGGTTGGGCGTGTCAGCGGCGAAATGCGACAGTTGGATCAACAGGCACTCGCTTAAATCGCGGGCGGCAACACCAATGGGATCAAAGTGTTGAATGCGCTTGAGTACAGCTTCGACTTCGTCGAGCTCAACCTCAGAATTGCCCATGGCTTCGAGGATTTCGTCAGTGCTTTGGGTGAGATAGCCTTGATCGTCGATGGCATCAATAATGGCGGTGGCAATGGCTAAATCGGTTTCAGAAAACGGTGTGAGGTTTTTTTGCCATTCTAAGTGTTCATACAAGCCTTCACTGGTCTCACCTTGGAAGGGCATATCGTCTTCACGACTGCCGCCGGGGCCAGAATTAGGAGAGGCGGTGAACACTTCATCCCATGTGGTGTCCATGGGGAGTTCGTCGGGCATGGACTCTTTCGTGAGCGACTCTGCCGTGTCTATGGTGGAGCTGTCTTTTTCTGGCGGCAGGGTGCTAGATTCACTGAAATCCGTATCGGATAGCGTTTGGTTTACAGGGTCTTTAGTGGCGTCGAATTGATCCTCTTCCAGCTCGAGAAGGGGATTAGAATCTAAGGCTTGCTGGATCTCTTGCTGCAGTTCTAATGACGACAGTTGCAACAGACGTATGGCCTGTTGTAATTGTGGCGTCATGGTTAACTGTTGACCCAGTTTGAGCTGGAGTGACGCTTTCATGTTACCGCTGATCCCTACGTTATTATTGTTGGATGAGGCCGCTTGTTATCATCTTGAGTGGAGTCCAATGGTGGCATAAATTGCCTACATTGGCTCCGCTTGATTAACTATAGCCTGAATTGTTCACCTAAGTACACAGCCCTAACTTGCTGATTGTCTAAGATCTCTGCGGGTGTTCCTTCGGCAATCAAGTTTCCGTGACTCACGATATAGGCATGTTCACACACATCTAATGTCTCACGGACATTGTGGTCTGTGATCAACACGCCAAGGCCACGACTTTTGAGCTGTTCGATAATCTTTTTAATGTCGATAACCGAAATCGGATCGACACCAGCAAAGGGTTCATCGAGCAAAATGAACTTAGGATTTGCTGCTAACGCCCGCGCAATTTCGACACGGCGACGTTCACCGCCCGACAATGACATGCCTTGGCTGTCACGGATGTGGGTGATGTGGAACTCTTCAAGCAGATGCTCTAGCTCTTCTTCCCTTTGCTCTTTTTTTAGTTCTTTACGCGTTTGAAGCACGGCCATGATGTTGTCATGGACGGTCAGTTTACGGAAGATACTGGCTTCCTGTGGCAAGTAACCTATGCCTTTGCGGGCGCGCAGGTGCATAGGATCTGCGGTTAAATCATCATCGTCGATAAAGATGTGGCCTTTATCGCTCTTAACCAGACCAACGACCATATAAAAGGTGGTGGTTTTACCCGCGCCGTTCGGGCCGAGTAGGCCAACGACTTGACCGGTTTTTACCGTCAGACTGACGTCTTTAACCACTTGGCGACTCTTGTAACTCTTCGCCAGATTTTGTGCTCTTAGGGTGATTTGGGTCATTTAGAGTCCTGCTTTTTCACAGGTTTATCTGCTGGCGCGTCTGGTTTGGCATCATCTTGATAGCTTTCTGGCTGAATGATAGTGATCACGCGATCGTCACCACTGCCGGTGCTCTCAGCAATCAATTTTTGCTGGATGATGTTGTAGCGGATCAAATTACCCGTCACTTGGCTGCCCGCTTGATCTAACGAGGCTTTGCCTTTAAGTGTCAGGGTGCGGCTCGCCATATCGTAACGAATTTCTTTCGCGCTCGCCGAGGCTGGACGGCCATCGTCTAATACTTGGCTGTACGTCGCAGGGTTGCCAGTGGCCACTAAAATTTTGCTATTTTCACCTTCGGCAGAAAATGCACGCAGTTGATCTGCATGGATTTTAATCGAACCTTGGGTGACTTCAACCGGACCAAAGAAGATGATCTGGTTGTTCTTGATATCTGCCGTTTGGCTCACAGCCTTGATTTTGACTTCCTGTTTCAGGTCGTCGACTTTAGCAAAGGCGCTCATGCTCATTATTAGCATTAGGCTGGCAAGTAATACGTTATTTTGCTTCATATGTTCCTACTACCTGACTGGTCAATTGCACTTCTTGCGCGTTGAGGTCTGCATAAAGGCCTTGGCCTTGAATATTAAAATCTTTCCCTGTGACGTAAATGGTGCGGTCAGAGGTCATTATCATCGTATTGAGATCGAGTTCCAGATAACTGGTGGACAAGGTCTGGATCGGTTCTTCTGGGCTAATGGCATCAATAATAACATTGTTTTCTAATGCAACCTTGCCCGTTTCCTTGTTTAGCTTGCCCTGATCTGCTCTGAGTTGCCATTGTGCTTTACCTTGGTCTGGATAAACAAGATAAACAGGTTGAGTAAAGTAAGTTTGATTCGTTGAATCATAATGTTCCATGTGTTTCGCCGTCACACGGCTATTGACTAGCCCTTGTTCGTTGAACTCAACACTGCGCAGATCTTCAACGATGAAATCTGGGGTATTTTGATCTTTTACTCTGTTATCGGTATCACCGCTATGTTTGTTCTGCACTTGCCAATAAAGCACTAATGCCGTTCCAAAAAAAGCGATAATCGCGAGTGTCACACGACTCATATACTCATTCCATGGGCCGAAGTGAATTTATTTTGACTGAGTAGCAATAGATCTGTGAGTTCACGCAAGGCACCGTGGCCGCCATTGAGCGTAGTCACAAAGTGGGCGTGCTGACGAACATAGGGATGACCATCGGCTACGCTGACTGCTAAGCCGACGACATTCATCACTGGCAGATCGACAATATCATCACCGATATAAGCCACTTCTTCTGGGGTAACGCCATAGAGTGCGAGCAATGCTTCATAGGGCTCGAACTTATTGTCTACGCCTTGATAAATATGGGTTACGCCGAGCGCCGTCATACGGTTTTCAACGATTTTGGATTGACGTCCAGTGATCACCGCTAGATTAAAACCGCTGGTGAGTATCGAGCGCACGCCATAGCCGTCGCGGGTGTGGAAGGCTTTTAGCTCTTCGCCGCTATTGCTTAAGTAAATACGACCGTCGGAAAACACCCCGTCGACGTCACAGATCAACAGTTTAATCTTTTGCGCGCGTTGCCACACATCATCACTGATTGGGCCGTAAAATCCTTGCTGTGGCATTAAATGACTCCTGCTTTAACCATGTCTAGCATGTTAAGAGCGCCGATTGGATGGCGGTCTTTATCGATAACAATTAATCCGTTGATGTTTTTTGAGTCCATCACTTGCAGAGCTTGGGCGGCCAACACACCGTCTGTGATGGTCACGCAGTTACGGGTCATCACATCGGCGATGGGCGTAGTACGTAGATTCACTTCGGCATCGATAACGCGGCGTAAATCACCATCGGTGAAGATACCAACCAGCTTGCGCTGATCATCGATAATCGCCGTCATGCCTAAGCCTTTTTTGGAGATTTCGTACAGGGCTTCTGTGATGCAAATATCGTGGTTAACGAGCGGTAAGTCATCACCGCTATGCATGACATCGCAGACTTTTAACAATAACTTGCGTCCTAAAGCACCGCCAGGATGAGACATAGCAAAGTCATCACGGGTAAAGCCTTTCGCTTGTAGCAGCGCAATGGCAATCGCATCGCCCATCACTAAGGTCGCTGTGGTGCTCGACGTTGGCGCGAGTCCAAGTGGGCAAGCCTCTTCTGGGACTTCAATACATAAATGTACTTTAGATAAGCGCGCCATATTCGATTCGGGTTTGCCTGTTACCGCGATAACGGGCACGCCCATACGTTGGATGACGGGCATTAAGGTGAGGATTTCGCTCGACTCACCGGAATTTGAAATCGCTAAAATCACATCGTTATCGGCTAATACACCGAGATCGCCGTGGCTGGCTTCACCCGGATGCACAAAAAATGCGGGCGTTCCTGTGCTGGCGAGGGTGGCAGAAATCTTATTGCCGATATGGCCCGACTTGCCCATTCCCATGACAATCACTTTGCCTGTGCAGTTGAGGATCAACTCGCAAGCTTCTGCAAATTCAGCCGAATCAACATATTGATAAAGATTGTCTAGGGCTGACTTTTCAATGTCGATAACTTTACAGCCCCATTGGCGCAGTTGTGATTTGTCTACCATGTCTATCTCTCTTTTTGCATTGTCTTTGTCGCCCCATTGATGGGATTGGAATAGCACAATTTGGTACGCGATAAAGATGATATGTAATAGGCTTTCTGCCAAGTTTTAGTTTGTTTTCAGACGATTTAGCTTATGTCTTGTTGTGGTGAATTCTCTAAAGCAACAAAACAATTGCGGCAGGCTAGAGCGATTGTTCCGACTCGTCAAGTTCAGCTGCGGCAGCTATTCATGCACAATAACCTGTTTAGCGGTCGAAGGTCTTGAGCAATATCATCGTCTTTGTCGTTTATTTCAATGGATTTATCCCGTATCGCGGCGGGTATTACCGCACGGGATGCCTCTATTTCACACTCGTATATCGACTCATCGCACCTAAAAGTGGACGAAGAGCGAGCTAAGTGCGAACGAATTAGCCAATATCGCCAATTCTGCAACTAGGTTGAAAACATTAAGTAACATTTTACCTGTGCAGAGTGAAAACTTAGGGCGCATTTTCGCTGTAAATGAGGCAAATTGAAAGTATCGCAGGGCGATAGTGTCGATTCGGTTGTAGGTTAAAGCGCAATTACGTACAATTTGCGGCTCTTCGATTGGTCAGTCTAGGAAGACTAGGATCACCTCTTTTGCAAATGTCGGAATCAAGCATGACTCAAGAACAAACGCCGTTGGTTGAGATCCGTAATTTGGGGTTTAGCCGCGGTCAGCGTGTGATATATGAAGATATTAGCCTGTCCATTCCAAGGGGCAAGGTGACGGCGATCATGGGGCCGAGCGGCATAGGCAAAACGACCCTGTTAAAGTTGATCGGCGGCCAATTAACGCCTGACCACGGACAAGTGTTATTCGACGGTCACGATATCCATGGCGTGAGTCGCAATGAATTATTTAGTCTACGTAAGCGGATGAGCATGTTGTTTCAAAGCGGTGCGCTGTTTACCGACATCAATGTGTTCGATAACGTGGCGTTTGCGCTGCGCGAACATTCTGGTCTGCCAGAAGACATTATTCGCACTATCGTGCTGATGAAGCTCGAAGCCGTAGGTTTACGTGGTGCCGCCCAGATGATGCCAAGTGAGTTATCCGGTGGTATGCAACGCCGCGCGGCATTGGCTAGAGCCATCGCGCTTGAGCCTGAAATGGTGATGTACGATGAACCTTTTGCCGGCCAAGATCCTATCTCTATGGGCGTGTTAGTGAAGCTTATTCGTGAGTTATCCGATGCGCTGAATCTGACTTCTATTGTGGTGTCCCACGATGTAGATGAAGTCCTCGGTATTGCCGATTATGTCTATGTGGTGGCCGATAAAAAAGTCATCGCCCATGGCACGCCAGAAGAATTGAAGTACGCCGACAATCCGCAGCTGAAACAGTTTATTCAAGGCGCACCGGATGGCCCTGTACCGTTCCATTATCCGGCGAATGATTACCAACAAGAATTAATGGCAAAAGGAGTTGGCAAGTGAAGTTAATAGACAGTATTGCCAACTTAGGCCGCAGCGCGATTGAGTTAGTGCTCGGTTTTGGCCGCGCAGGGCTCATGTTGTGGGGGGCGATTTTTCGTTGGCCACGCGTGCGCAAAGGCTTTCCATTGTTAGTGCGCCAGATTTATGTAGTCGGCGTGCAATCTATGGTGATTATTTTAGTATCAGGGCTCTTTATCGGCATGGTGTTGGCGCTGCAAGGCTACAACATCTTAGTTGGCTTCGGCACCGAAGAAAGCTTAGGCCCTATGGTGGCGCTCAGTTTACTGCGTGAGTTAGGGCCCGTGGTTACCGCACTTTTGTTTGCGGGACGTGCGGGTTCAGCCTTAACCGCTGAAATTGGTTTAATGAAAAGTACTGAGCAGCTCTCGAGTTTAGAGATGATGGCTATCGACCCATTAAGGCAGATTATTGCACCACGCTTTTGGGCTGGGGTGATCAGTATGCCATTACTGGCGTTAATGTTTACCGCTGTGGGTATTTACGGTGGTCACATAGTAGGCGTGGAATGGAAGGGTATCGACAGCGGGGCGTTTTGGTCGATTCTGCAGGCGTCGGTCGAATGGCGTCAGGACATAGTTAACTGCTTGATCAAGAGTGGTGTGTTTGCCGTAGTGGTGACTTGGATTGCGTTGTATCGCGGTTATCAAGTGATCCCAAATCCGGAAGGCATCAGCCGTGCAACGACTCAGACAGTGGTTCAGTCGAGCCTCGCTGTATTGGCATTAGATTTTTTACTGACAGCCCTGATGTTTGGCCGCTAACGGAACACTGCGGATTTCGACACAGGTAAGATGGATTAACAGAGTGGTAGCTAAACATGTTGACACGAAAAATTGAATTATTAGTGGGTGTGTTTCTTTTAACGGGATTGGCCGCTTTTTTGGTCTTGGTCTTTAACGTCGCCAATATTGAAGTTAAAAGCAGCGATAGCACTTATACCATAAAAGCCAATTTCACCAATATTGGTGGCTTGAAGGTACGTTCGCCCGTTAAGGTCGGCGGTGTTGTGGTTGGCCGCGTCAGTGGCATTGATTTAGATCCCGTTAAGTTAGTGGCTGTGGTCACTTTAGTGATGGATAAGCGTTACGATAAATTCCCTGAAACCAGTAGTTTAGCAATTTTGACTTCGGGTTTATTGGGCGAGCAATTCTTGGGGTTAACACCGGGTTTTGTCGACGATGATGTCAGTATGCTCAAAGATGGCGACAAGATTGATGACACGCGCTCGGCATTAGTGTTGGAGGAACTGATTGGTCAGTTCTTATATAGTATGGGTTCGAAGGATAAATAGGGGTTACCGCTATGTTTAAAAACTTATCTCGTTTTTTACTGCTGTTAGTGATGGTTTTAGGGACAACGAGCGCTGTTGCCGCCGATGTGGTGGTCGACACTAATGATCCGTATGCCATGGTGAAAGCCGTTGCCAATAAAACCTTTGATCGTTTTCATAAAGATAAAGCGTTAATCGATGCTGACTCAGATCATTTAAAGGTGATCGTTCGTGAAGAACTAATGCCTTATGTCGATTATAAATACGCATCTTACAAAGTCTTAGGCCAATATCTTAAGGATTCAACCGAAGATCAGCGTAATCGTTTCGTCGATGCCTTTGAAGGTTATTTAGTGTCGACTTATGCCCAAGCTTTTACTGAATACACCAATCAAAAAGTGGAATTTTCACCTGGGGTTGATTTCAGCAAAGAGAAAATGGTGGATGTGAACGTGCAGATCATCGAAGCCGGTCGTCCGCCAATCAAACTGCTGTTTAAGGCACGCCGTTTGAAAGATGACTCATGGAAGGCATTCGACTTAGTTGCCGAAGGTGTGAGCTTACTGTCTTCTAAGCAGTCTGAAATCTCGAATCTGATTCGCCAGCAGGGTATCGATCCTGTGATTAAGATGCTCGAAGATCGTACCAAAGAAAAAGTGACCATCAAGGCTAAATCAGGGAAGTCGCAGTCGTGATTGAATTTGTGCAACAAGGCACAGTTTGTCATCTCAAAGGGCGCATAACCCAAGCCGATGTCATTACACTTTGGCCACAGCGGCAACAACTGCTGGGCGAGTCTACTCAGATATTGTCTTTATCTGGGCTTGAATACAGTGATAGCGCTGGCATGGCATTTTTGCTGGCGTTAGTGCGTGAACATGGCAGCCAACTTGAATTGAGTTCTGCCTCACCACAACTTAAAAAACTCATCGATTTATATGATTTACATGCCTTCTTTACCGAAGAAGCGCATTGAGAATAGGGTAATAGATTTCATGGAATGCAGCTTAATCGAACAGATTTTACGTGATGCGTTAGGGCTTGAAGAAGTTCACGCTAGCTCGGATGGTAGCCATTATAAAGTGATCGCCGTAGGCGAATGCTTCGATGGTATGAGCCGAGTCAAACAGCAACAAGCCATTTATGCACCGTTGACAGTACACATTGCCAGCGGTGAATTACATGCATTAACGATCAAAACTTTCACGCCGACTCAATGGAAACGCGAAAAAGTTTTCAACATGCCTAGCTAGTGAGGAAAAGTGGATAAACTAACAATTCAGGCAAGCCCCCCGCTTGCCGGTGATGTGATCATTTCAGGTGCTAAAAATGCGGCTCTGCCTATTCTGATGGCAGGCGTATTGGCCGAAACCGATTTTGTGGTTTCTAACGTGCCGAATCTTCGCGATGTGACGACTAGCTGTAAATTATTACGCTGCCTCGGTGCTGAAGTGACTGAGCTTGGCGACGGACAGATCCGCATTTCAACCACTAATCTGAATGAGTTTTGCGCTCCCTACGATCTCGTGAAAACCATGCGCGCGTCTATCTTAATTTTAGGGCCGTTATTGGCGCGTTATGGTACCGCAGACGTGTCATTGCCAGGCGGCTGTGCCATTGGCGCAAGACCGGTTAACTTACACTTACATGGCCTCGAAATGATGGGTGCCAAGATTGAAGTGAAAGAAGGCTATATTAAAGCCCGTGTTGATGGTCGTCTTAAGGGCGCACACATTTTCATGGACATGGTGAGTGTCGGCGCCACCGAAAACTTGCTGATGGCTGCGGCGTTAGCCGATGGCGAAACCGTGATTGAAAACGCGGCGCGCGAACCTGAAGTGATCGATTTGGCCAATTGCTTGATTGCCATGGGCGCAAAAATCACCGGCGTAGGCAGTGCAACCTTGCGTATTCAAGGGGTTGAGCGTTTACAGGGCTGTAATTACCGCGTGATGCCAGATCGTATCGAAACCGGTTCCTTCCTGGTTGCTGCTGCGGTAACTCGTGGACGTATTCGTTGCCTAAAAGCCGATCCTGCATCACTTGAGTCAGTTATCGCTAAGCTTGAAGATGCGGGCGCTAAGATTACGACGGGCGAAGATTGGATTGAGCTCGATATGCAAGGTAAGCGTCCAAAGGCGGTCAATATCAAGACGGCACCTTATCCTGGTTTTCCAACGGATATGCAGGCTCAGTTTTGTGTGCTCAACGCTTTAGCGCAAGGTACGGCAACCATTACCGAGACCATCTTCGAAAACCGCTTTATGCACGTGCCAGAGCTTATTCGTATGGGCGCAACCATGGAGCTTGAAGGTAATACCTGCATTATCCAAGGGATTGAATCCTTAAGTGGTGCGCAGGTGATGGCGACGGATTTACGTGCGTCAGCGAGTCTAGTGATTGCGGGCTTAGTGGCCGATGGCAAGACGATTGTCGATCGTATCTATCACTTAGACCGTGGTTATGAGCACATTGAGAATAAATTCCAAGGTTTAGGCGCGCAGGTTGTGCGTACTCAGTAACGAGTTATTGAGCTATTGAGTTAGGCCTGGGAGATTAAAATCTCGACCCATTAAAAAACCAGCTTAAAAGCTGGTTTTTTGTTGTCTGCGTTTTAGTGTGCTACGCAATGAGGGGCGCCACTCTAGTTATCGACCACAACCTTTTCATCGATAATCACAGGTAACTCCTGTTGTTTCCCTTGGCGTATCACAGTCATCATCACTTTCTTACCCGGTGTGGTTTCCGCGATGCGGTCCATCAGCATTTCAACGCCTGGCACATCTTCACCATCGTATTTAATAATCACATCCCTTGGCATTAAGAGGGCTCGCGCCGCTGGGCCATTAGGATCGACACCCGTAACAAGCACACCTTTTAGGTCGGGTAGATTAAGGATCTGCGCCACCACAGGGTTAATTGGCTCGCCAGAAATCCCTAAAGCACCACGGATCACGCGGCCATTCTTAATCAACTTACCCATAATGCTGTGGGCCAATTTAATCGGGATAGCGAAGTTAATCCCATGGCCACCGCCTTCTTCACCCACTTGGAATGCTGCGGTATTAATACCGATAAGGCTGCCGTTAGTGTCAATGAGTGCGCCGCCCGAGTTACCGGCATTAATCGCCGCATCGGTTTGCAAAAAGTCTAAGTAACCAGAACTTAAGCCGTTACGACCTGTGGCACTGATGATGCCTTGGGTAATGGTTTGGCCTAAATTGTAGGGATTACCAATGGCGAGCACGACATCACCAACTTGAGGCGGACTGTCGAGGTTAACGGGGACAATCGGTAAATTATCGCCTTCAATCTTGAGCACCGATAAATCGGTTTCTGGATCGAAGCCAACCACTTCAGAGGTAAATTTGCGTCCATCTTGCAGGGCGACAACAATTTCGTCGGCCTTTTTAATGACATGATAATTCGTAAGAATATAGCCTTCTTTGCTCATTATCACCCCAGAACCTAGCCCCTGTAGCGAACCCGAGTTAAGTGGGCGATTTTGATCTATGCTGAGGCTATAAATGTTAACAACGGCAGGGGCTGCGCGGCGGACCGCCTTGGCAAAGGAGAGCTCGACTGTGTTGTTGGCTCGGGTTTGTAGCAGGCTATTACCGAGGGACTGGTTATCGAAATAACGGGTTACCAATAAAAACATGGCCGCCATGATAAGACCGAAAAGGGTGGCTTTACCGAGATATAGTAGTGTGTCTTTTATCGTCATGGCAGGATGGATCTTGAAAAAGGTGAGTTAGATTAACATGTTTAATCTATGTAAGCATAGGGAACCTAAGCTCCCTATGCTTATCTGTGGCAGAAAATATGGCCTATTTAGCCGATTAACGTAGGACTAAATACAACATGCTCTTATCACGCATAATCTTCAGTGCAACTGCACCTTCTTGATCTTTTAGCTGTGCTTTAAGAGTCTTAAGATCTTTAATTGCAGTACGGTTAATACCGACAATTACATCTCCTTTTTGCAAGCCACTCATAGCCGCAGGCGAACCTTGGGCGACATCGGTAATTTCAATGCCCTTAGATGAGTTTTCTAAGGATGCTCCTTGCAACATAGGGTGTACGGCGCCTGCAGCAGATTCACTGGTTTGGCTCGCTTCGCCTAAGGTCACTTTAACGGTTTTCTTATCACCGTCACGGATGAGTCCTAACTCAACCTTAGCACCCGCGCCCATAGTGGCGACTTTGGCACGCAGTTCTTGGAAGGACTTAATGCCACGGCCATCGACGCTGATAATGATATCACCCGCTTTAATGCCGGCTTTCTCGGCGGCACTGTCTTTGGCTACTTCATTCACGAAGCCGCCGTGTTGGGTGTCTAAACCAAAGCCTTGGGCGAGTTGGCTATCAAGATCGCGTCCCGAAATCCCCAGTACTCCGCGGCGTACTTCACCGTGTTCGGCAATTTGCGCGACCAGGTTTTTCACCATATTGGCAGGGATCGCAAAGCCGATACCGACGTTACCACCGCCCGGCGCTACGATTGCGGTGTTAATCCCAATCAATTCCCCGTTTAAGTTAACGAGTGCACCACCCGAGTTACCACTATTGATAGCAGCATCGGTTTGAATAAAGTTTTCCAGCATTTCTATGCCTAAACCGCTACGGCCTAAAGCACTGACAATACCTGAAGTCACGGTTTGTCCTAAACCGAAGGGGTTACCAATGGCAACGGCAAAGTCACCAACACGCAAGTCGTCAGAGTCTGATGACTTGATTGCGATAAGATTTTTTGCCTCAATTTGCAGCAATGCAATATCCGATTCTGAGTCAGTACCAATGAGTTTGGCCTTTACTTCACGACCGTCATGTAGACCAACTTGAATATCATCAGCACCGTCAATCACGTGGTTGTTAGTGACTATGTAGCCTTTTTCAGCATCAATAATAACGCCTGAGCCTAAGCCCCTAAAAGGACGTTCCTGCACTTGCTCCTGTGGCGCATTGGGGCCAAAGAAGTAACGGAAAACATCAGGTACTCTTTGTTTTGAAACATGAGTCCCCGTAACGGCTACGGACACAACAGCAGGTGTCGTACGCTCAAGCATGGGCGCAAGACTTGGAATGGATTGTCCCTCAACCGTCTGTGGAATGGCAGCCTGTGAGACGACAGGCATCATAGTCAGGGTCGCGGCTAACATTGCGGCTGAAAGTACAGATAATTTTGTTTTCATCTATTCATAACTCCAAATAAGGGTTGAACGATCTGGATGTAATGCATCAGCTATTGTGCGAGTGCCAGATCAAATCTGTATCGGTACCGGCTATTTGCCTAGGTAACCATTCGGACACGCACCTAATTGAAAAAGTTCATCATATTAACAAATGTTAATTTTTTTGAGCCTATTTTATCGGCTGTTTCATACTCGTTGCTGAGTGGGAAACTGTGGGCAAGATACTCATTTTTCAAGCCCTGATATCAGCAAGTTTTGCCGATTAAAATGACCTACAGCATAGAGGTTTATTCGCCGTTTGTATGCTGTTTAGCGTTGAGGCAAAAGTCGTATTCAGCATTAATATATCCTGCGCCACATTGGCCGTGCTAATATCATCGCAGTTTTAATAAAGGACATAAGAGAATTTAAAAGTGCCTCAGTTAAGCCCTTGGCAGCATTATCAAAAAGATCTTACCCGTGACGGTTTCTCCCATGATCCGGCCCAAGAAATTGCGGTCAAAGCATTGCAACGTGTTTATGAAGACTTAACGGCGGCGGAAGAGCCGAGTTCTATCGTAGGGAAATTGTTTAGTGCATTCGGCTTAAAATCGGCGCCTGCTTCACCTAAAGGCCTGTATCTTTGGGGCGGTGTGGGTCGCGGCAAAACCTATCTGATGGATACTTTTTTTGATGCCTTGCCTGGCGATCAAAAGTTGCGGGCTCACTTCCATCGTTTCATGCATCAGCTACATTTAGATTTAGATGAACTGAAAGGCGTGCGCGATCCCTTGCTGGTGATTGCGAAAAAGATGGCCGCGAAATATCGCGTTATCTGTTTCGATGAATTCTTTGTCTCCGATATTACCGATGCCATGTTGTTAGGTACGCTGTTTCAAGCGCTATTTAAAGAAGGCGTTGTGCTGGTCGCTACGTCTAACATCATCCCCGACGACTTATATAAAAATGGCTTACAGCGGGCACGTTTCTTACCCGCGATAGCCTTAATTAATCAACATTGTGAAGTGCTCAATGTGGATTCTGGCATCGATTATCGACTACGTACCCTTGAGCAAGCGGAGATTTATCATCATCCGTTAGACGCACAAGCCGATGCCAATCTTATGCGTTATTTTAGCCAGTTAGCGCCTGAGTCAGAGGTGCTTACCGCCGACATCGAAATCGAAGGTCGTAGTATCAGTATTCGTCAGCAGGCGCAGGGCGTATTGTTGGCCGATTTTAGAGCGCTCTGTGATGGTCCGCGAAGTCAGCGTGACTACATGGAATTGGCGCGGATTTACCATACTGTGCTGGTCAGCGGCATTGAGCAAATGGGCGCATTTTTGACCGGTGATGATATCGCCAGACGATTTTTAGCTATGGTTGATGAGTTTTACGAGCGCAATGTAAAGCTTATCGTATCGGCCCAAGTGCCACTCGAAGACATCTACGCCGATGGCTTGCTTAACTTCGAATT
Organism: Shewanella sp. 1180_01; assembly: GCF_052850535.1. Taxonomy (NCBI): domain Bacteria; kingdom Pseudomonadati; phylum Pseudomonadota; class Gammaproteobacteria; order Alteromonadales; family Shewanellaceae; genus Shewanella; species Shewanella sp. 1180_01. Next base: position 40,547 of record NZ_VXCT01000022.1, read on the forward strand.
TAGACGTTGTCGCTCGCGTCTTATTGAGATGCAATCACACGATTATTTGAAAACAGAGCACCTGCCTTAACCCTGCGGCGCAAGAGTTTTGCTTTAACTCCCGTGTTAAATCACCAGTGGCTTGTTAATCCTTCGGATGACAAGCCAGATTGGTCGATATTTTATAATTTTTATCAAAATATCAGGTGATTTTTAACTCAGCTTTGTCTATACTCCGCCACCTGCCCACGTTACTCCGCCAATTGGGCGGAAGTTGTAAGCCGAAGTCAGTGCTCGAAGGGGTGCTAAAAGGCAATTTTGTGTTGTTTGCAAATGCAGACAACATGTGAGACAGAAAATTAACTTTGGGTTTTTGTAATAATGAAGACTTTTACTGCTACACCAGAAACCGTAACTCGTGACTGGTTCGTCGTTGATGCAGACGGCAAAACTTTAGGTCGTATCGCTACTGAAATTGCTACCCGTTTACGCGGTAAGCATAAGCCAGAATACACTCCACACGTTGATACCGGTGATTACATCATCGTTGTTAATGCTGAAAAAGTGACTGTTACTGGTAACAAAGCGAAAGGCAAAACGTACTACTCGCATTCAGGCTTCCCTGGTGGCATTAAGCAAATCAGCTTTGAAAAGCTGCAAGCGCAAAAGCCAGAAATGATCATCGAGAAAGCAGTTAAGGGTATGTTACCAAAAGGTCCTCTGGGCCGTGCCATGTTCCGTAAACTGAAAGTTTACGCTGGCGCAGAACATAACCACACTGCACAACAACCTCAAGTTCTTGATATCTAAACGGGATTAAGCAAATGGCTGCAACTCAGTACTACGGCACTGGCCGTCGCAAAACCTCTACAGCTCGCGTTTTCGCTAAAGCAGGTAGTGGCAACATCGTTGTAAATCAACGTCCTTTGGATCAGTATTTTGGTCGTGAAACTGCTCGTATGGTTGTTCGTCAACCTTTAGAGTTAGTAGAAATGACTGACAAGCTGGACATCTATGTAACTGTTAAAGGCGGTGGTATCACTGGCCAAGCAGGCGCAATCCGTCACGGTATTACCCGTGCTCTGATGCAATTAGATGAAGCACTGCGTCCATCACTACGTTCTGCTGGTTTCGTTACCCGTGACGCTCGTAAAGTTGAGCGTAAGAAAGTGGGTCTACGTAAAGCACGTCGTAAGCCACAATTCTCTAAGCGTTAATTCGTTTTTGGAATATCAAAAAACCCAGCCTATGCTGGGTTTTTTATTGGCTAGAATTTACGATACTGGCGAATTCATTTAAATAAGAGACTCTGTTGTTGGAGTGGGCTGATATACAATAAATGTGTATTGAACGACTGAGTTTGAGGTGCACATGACTTTTCAAGTTTTTATGCTGGCAGTAGCACTTGTATTACTTTTAGAGGGAGTCGGCCCCTTACTCTTTCCGAACAAGTGGCGTCGTTATTTAAATGAGCTCTCCCATCAAAATCAGCAGGTTATCCAGCGACTTGGTGGCGCGTTAGTCACGGCAGGCGTGGTGATCTTGGTGATTTTTGCGTAAAAAACAGCCTGCTTGCCCTTGCTTACTAAGATCTGTTAAAATTCTTTTTTAACCGCAACCTTGCAGCAAATAATGGGCAAAAACGTAGTTGTTCTCGGCACCCAATGGGGTGACGAAGGAAAAGGTAAGATTGTCGACCTTCTAACAGAACAGGCAAAATATGTAGTTCGCTATCAAGGCGGCCACAATGCTGGTCATACCTTGGTTATCGATGGTGATAAAACCGTTCTTCATCTGATCCCATCGGGTATCCTGCGCGATAATGTGAAATGCATTATTGGCAACGGTGTGGTGCTTGCACCTGACGCCCTGATGAAAGAGATCAACATGCTGAAAGATCGTGGTGTTCCTGTTGAGGAACGTCTGTTGATCTCTGAAGCGTGTCCGCTGATCCTACCATTCCATTGCGCCTTAGATATCGCCCGTGAAAAAGCACGTGGCAATAAAGCTATTGGTACAACTGGCCGCGGTATCGGACCTGCGTATGAAGACAAGATCTCCCGTCGCGGTCTGCGAGTAGGTGACTTGTTCAATGCTGAACTGTTTGCTGAAAAGCTGAAAGAAGTTATGAAATACCATAACTTTATGCTGACAGAGTACTATCAAGTCGAAGCTGTTGATTACGAGCAAACGCTAACAGATGCTTTGGCTATGGCCGATTATCTGAAGAGCATGTGTGTTGACGTGACTGAACTGTTGGATACTGCGCGTAAAGCCGGTGAGCCAATCCTGTTCGAAGGCGCTCAAGGTACATTACTCGACATCGACCACGGAACTTATCCTTTTGTAACCTCTTCAAATACCACTGCCGGTGGTGTTGCGACGGGTTCAGGTTTTGGTCCGCGTCACTTAGACTATGTCTTAGGTATCATGAAGGCCTACACCACTCGCGTGGGTGCAGGTCCATTCCCAACTGAACTATTATGTGAAGTTGGTGATCATTTAGGTACTAAAGGTCATGAGTTTGGTGCGACAACGGGTCGTAAGCGTCGTCCAGGTTGGTTGGATGCTGTGGCAATGCGCCGCGCAGTTCAAATCAACAGTGTTAGCGGCTTCTGCTTGACTAAGTTAGATGTACTTGATGGTCTGAAAGAAGTGAAAATTTGTGTGGATTATCAGAATCCTGATGGCACTATCTCTAAAGTGACCCCGCTTGCGGCTGAAGGTTATGAACTGGTTACGCCTGTTTATGAAACTATGCCAGGTTGGAGCGAGTCGACTTTTGGCGCGACATCCATTGAGCAACTGCCACCGGCAGCGATCAATTATATCAAGCGTCTTGAAGAGCTATTAGAAACACCAATCGACATTATCTCTACAGGTCCTGACCGTAACGAAACCATGATTTTGGTTAATCCGTTCAATTAAGACCTGTTAAGGCCGTGTTTCACGGCCTTTTTCTCTGCTTCTTTATGCCTTTCTCTGTTTAATTCTGCGGTTAGAAATTCAGCTCAAGCTCAAGAAATAGGTTATACTGCCGATGCAAGTATTCACCCTATTGTCATTGAGAGTCGTTATGCTACGTACAGCACTAGTTGCGCTACTGCCCTTAGTATCTTCAATGTGCTTTGCTGAAACGCAGGCGGTGGATATTTATAGCCAAGATCAATTGCTTGATTTGATCCGTAGCGATCAATATTTAGCGAAAGTGAAGCGTGATGATTGCCAGTTAGTCCAAGATATTGAGGCGCGAGCCCAGGTCTTAAAACAGCCTTTATATCAATTTCTGTGGGGCGAAATGCTCAATTATGGAACCTGTGTAAAGGCAAACCCTGTGAAGGGTATTGCTTTGTTACGTGACTCGGCCGAACAAGGTAGCTCAGAAGCGATGTTAAAGCTTGCCGAGTATTATCAGAGTGGGAAATTTGTCATCCGCAATAAAGACAGAGCAGTGCATTATTTACTGCCTGCGGCTGCAAGTGGTGATTTACCCGCTCGTATGATGTTAGTGCGTTTATTCGGTGAAGGTTATGGTAGTCCTAGGGATTACGAGATGGCCTATCACTGGTTATATAACGATGTATTTGCGGACGAGGCGACGAAGAAAAAAGCCTTGTCTTTACTGCAGGTGTTAGCAGCTAAAATGCCCCCCAGTGCAGTGGCGCGGGCCCAGCAAGAACAGTTGCGAACCCGTTAAGTGGTCTCTTAATCTAGAGACACATTATTTGGATATTGAATGATCAAAGACCCTCATTTTGAGCGTGAACAGGATAAGTACGAAAACCCTATCCCAAGCCGTGAGTATATTATCGATTACTTACGTTCTCAGAAATCACCTATCACTCGTGACAGTATTGCCGCGGCGTTAAACATCCAAGAGGAAGAACAGCTTGAGGCCCTGCGCCGTCGCCTACGTGCGATGGAACGCGATGGCGAACTCGTGTTCACCCGTGGGCAGAGCTATGGCTTGCCCGAGAAAATGGATCTTATCCCCGGCACTGTACTCGGACACAGAGAAGGCTTCGGCTTTTTCAAACCCGATGAAGGCGGTGATGACTTATTTATTTCGAACCGCGATATGTTGATGTATTTCCACGGTGATAAAGTGCTGGCGCAAAAAGCGGGCACAGATCGTCGTGGTCGCCGCGAAGCGCGTTTGGTGCGTTTGATCCAGCCGCGCAGTGCCGCGATTGTCGGCCGTTATCATGTTGATAGCGGTATGGCATTTGTCATTGCCGATGATAAGCGTATTACTCAAGAAATCTTAGTCGCGAATGAAGATCGCAACGGCGCCCGTCAAGGCGATGTGGTTGTGGTTGAATTAACGCGTCGCCCAGGTCGTTTTGTTAAGGCTGCGGGTAAAGTGACTGAAGTGCTTGGTAAGCAAATGGCACCGGGGATGGAAATCGAAATCGCCCTGCGTAACTATGACTTGCCCCATACTTGGTCACCTGTGATCGAGAAGAAACTGCGCCGAATTCCCGATGAAGTGACCGACGCCGATAAAGTCGGCCGTGTAGATTTACGTCATCTGCCATTAGTGACTATCGACGGCGAAGACGCCCGCGATTTTGACGATGCCGTGTATGCGGAGAAAAAAGCCGGTGGCGGATGGCGTTTATGGGTTGCGATTGCTGACGTTAGTTATTATGTTCGCACCGATTCGGCTTTAGATACCGAAGCGCGTGCCCGTGGTAACTCAGTGTATTTCCCATCGCAAGTGATCCCTATGCTGCCGGAGAAAATCTCCAATGGCCTATGTTCACTTAATCCTCACGTCGACCGTTTATGTATGGTCGCCGAGATGACAGTGTCTGCCAAAGGCAAGTTGTCGGGTTATAAGTTTTATCCGGCTGTGATGTATTCCCATGCCCGTTTCACTTATACCCAAGTGGCTGAGATGTTAGAAGGCGGCCCGATTGCGCCTGAGCATGAAGCCTTGTTCCCGCATCTGCAGTGTTTACAGTCATTGTATTTAGCGCTAGATGAGCAAAGAGCTGAGCGTGGTGCGATTGCGTTTGAAACCATGGAAACGCAGTTCATTTTCAATGAGCAGCGCAAGATTGATAAAATCGTGCCGCGTGGCCGTAATCAAGCACATAAAATCATTGAAGAATGCATGATTTTAGCCAACGTTTCTGCAGCTAAATTTGTGAAGAAACACAAAGGCGACGTGCTGTACCGAGTGCATGAAGCGCCATCTGAGCAAAAGTTGGCGAACTTTAAAGAGTTCCTTGCTGAGCGTGGTTTGACTATGCCTGGCGGACTTGAGCCAACGCCGTCTGATTACCAGAACGTGATGCTGCAAATTGCCGACCGTCCCGATGCTGAACTTATCCAAGTGATGTTGCTGCGCTCTATGCGTCAGGCAATTTACACCCCAGATAATGAAGGTCACTTCGGTCTAGCCTTAGAAGAATATGCGCATTTTACCTCGCCCATTCGCCGTTATCCGGATCTAGTCTTACATAGAGTTATCCGTTATTTACTGGCGAAGGAAAGAGGCGAAGCCACAGAAAAGTGGACGCAGGATGGTGGCTACCACTATCAACTCGATGAACTCGACCAATTGGGCGAAGAGTGTTCAACCACAGAACGTCGTGCCGATGAAGCGACTCGCGATGTTAGCGATTGGCTCAAGTGCGAGTTTATGCAAGATCACGTCGGCGATACCTTTGAGGCTGTGATTGCCTCAGTGACGAGCTTTGGTTTGTTCGTGCGCTTAAATGAGCTGTTTATCGATGGCTTAGTGCATATCTCAAGCCTAGGTAGCGATTACTACCAATTCGATCCTATGCGTCAACGCCTTATCGGTGAGCATACAGGTCAAGTCTATCAAGTCGGCGATCCTGTGACGGTTAAGGTCGCTGCTGTTAACTTAGATGACAGACAGATTGATTTAGTCATGCTGGGTGATGACGGCAAAGGTGGTAAGCGTAAAGCCTCTGCCAGCCGTGATAAGCCGATGACTGCCCGTGAGCGTGTTAATCGCGAAGGTGCTAAGCAAGGCAAAGCGGGTAAAACCGCAATCCCTAGCACTAAGGCTGAAGCTGGCAAAGCCAAACCTAAGGCTAAAGCGGGCACTAAAGCGAAAAAGACAGCAGTAAAAGATCCGGCTAAAAAGCCAAAAGCCGCTAAGCGGAGCACGAGAAAGAAATAAATGAAAAAACAAGATATTATTTTTGGGATCCACGCAGTTGAAGCTCTGTTAAAACACAGCCCTGAGCGCATTATCGAGTTATGGCTGTTACAAGGTCGTGACGATGAGCGCTTAACTGTGCTTGCCAATCAGGCTAAAGCCTTTGGCACTACGATTCAAGTCGCTTCTCGTAAAGCCTTGGATGACAAAGCGGAAAGCAGCCAACATCAAGGCATAGTCGCGCGCGTTAAAGCGGCGAAAGTGTTGAATGAGCAAGATCTAGATGTGCTGCTTGCCAACACTGAGCAACCATTTCTGCTGATTTTGGATGGCGTGACGGATCCCCATAACTTAGGCGCTTGCCTACGTAATGCCGATGCGGCAGGCGTGCAAGGTATTATCGTGCCTAAAGACAACTCAGTCGGCTTAACTGCGACTGTGAGTAAAGTGGCATGCGGCGCGGCGGAAACTGTGCCTTTATTCCAAGTGACTAATCTTGCGCGCACTATGCGTCACCTGCAGGATAAAGGTGTATGGATTGTGGGCACGGCGGGCGAGGCAGATTGCGAGCTTTATCAAGCCGATCTTAAAGGGCCACTGGCGATTGCCATGGGTGCGGAAGATAAAGGTTTACGCCGTTTAAGCCGTGAATCTTGTGATTCACTGATCTCTATCCCTATGGCGGGTAGTGTGTCGAGCTTGAACGTATCGGTTGCGACCGGTATTTGCTTATTTGAAGCTGTGCGTCAGCGCCGCAGCTAGTACGCTCATGCTTGCCTGATATCGCACATGCGGTCAGGCTTGCTGTAACGACTTGTTGCAGTACTATTTGTTGTAGTTAGCATTAGCAGTAATAAAAGACCGATTAACTTTAAACAGTTAATCGGTCTTTTTTGTTGGCCTTTTTATGTCAGTGCTTTGTCTAGGTTAACCTGATGGCTATCGGCTTCATCCGTTTGTACGGCTTCTAGCTCTGCTTGTTCGATATCGAAACTGAAGGCGAGTTGCTCCTCATCACTGTCATTTTCGTCGATAATATCGTCATCGACGCCATCAGCCCCTAAATCATGCTCAGATTCATCTAGGTTAGCACTGGGCGTCATATGCTCTTGAATCGATTCAACATCAACCCTAGGGTCAAGCGCCGCCGCCAGTGGTGAAGAGACTAGGTCACCCGTCGCCATTATGTAATCTTGGGTGATATTGGTTTCGACTTTTTGCTGCGAATGCACGTAACGTAGCCGCACAAACAGGATCAAGGTACAGGCAGACATAAAGCCATATAACATGCTGTTGCCAAGCCATTGCATTAACGTTGAGGCGATCAGTGGACCGATACTAGCCCCTAAGCCGAAGGTTAATAAGATGGTGGCAGATAAACCGACCCGCTCATTCTGTTCGACTCGTGAGTTAGCCAGTGCCGTAGCAAGTGGATAGAAGGTGAAACCTAAAATACCAAACAGGAAGGTCATCACCAGCGAAATCACTGGATGATAGGGCGTTAAGGCGATGGCTAAGGCTAAGATGCCAAGCAATATACAGTTGATACGAATAAGGCGGCTGCGGGACATAATGTCGGACAGTTTCCCCATAGGCCATTGTGCCAGTAATCCCGCTAAAATTGTTGCGGTCATATAAGTGGCGACTTTTTCAGGCGGCAAACCTAAGTTACTAGCATAGGCGGGCGCGAGACCATAAAACGAACCCACTATCATGCTACCAATCGCGATGGTTGTGAGTGCCTGCGGCGCTTTTTTCCAGTAATGGGCAATTTTGAGTGGAGCTGGGACCAAAGGCGCAGGGTGAAGACGACGCGTGAGTGAAATCGGTACGATACAGAGTGAGAAACAAATCGCGATCAGCAGTAATGGCTCAAGGCCTAATTCGGGGAAGATGCTGATTGCGCCTTGGCCCAAAATCAAACCGAAGTAAGATACGATCATATAACTCGCGAACACTGTGCCCCTTTGGTTACTTTCGGCTTGTTCGTTAAGCCAACTTTCGAGCACCATGTATTGGCACATCATTCCCATGCCGACAACGAGCCTGAGGAGCAGCCAAACTGCTAGCTCATCCACGAGTGCATGACCCAATGCAGATGCCGCGACTATGCCTGCACTGGCAACGAAGGCGCGGATATGGCCCACTTGGGCGATAAGTCTATGACCAATCTTAGAGCCCGCCACAAGGCCAACATAATAGGCCGACATCATGCCGCCTATCCATATCTGTTGCACATTCATCACCGAGAGCCTGAGCCCAAGGTAAGTAGTGAGCAAACCGCCGGCCAGTACCATTAACAAGGTGGTGCTATATAAAGAGGCGAAAGTGCGCAGCGGATTAGTCATATACAACTCCGAAAACACAAACAAGATTGATAATAAACCGTGAGTATATCAGGGGTTGGTGTTTATGTTGTGTTGCAAATTGTTGGTAAATCTTGATTAATTGCGCATTTCTGCTCAAAAAATCCTTAGATTATGTCGAAGTGACTTGAGAGGGGGCTGAAGAACTTTAACATTGACGCCAGCCGAAGATGACATTGGCGTCGTGTGCTTGCATATATGCTACGGATGATCTAAAAGCGGTTATCTAAAGGTATAAAGCAGGTTGAAGGTGGTGATGGTATCTGTCTGTTGGCTACCTTCTGGAACTACTTCAGTGTATTTGATGTTCATGCCGATTTTAAAAGCCCAATCTTGGAACACCAGATTCTTGTAGTTCATGTCTAAGGTAAGGGTATTGTTGTTCTCACCCATTTCCGCAGTTAAATCGGCATTGAGACTGCTATATTCCTGCAGTTTTTGAGAAAACTTTGCAGCGGTACGCAGAATGACATCTTTCTCAGCATCAGGATTGGGAATATCGACAGATTCGGCCGGTAAGTTATATCGATAACCGGGGCCGACTTCGAGACTGAGTTTGGTCTTGTAGCTACTGATGGCATTAAAACCGTAACCACTCGAAATAGTTGATATCTGCGTGTAACTACCGAATTGATCCCAGGTAAAATCACCGCGTCCGAAGATATAACCCTTAGTGAGTTTATAGTTCGACTGGAGTTGGAGTTCGTATTTTTCGGAAGTCGTCTTGCTTTTTTCTGAGGCAAAGTAGGCTTTGAGCGTGGCTTCTTGCTTGGTTTGCTTAGTGTCGTAAATCAGTTGGGTTCGACCGTTAAAACTGCTGGATTCGGTATTGCCTGTATTCAGTTGCAAACCCGCTTCGATTTCTGCGGTAAAATCGCTGGGCGGTTCCTGATAATCAGGTGGAACAAGCGCAAGCGCAGGAAATGAAAGGGAAAATAAAAAGATTGGCGCAATAACTTTTAGCATTATGTTTTATTCTTGGTTAGCTGATGTCAGACGTCCGAATATAGATGAAGCGCCATCATACCTGTATTGATTGGCGAGGCAAAGTTATTGCTTGAGTTTCTGGCTTGCTTTCTGTACTATCTCGCGCTCAAATCAGTCACTATTTTTCGTTCCTTGCCTCCATTTGGTTTGACTGAGCCAATACCGAGGCTACATAACCGTAAGGAGCAATAAATGCGTCATTACGAAATCGTATTTATGGTTCACCCAGATCAAAGTGAACAAGTACCAGGTATGATTGAGCGTTACACAGGTGTTATCACCGAAGCTAACGGCACAATCCACCGTTTAGAAGATTGGGGCCGTCGTCAACTGGCTTACCCAATCCTTGATCTGCATAAAGCTCACTACGTTCTGATGAACGTTGAAGCTAAAGCAGAGACGATTGAAGAGCTAGAAACAGCTTTCCGTTTCAACGACGCAGTTCTGCGTAACATGGTAATGCGTACTAAAGTTGCCGTTACTGAAGCATCTCCAATGGCTAAAGCTAGAGATGAGCGCGATTCACGTCGTGGCCCAGCTGGCGAACGCTCATACGATGAAGCTCACGCTGAAGAAATCGCTGAGTAAGGTAATCTGTGACCACCAATAACTTGGTGTTGTCAGGAACGATAACTCGTTCAAGACGCTTTAAAAGCCCAGCAGGTATTGCACACAGTGTGATAATGTTGGAACACAAATCGCAGCGTTATGAAGCAGATATGCTCCGCAACGTCTACGTACAAATTCAAGTGATTTTGAGTGGCCCACGCTTTGAAAGCGTCGCAGAAGATCTGAAAGCAGGTGTGGAAGTACAAGTGCAAGGCTTTATGACGCTTCAACAGGGGCGCAATGGTCAAAACCGCTTAGTTATCCATGCCGAAAATGTCGAATTGAAAACTTAGGAGACTGTCAACATGGCACGTTATTTCCGTCGTCGCAAGTTCTGCCGTTTCACCGCTGAAGGTGTTGCAGAAATTGATTACAAAGATATCGTTACTTTAAAGAACTACATCACTGAAAGCGGCAAGATTGTTCCTAGCCGTATCACTGGTACTAGTGCTAAATATCAGCGCCAACTAGCTCGCGCTATCAAGCGTGCTCGTTATCTTTCTCTACTGCCATATACTGATTTACATCAGTAATTGCAGTATTCCTAATCGAATATAGAGGATTTGATAATGAACGTTATTCTGCTTGATAAAATCGCTAACCTAGGCAACTTGGGTGACCAAGTATCAGTTAAGGCTGGTTACGCACGTAACTTCCTTTTGCCACAAGGTAAAGCTGTTGTTGCTAACGAAAGCAACGTTAAAGTATTTGAAGCTCGTCGCGCTGAATTAGAAGCTAAATTAGCTGCTGAATTAGCTGCTGCTAACCTACGTGCTGAGAAAATCACTGCACTGGAAGCTGTTGTAATCGCTTCTAAAGCTGGTGATGAAGGCAAACTGTTTGGTTCAGTTGGTAACCGTGACATCGCTGATGCAGTGACTGCTGCTGGTGTTGAGCTGGCTAAATCAGAAGTTCGTTTACCATTAGGCGCTCTGCGTACTACTGGCGACTTCGAAGTTGAAGTTCAGTTACACACTGAAGTTAAAGCTGTTGTTAAAGTATCTGTGGTTGCAGAAGCTTAATTACTACTCGCTTTAAATATAAAAAGACACCGCCTAGGCGGTGTCTTTTTATGGCTGAAATTTAGGTTTTGAGTGTATTTAGGCTTGGATATCGACTATGCGATGGATTTAATATGATTGGTATAATTGCTAGGTGATATACGCCTACTCATTCAATCTCATCATCCCAAAGTGTATTCGCTGCTAAAATACGAGCCCAAATAAAAGCCGCTTACTGCAGAACAGTGAGCGGCTTTTTGTTTAGAGCAACGGATTTAGCTCAAAGTATTAATTTCTGACTAAATCCAGTTCTTGGATTAGGTTATCGGCATGGTCGACTTCGTCCATCATCCACAGGATATAGCGGATATCCACGTGTACTGCGCGGGTGATGGTTGGGTTGAAGAACCAATCTTTAGTGATGGCCTCATAGGTGGAGTCAAAGTTAAGACCCACTAACTCACCTTTACCGTTGAAGACTGGTGAGCCCGAGTTGCCGCCTGTGGTGTCAACGCTCGATAAGAAGTTAACCGGTACAGAGTTAAATTCTTCGGGTTTGTCTATGCAAGAGAAGAGCCTGCAGATCCAGCCGCGGGGATCTTGATAAACCGATTTCACTAAATGATTGCCAAAACGCTGCTCGGCAATCGCATCGAGGAGTTTTTTCGGTGCATTGTAGGGCTCAACACCTGTGTGTTTCGCGACTATGCCATCTAGACGAGTAAACGGCTGTTTGTAGAGTGCATCACGTGATTGATAACCATCGACCATACCGTAGCTGATACGCAGCGTACCGTTGGCGTCAGGGTAGACTGGCCAGTTGTTGGCTTTATAGTATTCGATCACTGCGGCCATATAGTCTGGGCGAGCAGTTGATAACTTACCGTCTAAGATTTTTTCCGTTTTTTCCTGCGCCATATTAGTGTCGTAAAGTGCTACGGCTAAACGAATAAAGGGATCGGCACTGGTTTCGAAGGCGTTAACATCGGCATTCATCCACGCCAGACGTTGGGCTTGGTCTGTGAGCGTAGTGAGTGAATACAAACCATCGAGTTTAGCCGCAAGATCTACGTCTTTACTGTTTACACTTAACATTTTATCGAGCGCTGCCACACGATTCGATTGGCCTAGGTAAGCGTTTAAATCTTGTAGCCATAATGTCTTATCGACTTTGACATCGAAACTCGAATCGATACGTTTAAGACGCGAGCTCAGCATCGCTAAATCACGCTCTTGATAGCCTTGTTCACGTTCGGCATCGGGCTTTTGTTTTTCTTTCGCAAGACGATACAAGCTGTTTGCTGCGGTTAACAGGGTGCTCGATTGGGCATTAGTAAAGTAGTAATTACTTTGGAACGCTTGTTGTTGCTCGGCAAGTAGCACTTCTAACTCAGCGATGAGGTTTTGATTTAGCTTAGGATTTTTTTTAAGCCAAGCTAAAAAGTTATCCTCACGGCTTTGTTTAATGCCCACGATATCCGTGGCTTTAAAACCCGCTAACAGGCCATTGAGTTTCTTCATTCGGTTGGCCATTGAAGCCATATTGCCAGCGTACTTAATGGCGATGTCGGCATCTTTTTGTCCCATAGCCTCGATAGTATCAATCTGTAATTGATAGCGTTTTGCTTGGGTGGGATACAGCCAGTCACTGGCAAACTTAAGTTCACTAGTAAGGTTATAGCGACTGGTTGAGCCCGGATAGCCTGCGACGAACACGCCGTCACCGGTTTTCACGCCATCGGCGTTTATTTTAAGGTAACTCTTTGGCTTGTAAGGGATGTTATCGTCGCTATAGGCAGCGGGTTGGCCGTCTTTACCTACATAAGCCCGTAAGAAGGCAAAATCACCCGAATGACGTGGATATTCATAGTTATCGATGTCGCCGCCAAAGGCACCGACACTTTCTGGTGGTGCATACACTAAGCGTACATCGCGGATCATCAATTGCTTGATTAAGTAATATTCTAGGCCGTTATGGAAACTGCGGACATTACAGCGATAATTCGCATCGGCTTCACAACTCTTGATCAGTTCTTTGCTGTGATTTTGAATATCTTCGTAACGGCTCAGCGGATCTTGGCTCAGGCCTTGATTGATTTGGGCGGTGACATCGGTTACTGCTTCTGTGATGTATAAACGTTCGTTAGGACCGGCAGAGGGTTCCTTGTCTATTGATGTAGCTAAAAAGCCTTGTTCGAGATAGTTATGTTCTTTCTTAGTGTTATATTGTATCGCCTTGAAGGCGCAATGGTGGTTTGTCACAACTAGCCCTTGGGGGGAGACAAAACTGGCGGTACAATAGCCCAGCCCTACAACGGCGTTCATTGGATAACTTGTAAGATCGGCCAGTTTTTCTGCAGGAATATCGATTCCGCGTTCACTGAGTTTGTCTGTAATAGAAGGCATTTGATAAGGTTGCCATTGTCCTTCGTCGGCAGTTGCTATGCCGGATGTCATTACTAAGGCCGCAACCAATGCAATACGCATGTTCTTTCCTTATTGATTATTAGAGTGTCCGTTGGAACGAGATAACAGGCGAGTGTAAACATCCTGTTTGCTTGACGCGGGTTTTATATCATATTTTGTTAAGTTGTTGGAAATCGGGAGCGTTAATGTCACAACAAGGTGCTTTTAAGCCTAAAAGTAAGCCAAGAGATTTGCAGCTTGATGGACTCAAGCTGCCACCGCATTCAATTGAGGCTGAACAATCGGTATTAGGCGGCTTGATGTTAGATGCCGAAGCGTGGGACAGGGTCGCTGAGGCCGTCGTAAAAGACGACTTTTACTCCCGCTCACACAAGATGATCTTCTCTGCCATGCACAGATTGGTCGATCTGGGGCAGCCGATCGATTTGATCACGGTTTCTGAACAGCTCGAAGTTGAAAATCAATTAGAAGATGCCGGCGGTTTTGCCTATTTAGGTGAGATTGCGAAAAATACCCCAAGTGCGGGTAACATTTTATCCTACGCTGAAATCGTCCGTGAACGTGCCGTAGTGCGTGACATGATCCGCGTAGCGCACGAAATTGCCGATGCAGGTTACAACCCAGAAGGCCGCGATTCGAGCGAATTACTCGACCTTGCTGAGAGTAAAGTCTTTAAGATCGCTGAGATGCGCACCAATTCCAACGAAGGTCCTGAAGGCATTAAAACCATTCTGGAAAAAACCGTCGATAAGATTGAGCAGCTTTATAATAACCCCCATAACGGTGTGACTGGGGTTTCGAGCGGCTTTAACGATCTGGATAAGATGACCGCTGGTTTCCAATCCGGCGACTTGATTATTGTTGCGGCGCGTCCTTCTATGGGTAAAACCACCTTCGCGATGAACTTGTGCGAACAAGCCGCGATGAATGAAGACAAGCCGGTGCTTATTTTCAGTCTCGAGATGCCGTCAGAACAGATTATGATGCGTATGTTGGCCTCCTTGGGCCGCGTTGATCAAACCAAAATCCGTACCGGTCAGCTCGATGATGAGGATTGGGCGCGGGTTTCATCGACCATGGGCATCATGCTCGAGCAAGGCAAAATGTATATCGATGATGGTTCGGGATTAACGCCGACCGAAGTTCGTAGCCGCGCGCGTCGTATCGCCCGTGAGTACGGTGGTTTATCTATGATCATGATAGATTACCTGCAGTTAATGCAGGTGCCCGCTTTGAAAGATAACCGTACCTTAGAGATTTCTGAGATTTCACGCTCCCTAAAGGCGTTAGCCAAAGAGCTAGAAATCCCGATTATTGCCCTGTCGCAGCTTAACCGCTCGCTTGAGCAAAGGGCCGATAAACGCCCTGTAAACTCGGATTTGCGTGAATCGGGCGCTATCGAGCAAGATGCGGATCTCATCATGTTTATTTATCGCGATGAAGTGTATAACAACGATTCTCAAGATAAAGGTACGGCCGAAATCATTATTGGTAAGCAACGTAACGGCCCGATTGGTCGAGTGCGACTCACCTTCCAAGGGCAGTTTTCGCGCTTCGATAATTATGCCGGACCTCAGTTTGAAGAAGACTAAATTCATGTTTGAAAATAGTAAATTTGCGTATGCAGAAGACGTGCTGTGCTGATGTATTTTTTATATCCGTGACTTTTTATTTCCTGAGTGAGCAAGGTAAATTTTGAACCCTTTTCCCCGTGCAGAAATTAGCAGTAGTGCACTGCAAACCAATCTCGCTGCGTTGCGTCAACAGGCACCAGCGAGTCGCGTGATGGCCGTCGTTAAAGCCAACGGCTATGGTCATGGATTATTGAATGTCGCCCATTGTTTAGTCAGTGCCGATGGCTTTGGCTTAGCTCGATTAGATGAAGCCTTAGAATTACGAGCGGGCGGCGTGACAGCGCGTTTGTTATTGCTGGAAGGTTTTTTCCGCGCCACCGATCTCCCGTTACTCGTCGGGCATGATATCGACACTGTGGTGCACCATAGTTCTCAGCTGGAGATGTTGGAGCAAACTGTATTGTCTAAGCCTGTGACTGTTTGGCTGAAAGTGGATTCAGGCATGCACCGCTTAGGCTTTACGCCTGAGCAATTTTCAACGGTTTACGCAAGGTTAATGGCCTGCCCCAATGTGGCAAAACCGATTCATTTGATGACGCATTTTGCCTGTGCAGATGAGCCTGATAATAGTTATACCTCAGTGCAGATGGCGGCTTTTAATAGCTTAACGGCTGGCTTGCCCGGATTTAGAACCTTAGCCAACTCTGCTGGTGCCTTGTATTGGCCGCAAAGCCAAGGCGATTGGATCCGTCCAGGAATCGCCCTCTATGGTGTCTCACCCGTCACGGGGGATTGCGGTGCGAATCACGGACTCGTACCTGCGATGGAACTGGTATCACAGTTGATTGCGGTGCGGGATCATAAGGCCAATCAGCCAGTGGGTTATGGTTGTTTTTGGACCGCGAAGCAAGATACTCGTTTAGGTGTCGTCGCAATTGGTTATGGTGATGGTTATCCCCGTAATGCACCGGAAGGTACACCTGTGTGGGTTAATGGTCGTCGCGTACCCATAGTTGGCCGCGTCTCTATGGACATGTTGACTGTCGACTTAGGCCAAGATGCGCAAGATAAGGTTGGCGACAGTGCTCTGTTGTGGGGTAAGGCATTACCCGTTGAAGAAGTCGCTGAACATATCGGTACTATCGCTTATGAATTAGTCACTAAGCTCACTCCAAGGGTTGCGGTTTGCTTAGCTTAGCTTTGTTAACTTCATCGCGTGAGTTTACTCTCATGAGCTCAGTCTCGCGTGCTTGGTCTCATGAGACTAGCCTGGTGAAATGAACCTCGTTAGCTTGAGCGACTACAGCATTAAAATGCAGAATCATAAAACGGTGTGTTAAACACCGTTTTTTTATTTGTGGCAACTCTAGGGTGAAGTCTCACAGTGAATCATCAGTACTATATTTGCATCGTCTCATTGCTCCGAATAAAAGCGTTAAAATTTGCTAATTTATACAGTATGAGCTGAGCGAGTAGGGCTTAGATAAGCGCATTGCGCAGTAGGCTGGGTGACTCGATATGTTTACGGGTAGAGTCGCGCGAATTGAACAGTTATTGAACACAAATGAGACAGTAAAATGAATGGTAAAAGTATATTCAGGTGCTGGTAATCCAGCCGTTCTGATCTTTGTTATCTAGCTTTAAATAAGCAAATGAAACATAAGATCCAGAGCGACAGGAGCGTTAATGTAATTTGGGCCATGTTGGCTTGGTACATTTTAAGCTTTTAGTTTTCAAAGCATATTTCGATATAAGCGGTCCCATGTGGGCTGGTAAAAGGCATGATAATCTTAGTGCCATTGGCTTTATGGGAAATAGTGTGGCCTTTTCCTGACACGACCATAGGGGTGGCCATTTCAAACTCATAGCCTTTCTGACCCAATAGATTTTTTGCACCACCAGTCACCATGTTGGTGATTTCACCCACTAGGTCAGTCACTTCCTCGTTAATTTTACCCGGGTTTTCGCCTAGCATATTCTGCATTATCTGCAAAACCAGCTTTTGTTCGAAGGTAATCGATAGTGATCCTTTTGTTTGGGGGCCAACGAGCCCAATGAGGCCAGACACATCCCCCTTTGCTAAGTTATCTGATTTGATTTGAGGTTTGCCCGGCGTCAAATCCATGCTCGCCATAGTAGAAATGACATTGAGCAGAGATTGGAGGAAAGGATTAATAAAATTAACGTTCATGCCTAAGTTTGTCCTCTTTTGAGCCTAAACCATGAAGTAATGGCATTGCTTAAGGCTATTAGAAAAGTTGCTTATCGACAGCAATCTTGATCACACTCTATCAGCTTAGATGAGACAGCTATAAATGTGAGGCTAATTTAAAGATATTCTTATCATTTATCTGAGATATATGCGGCTAAGGCCCAATATCACTGTGCCATTTATGGTTGCGATCGCTTTGCATCATAGTTTACAAGTGTTACTCAGGAAGACGTTGAACGTCAAATGGCGCTGTTTTACGCTACATAAATACAAAACATGATGCAATATCGACACTATTAGCCCCATTCATAGTGGCCCATGTGTGTCGATGCTGCAAAGTTTTTTAGCCTTTTTATGGAGTAACTCGACTTTTATCTATTCAACAACTGAGGGGAGAGCGGTTATTGCCCGACTCTATGGCATCTCGGTTAGTGCGATTCTGCGATACTATTCCATTCGCTATCGTCTGGCTGCTAACGAGATTTCTCAACAGCAACATTAAAATATCCCCCGTAGATAATTTCGTTACAGTCGTCATTGCACAAACTGACTCGGCTCGCGTAATAACGTAATATTTTTTATGTGGTTAGCTCGTTGCCGGTTTTTTTAAACATCAAGACACTCTCAATTTCAGAGGCAATGAAAAAACCTGCATTGCTGGGTGAACAATCCTGTAATTAATGTTAATCAATAATGCAAATGATAATAGTTATTGATCAGTTTGTGCGATTTCCTTATATTAGCGGGCGATTAACAGGTGGGGGACATCTGTTACAGGGTTTAATCCGCAACAGGAATGCTTTTAATGAAATTTGCAAAACGCCGCAATGCCCGAGTCGCACTCGGCGCCCATGTTTTAGGTTCATTAACTATAGGTATGGTTATATCAGCTACCCCTGCGATAGCAGCGGAGCAGGCACAAGTCGCTGGTAAGAAAGTCGAACATATTGAGGTTAACGGCGAATATTTGGGTTACAACACGCGCAAAGTACAGTCTGGTAAATTTACTGATGATTTGCTCAATAGCGCTAAAACGGTCACTGTGATTAATCAAGATCTGATCAAAGACATGGGGGCACAAAGTTTTACTGATGCTCTGCGTGCAACACCTGGTATTACGCTTGGTACGGGTGAAGGTGGTAATCCCTATGGTGACAGGCCGTTTATTCGTGGTTATGACGCTCAATCTTCAACGTTTATTAACGGTATGCGGGATGTGGGCTCCCAGAGCCGTGAGACTTTTAATATCGAACAAATTGAGGTGCTAAAGGGGCCGAGTTCTGTTTACAACGGCCGTGGTGCAGTTGGCGGCAGCATCAATATTGTGACTAAAAAAGCGCAAGCCGAAGATTTTATTAATGCGGATGTGGCGATTGGTACTGATGCTTTAAAACGCGCCAGTCTTGACGTTAACCATGTGATTGCAGATGAAGCTGCCGTGCGGGTGAATCTAATGGCGCACGATGCCAATACGCCGGGTCGTGATGAAGTCTCTGGTAATCGCTGGGGCATTGCACCCTCGGTGACATTTGGCTTGACGACACCCACTAAGGTGACGTTGGAATACTATCATTTTGAAAACCATGACATACCTGACTATGGGATCCCCTATGATCAAGCGACAGGTAAGCCTGCCGATGTTGATCCCAATAACTTTTATGGCTTATTGTCGCGGGATTTTCGCGATAATAATGACGACACAGCTTCAGTGCTGATAAGCCATGACTTCAACAATGACATGCAATTTACGTCGACCTCAGTGTATAGCCGTAATACCAATTATTACATTGTGACTAACCCCGATGATACGACAGGCAACGTCGCCAATGGTTATGTATGGCGTAACACTAAATCACGCCACTCTGTCACTAAAACGCTCGCGACCCAATTACAATTGGTGGGTGAGGCTAACCTGGCTGGATTCACCAACCGCTTTGCGATTGGCACTGAATTTAGCAACGAGCGCACCAGCAACTTAAGTTATACGGTCGATACGGGGAATGGTCGTAATGCGGGTTGTAATGATGCACTACTGGCTAATTACAATTGTACTTTGTTATCGAAGCCTAATCCTCACGACCCTTGGGTCGGCAGCGTGACGCTAGGAACAGATGCCACTGTGACTGAAACGGACACTCGCTCAGTTTATGGCTTTAATACCATAGAGTTGAATGAGTCCTGGATGATTAACGGCGGCGTGCGCTGGGATGATTACAGCACTGCTGCACAGAACTCGACTTCGTCACTATCCAATGACGATGATTTTTTAAACTACCAACTATCAGTGCTGTATAAACCTGCGGTCAACGGCAGTATCTATGCGGCGTGGGGCACATCTTCGAATCCGCCAGGAACATCTAATGGCGATGGTTCAGATCGTCTTGGTAGTAACAATGAAGATTTAAAGCCTGAAGATACTGAAAGTTACGAGCTAGGTACTAAGTGGGATTTCTTCAGTGGCCGCTTATCGCTTAATGGTTCAGTATTCCAAATCGAGAAGAACAACGCTCGCGTTGCAACTTCTGCCGATCGCAATTCACCGCAAGAAAACGTCGGTGAGCAGAAAGTGAAGGGCTTTGAAATTGGTTTTTCAGGTGATATCACTGAGCATTGGCATGGATTTGGTGGATACACCTATCTTGATGCTAGCCTAGAAAGTAACGGATTTAATGCCGCTTACGATGGTAATCGTTTCCCTAATACGGCCAAAAACAGTATCAGTCTGTTTACCACTTACGACATTACGGAACAGTTAAATGTCGGAACTGGCGCGTACTATATGGGGCAGGTTTACGGTAATACCGCCAATACCTTATCGATTCCTTCATACTGGCGTTTTGATGTGGTTTCATCTTACAAGATGAATGACTTTCTGACGCTGCGCTTGAATGTGCAAAACTTAATGGACGAGCGTTATTACGATAAAGCCTATACCGCGCATTTTGCTAACATGGCGCCTGGGCGTTTGGTCATGTTAAGTGCTGATATGCATTTTTAATGTTAGGCATTAGCTAATGTTACGGCAGCCCTCGGGCTGCCTTTTATGTTTTATAAACGCTATACGTCATGCCGTGTTTTTTGCCCAATGGAACCCTGAGATGTTGATTGAAATTCCTAATGTTTTCTCAAAACAAGAAGTAAGTCACTTACGCGACCAGTTAGATGCCCGCCGCTGGATAGACGGTAATCAAACCTCTGGCGCAATGGCGACAACTCGTAAGCGTAATCAGCAATTAGAGAAGGACGACCCAGTAGCAGTCGCGCTAGGTCAGCAGATTATGGACAGGCTGTTGGCACACCCGCAATTTGTATCTGCCGCATTACCATTACAGTTTTATCCGCCTTTGTTTAATCGATATCAAGGCGGTGAAACCTTTGGGTATCACATAGATAATGCTATCCGCTCGACCCCTGATGGGATGATCCGTACCGATCTGTCAGCGACTTTATTTCTCAGCGAACCAGAAAGCTATAAGGGCGGCGAATTAGTTATCCAAGATACCTACGGCCAACAAAGCATAAAATTATCAGCGGGTTCATTAGTGCTGTATCCATCGAGCAGCTTGCATCAGGTCACGCCAGTTCTGTCGGGCGAGCGTACCGCCGCCTTTATGTGGCTGCAAAGTATGGTTCGTGATGAAGGTCAGCGCCGCTTGCTATTTCAACTCGATCAATCGATTCAAACACTCACTGCTCAGCAGACCGCGGAACAAGAGTTATTTAATCTGAGTGGCGTGTATCACAATCTATTGAGGCGCTGGAGTGAGCTGTAATTGGCGGTTATTCCTCTAGTCAGCATGATAGTCGCTTATAGCTTGATGGAGGGGGACTGAGCGCTAGATAATTAATCCACTTTTAGTATTCATGCCGCTTTGCGTCTACTGTCATAGGCCAAGTTTGTCATCGTGCTATAACGCTGCACTTTTGATGCAGAGCGTGACCCTGCTGCTTGGTGTTTGGTAATGGCGCTTTGCTCTGTGTATAATGCTTTGCCATTTTTTCACACGCACAAGATATTGATGGTGAATGATCCCGTCAGCCTTTTCACGTTTTTGAATGCGAAATAACACCATTTATGAGGTTCTTCAATCTGCTGCGTCCAAGCTATTGTGATTCCCTCTTAGTTCCCTGAATAAGGTAGAACATCCTAAACGTGTAAAAACAGTCAGTAAGAATATTATTTAGTCGGAACATAATGAATTTAGATAAAACCCAGCAACACCAAGGTTTAGCGCCTAAAACCCTCGATAGAACCTTTTCCATTGCGCCCATGCTGGATAGGTAAGATTTTAATTTAACCACTTGATTTATATAAGGTGGTTAAAAGTGTGGTTCACTATAGGATCACCGATTTTAAAAAGTTGTTTCATGGTTCCCCGCTGGTGATATGATTGCTCAATAAACATTGAGGTGATCTATGGATAGAAAATCTTTAATACTACTCGCGCTGATATTAACGGTCGGTCCTACTTTTTCGGCTAATGCTGAAGTCTATAAATGTGCTGATGGAAAGTATCAAGCAGATCCCTGCGATGAAAATAGCCGGCCAGTTGATTTAAGTGGAATCGGTAGCTTTATTAAAAGTAGTGACAGCATTTCTCATTCAAGCGTGGGTTCAAACGCAACTTCTGATAAGAAAAAAGAAATCAGTACCTATATTGAGAAGCAACGTATTGCCCGAGAGATCACTCGGCTTGAGGGTGATCGTAAGCGGGTGATTGCTGAACGTGACCAGCGCTTACGTAATCTGCGCGAAAGTCGGCAGTATGCGAATAACAACTTAGCCGGTGCAACGTGGGAGCAAAGCTTGGCGCAGGAAATGACTGCCACCGCCCAAGAGGCCGATACGCAGGTGTCATCTATCGATCGGCAGATTGAGCAGCTTAAAGACGAGTTAAAATAGCGCAGGCTCGTTTTAATGTCGTATGTCCGCCTTATGACTTCAGTTGTCCTAAATCAAACTCTAATACATCTACATCTTGATATAAGAGGTTGGAACTCGCGCTTGTGTACTAAATAAAGGAGATGTTTTTTTGTTCGAATTCAGTGAAATAGCAATAGTTATCGGTGCAGCATCTGGGCTTGTAGCTTTAGTTATGCACTTTAGGAATTTATTTCTAGAAACCGGCGTTCTCAAGCTTCGAGCCTATGTAGGCTATGTCGATGGAACTCATAAACAACCTGATAATGCAGTGAGCGTTGTGCTTTTAAATAGAGGGAAAACAAAGGTTTATATACATAAATTCGGAATTCGTGAGCCGAAAAGAAAAATAAATATGAATGGTCTAAAAGTTACAGCCGAAGGCGGCGTCTACGATACAATGTTTAATGACTTTAATACATTAACTATCGAGCCAAATCAGAAGAAAGTTTTTCATTTTGATGGCTATAGTGAACAAGGTATTAAGGAGCTACTTCAACTAAGAAAGGTTAAAGCTTTTGTTGTCGATTCAAACGGTAAAAAGTATGAATCAATAATAACGCAATACGGCTTATAAGAAATTAGACAAGGACAAAAACAGTTGGCTTTTGATCATTCCTCGCCATTTTAAATAACTAATGTTTTAGCTTAAATAGGTTTTATCCCCACAAATCTAAAAATCGCATCCGTACTGTGTCCGTACAAGTTGCGCTGTGGTTGTTTAAACTTTATACTCCAATCCATTACGGATTAACTCCGTACGATAGGAGGTTTTATGGCGACTGCAAGACTTGATATCCGTTTGGATGAAGAGATCAAAGCTAAGGCTGAGAAAGCATCGGCTTTGCTTGGTTTAAAAAGCTTAACTGAATACGTTGTTCGCTTAATGGACGAAGATTCAACTCAGGTGATTGCTGAGCACGAAAGCATTACTGTTAAAGCTGATGTATTCGACCAATTCATAATGGCTTGTGATGAGGCTAAGGCCCCGAACAAGGCATTACGTGAAGCGGCAGCATTTACTAAACGTGGTGAGTTTAAGTGAGTTACTCCAAGACTTTTAAAGAATTGGATAAATCACAGCACGATAGAGCATCATTTGACTGTGGCGAAGTAGAGTTAAACGATTTTATCCAAACTCAAGCAGCGAAACACATGCAAGCAGGTATTAGCCGCACAATGGTTTTACCTGCTGTTACACCATTGCCCAATCAAAAATATCCAATTTGCTCATTTTATACTATCGCACCAAGTTCAATTTGCCGTGATACCTTGCCGCAAGCCATGGGTAAAAAGTTACCACGCTATCCCGTTCCGGTCTTTCTGCTTGCTCAACTTGCTGTCCATAAAGAGTTTCATGGTAGTGGGTTAGGTAAAGCTAGTTTAATCAAAGCGCTAGAATATCTGTGGGAAATAAACGCTCACATGCGAGCTTATGCCATTGTGGTCGATTGCTTAACTGGCCAAGCTGAATCATTCTACGCAAAATATGGTTTCGAGTTTCTTTGTAAAATCAACGGTCGTGTCAGAATGTTTATTCCAATGAAAACAGTCGGTCAGTTATTCACTTAGCTACCAGCTCCCCGCCTTGCCTGTCGTGCTGCTATTCCTCACATTCGAGCATAGAAACTGTCTTTTGTATTCATAACGACTCAGTCTTAGATGCTGTTATGTATACAGTATTATTCGATTTGATCACATTTCACGAAATAAAATCAAAATACTTTTGTTCGTTTACAGGGCTAGTGCCAGCATATTCAATTTGTAATCAATGAGTTATTTACATGTTGCTTGAGGTGCTGGGTTTTGAACTTGCGCATCTGTGTTTTTCCTCATGGTTTATTTGTTAAATAACTGATAAGTTCCTTAAGTTACAACTGATTAACTACGTGTGTTTTTACTGGTTTAATGAAGTAAACGTTCATGAGCACTAATAAAATGTTATGCAAAAATTAACTTTGAGTATTCCAATGGTAAAGAAAGAAGAAAAAGACTGCTTTGTCATTATGCCAATTGCAGATACTGACGGGTATCCAAAAGGGCATTTTGGCCATGTTTATGACAACATAATAAGGCCGTCATGCGAGATGGCTGGGTTCAATCCTGTTCGTGCTGACGAGGTGAAAGAGACAAATTTAATCCACCTCGATATTTTGAAAAAGCTAATTGAAGCACCTATAGCAATTTGCGATCTGTCCAGCAGAAACCCAAATGTTCTGTTTGAGCTTGGTATTCGGCAGGCATTTGATAAACCAGTAGTCCTAATTCAGGAAAAAGATACCCCGAAAATTTTCGACATTACACCTTTGCGTTATCTTGAATATTCTCAAGAAATGAAATACCACGAAGTGCTCGCGATTCAACAGAAATTAAAGGCCTCCATTGAGGCAACAGCCGCAGCAGAGGGTGATGCAACAAATGTCAACTCAATAGTAAAATTGCTTGCACTAAATTCTCCCGCCCACATTCCAGATTTGGAAAACGGGAAGGAGAGTTTGGCATTAGAGGTTATGCAAGCTGAGTTGCGCAACATGCGCCAAATGATGGAAATGTCTATATTTGAAGGTCGTAAAAACCTGAAGAATGAGTCAATTGCAGCAATAGAGTATCAGCGCATATCAGGAAATCTAGATAAGCTTATTGCCTCCAAACGTATTCCAATTGAAGAACGTATAGAGCGGTATCATATGTTAATGCGTGAAGTCGATGAACTCATGCACACATGCCGAAGTGAAGAAGAGCATATGCACTTCAGACGGTTGATGGAACGAGTGCATCGTGCAGAGCGCGAGATCATTGCATAATAAGTCGCTCAAATCGCTCGCTGGTACGGGCAAAACCCCGGACATTAATCAAACGTTATGTATTTAGGTAGACAAAATGAAATCTGAACATGGTCAAATCCAAGGTGATATTGAGATCAACTCTGAAATAGAAATGCACGGTCAATTTACGGGGCATGTTATCGTTGGCAATGGTGGTTATTTAATATTATTTGGTCAGGCAGCTCAATCACTAACTGTGGAGCTGGGTGCCGTAGTTGAAATATTGGGAATGGTTGTTGGTGATGTTATTAATAATGGCGGTAAGGTCAGTATTACTGGTACCATTATAGGTAAAGTAATTGAGCACGCTGGTGAAACAAATATTTCACCAAGCGCATCTATCGGGTAAAAGTGCGTACAAGACGCGCATACGCGCGCTGCTTAGCGTGGCGTTATGCTTAGGAAAAAAATGGAAAGATATCTTGAAGTAAACAATCAAAAATATTTGGTTGAGTATCCAGATAAATGCCCGATTTGCCACCGGCATAGTGAAATTCCTGTTATGCGCACATCTGTAGAACCAGATAGAAATGGCGTGCAGGTTGTCTTTCAATGTGCTTTCAGTGGATGTAAAAGTTATTTTATTGGCTATTATGGGCCAATATCTTCAAAAGAATTAAAAGCTCTGAAGCCTCAACGTTCCGAAGTTACTAGTATTCCTGAAACTATCCACAAGTTATCTCCATCATTTATTTCAATATATCAAGAGGCAGATGAGGCTAGTGCTCATGGATTACATCAAATAGCGGGTCCTGGTTATAGAAAAGCATTTGAATTTTTAATTAAAGATTACGCGAAATCCTTAAAACCAAATGAGTCTGAACGTATCGAAAATATTTTTTCAGGTAATGTTGTAAATGAATTTATAACTGATCCCCGAATACAATCTGTTGCAAAAAGAGCATTGTGGTTGGGTAATGATGAAACACATTACCTAAAAAAATGGGTTGCTCACGATATAAATGATTTAAAAACTTTGATTAGGTTGGCAATAAATTGGGTTGAAATTGAGCAACTATCAAATAGTTATGAAAGAAATATGCCAGATAAAACGTAGCAAACTAAGGCAGCAGGACGCGGCAAAGCCGTGTCTCTGCTTAGAAGGTCACACCGCCTCCTTGTCCTTAGGTGCGAAGAACAGTGCGACGGGGCCATCTTCGGTGTCGTGAATACTCAGCAAGAATGAGCCGGTCTTGTCGCAAATGGGGTTCCAATCACTGATATCGGTGTCGCCCTCGTCAAAGTAGCGCTCGATGAGGTTTTCTGGCGCATCGAGTTCAAACCAAATCGCCACAAACTCGCCGCCTTGTCGTGCCGCCCATGCTTCACACTCTGCGCGGGTCACACCTTCGTCCCACTCGGGCAAATCTGGATGGGTCCAATAACCTTCTTCACGTTCTACAGTTGCTGCTTGTATTGGGTTCATGCTGCTTCTCCTTTTATCCTGAGTTTTGATTCTGCGTTGAGTGCGAATACTTCGGCATCGGCTTGGCCGAAGTCGCTGCACTCGATGGCGTTATAAGACTTACAAATGCCCCAACCGTGATAGTTGTTTGGGGTGTACTTCACTTCGATTTGCTGTTGATCACACATCAAGGTGAAGTAGGGCTTAGATAGCGTGACCACACCCGTTTTAGTGCTGAACGTATTCATGCCGCCTCCTTGTTTTGGTTGTCGCTGGTTTGGCTGACTGGCGGGTGGCAGGGCAGGCGCATTGGGTGATATCGGTACGAATACACTATGGTGCGGCTAATGCCCTTGGCGAGGTTGGTTAAGCCGTTGCCCAATGCTTGCCAGTACAGGCAATCTAACGCGCCGAGTGCCAGCGCGATTTTGATGCTGTCGCCCGTTGTGGCCTTGAGTAACAGGCTTAACTTATGGCTGCGGTAATGATTTAGCAGATGGCGAAACGCCGCTGATTGAGTCATTTAGGCCACCTGCTTCGGTTGCAAAGGGTTTGATTGCAGCTTGGCCCAGTCGATGGCTTTAATGGCCTCGACCGTGGCGGCGATTTGCTCTAGCTTCTTTTGCCCACGCATAAAGTTTGAAAGCTCAATGCCGTGGCGAGCGGCCGCGCGTTCGGCGGGCAGGGCGCTGGTGTAATGCAGCGTTAACGCGGCAATCACCTCGGGCGAACTAATGCGGGTGAGCGACAGCAATAACTCAATGCGCTGCTTTGATTCAAAGCCGGGGAGTAAATGGTTCATACGCTATTCCTTCCTTTTGAATCAGCAGGGCTAGGCTGCGGCTTCGCCGTTAAACACCACCAGATTGATGATGGGTTTCTTGGTTTTTGGGTTCACCTTGTCCGACAGCTTGTGATAGCGAATATGCACATCGCGGTGGGCTTCTTGGGTCATGGCTAACACGATATATTGCTGGCACAGCGCGGGCGTCGATAACGAATACGACAGGCGTTGTGGCTTCATGGTTTCAAACAAGTGCTGCGCCATATCATTCAACTTAGCTTGGTACTCATCGGGGCTCAGTTGACGGCGGTTAGGGTGCGCGCCTACAGAGGTGCTGCACTTTTTGGCCGCTTGATTTTTCGCTAAGGTCATGGATACGCCGTAAACAAAAAACATAGATACCTCCCCACTGAGCCGCTGATTACGCTAAGTTGATTTGATCTTGCTTGGCGGCGTCGCGTTGCTTGTCGAGGTATTCGGCAAGGTCGGTGACATTGACCATCCAAGGCGCTTTGTTGCTGTTACTGGTGCGAAAGGCGGCTAAGGGCAAGCGGCCGGCTTTGGCATAGTTGGCCGCGGTACGCGGTTCGAGGCCAAAATACTCTTTGCTGATTTGATCCAGTGGCACTATCACTTTGTTGAACTGGGCCATAAGCAAAAATGCGGTGTTGATGCCGCTCATGTTGGTTGCTCCGCTTGGGTGAGTTGCAGCGGATGCACGTTAGTGGCCGCCTGTTCGTTACGCCACACCATCACCTTGCCGTACAAACCTTGTTTGGGCTCGGTAAAGCGCAGGCAGAAGTTGAGCCCGAGTTCGCCCGTGTGACGAATGAACTGGCGGTAAAACGCAGGGCTTGGGTGGTGATAGGCAAAATGCTTGACCAGCTCGGCGCATCGGGCTTGTACCCGTGGGCAATCCATCGGGTCGGTGTGGCCCTTGGCCAGCGCCATCAAGCTTGCAAAACGTATTGCAACTAGTAGGCGAAACTCATCGCGTTGCTTAGGTGTGGTGTGAACTTTCGCTAGAATCATTTCCCTGTCCTCGGTAGTGGGTACAGGCCTAAAGATAAGTTAACTTATCTTTTTCGTCAATTAGAAAGATAACTTATTTTTAAGCGTTTTTGTTTTGATGGTTTTTTGAACAAGTGGTAAGGTAGAGTAAGCGATTGAACTAAGGAGGGTTTATGGTGTAACTAGATAAGGCTATTTTTTATAAGTAAGACAGATTGCTCTTTTATGCCCTAAAAGTGTTTTTGCTCGTTAGAACAATCGAAAATTCCCTCACCTGTTACTCTACAAATTCTCATGTATTTGGCTAATGTTTGGCCCTACCGTAAAGCGGCTAGCAATGTATGGGTATACAGTCGTATTTAAATTTAAATGTTTTTGAGTGTTTTTTAACTCATTTATTTGCGCGTTTTTCCAGTCTAAAATTAATAAACCATTTAAAATCATGTGGATATGCTTACCCCAAATTAGTTAATAGGTTTGGAAAACGCGCATGCGCGTTTTTCCGGATGGTGTATTTGATTAAAAGCTGATAAGTTCTTTGCATACAGAGAGTTAACTGTGCGCGTTTTCACTGGTCTAATGAGGTAAACGCGCATGCGCACTAATAAAATGTTATGTACCACGAGGATCCCGTAAATGTCGAAGTCTGTAGTAATTGCAATTGGCGATGAATTTTCGAGAGTTAAGTTTCTTGAAAATAGGACTCCTGAGACAACTGATGAAGAAGCAAAAGATGCTTTCGCTTTATTATCAGAATACAGAGATGGGGGGATTTACATTGCTCACTACTCTGGTTTTAGTGAATGGGAAAGGCACCTTAATGGTGACGAGTTTGTTCAGGTATTAGGTGGTGAGGCTTCATTGATTTTATTAAGTAATAATCAAGAGCAGAGAAATAGTTTATCATCTGGTCAAATGTTGGTAATTCCAAAAGGTGTTTGGCATCGTTTTGAATCACCTAATGGTGTGAAAGTAATGACTATTACTCCACAACCAACAGAACATTGCATCGTACGCCCAAACGGTACATAACAAGGGTTTTCAAGTCGGACAAATTACAGTTGGCTTTTGTTCGTGCCTCACTTATTTTAGTCAACTGCAATTTGCCGCTTAAAACGGCGTTATATTTCTGTATGAATAAAGAATATCAGATGACAGAGTTTGAATTCCCTGAAGAGTCAGAGGGTTTCAAAGAAACAGATAGATTCTATTCCAATAGTAGAAGCACTATCGCCGTTGTTGGAAAAAAGCCAGATGGCACTTTTACTTACGCTTTATATCAATGGGATTTAACCGATGCAGAGTATGTCGGTGGTGGTTATTGGTCTTGTTGTGATATTGGCGGTATGTATGGTGAATATAGTTCGGCACAATCAGAAGCCAAGCAGGCAATATCGTGCCACAAATAAAATATAACAAGCAAAGGCACAATCGCCCGCAAAAAGCGCGGGCTGGACTCGCTAACGCTCGCCTGTGCTTTGGGCGTTAGTTTACAAAGGGAGTTTGGTGGTGTTTGAGAGTATTGCGATCTATTCAGGATTAATTGCAACAGTCTGGATATTCATTGGTGTTAATGTAGCAAGTAGGTTTTATGCTGGTTACAGCCATTCAAAGCAATTTTGTAGTGAGTTAGGTGCGACTGGTAGCCCAACTGAAAAATTGTCTCCTTTAATTAATAATTATCCTCTTGGTTTTCTATTTTGCTTTTTCGGTTGGTATCTGGCTCAACTCTCAAATGTTTCAACTTTAGTGAATATTGCTGGTTGGTTAGTTATAGCTCATGGTGTTGGTACATGGGTCGCCGGTTACTTCCCAATGGACGCCGATCCATTTACTAAGAATCCAACTTTTAATTGTAAGGTACATTCTTGGGCAGGTTTTATCATGTTGCTTTCATTAGTTGTAGCACCAATATTAATTGCTATCAGTCCAACAACTGAAATTATTCCATTATATTTCCGCATTTTTTCATTGGTTTCTGTTGTCGCTGCTGTTTATTTTCTTTTCGCAATGGCTAAAGCTGTAAAATCCCAAAGCAATCCTGGCATCCATCAGCGTATTTCATATGGCTTTCAGCTAATTTGGCTAAGTGCTTTTTCACTAGTATTGGCGTAATTGTAAACTAACAAGCAAATTAATCAGGACAAATAACAGTTGGTTTTTGCTCCTGCGTCGCTTATTTTAACCAACTGATATTTGCGCATTATTTGGGCGTTAGCACTCAGGAGGAAACCTTTGAAAAAGTGTAAATTGTGTTGTTGTAAATCAGAATTATGTAATTCTCATGCAATACCTAATTCAGTATTTAGGTCGTTGTTTAAAAAAGGTAATGGACAAGCAATAGAACTGTCATCAAAAGAATTAATTCCAAATCGTAGGTCTCAAGATAGTTGGGCTACTGACCAGCTATGCAGTCAATGTGAAATGAAGCTAAATATTAATTTCGACCAATATGGTTTAAATTTACTGCGGGGTAAGATCGGACATAAAGAAAAAGATAATGAAGGTGTTCATTTTTCTGACATTGATACTTTAAAATTTAAAAGCTTTATTTTGTCTGTTTTTTGGCGAGGTGCTGTT
Organism: Shewanella sp. 1180_01; assembly: GCF_052850535.1. Lineage (NCBI taxonomy): Bacteria > Pseudomonadati > Pseudomonadota > Gammaproteobacteria > Alteromonadales > Shewanellaceae > Shewanella > Shewanella sp. 1180_01. Next base: position 71,367 of record NZ_VXCT01000022.1, read on the forward strand.
TCTCAGCATGAAAACTATAAAACAATTAAGGTATCATCGCAGTTTTTAGAGCTTGTTCGTTCTAATTTAGTTCGTTCAACTAATATCTCCAAGAATTCATGCACCGTCATTGTTCAAAGGTTAGTCGATTCTACTGAAAATGGTGGATTTAGTATAAGTGACCTTAGAGAGTTCGTTGTTTCGCCATTCCCAAGGACGTACGAAGTCAGAGGAGAATTGTATAATTCAATTACAATGATATTCTTAGGTTTCTGCTTTGAGATATTTCAGAGTCCTATACGAGCTAATGGTAAAATATCTAAATTCGCGTTAGGTAGTAGTAAAACAACTTATACATTTCCTTATCTTGAGATTATGGAAATACCTGAGGTACTTGATTTAATGGCTCGTGGTTTGCAAAAAGAGAATCAAGGTTTAACTTATGTGTGATAGGTAAGAGAGTGCTAACAATCGCATCAACACGATTTGCTACATTCGGCATTCTAGGTTTCTTTGAGTTTACCGTATTAAGTGGTAAATTGAGCTTAATTTGCATGGCAGCAAACGTGTTATGCAGGCGTTACATACTTTATTGCTAATAGAATAGTTAAGCTGAATCTGGCTAATAAGCGTAATTGTTTAACAGGGTTATATTCAACAATATGTTGGGAAAGCTATTTTCGAGTTGCAAATGCTTTACAACAGAACTGAGTACCAAAACACTTTGCCGATGACTTTAATATTTTTAAGTTGTTCGTTATTGATGTGCTCGTCTGGCCACTCATCGGTGTTGTAGCTGCGTAGACGCAAGCCGCCACCGGGGAGTTTGTAGAGCATTTTGACGCGCATCATACCATCGTGGTTAATGGCATACATTTTACCATCAACGATCTCGGTGGCTGAGGTATCAACGCCCACCGTTGAGCCGTGGGGTAATACAGGTTCCATGCTGTTGCCATTCACTTTGACACAGGCCGCATGATCTGTGTTTACGCCTTGGCGCTTAAGGCTACTTTTAGCAAAGCGGAGCTTAGGGCCTTTATACTCAATACCTTCAACAATGCCTTCGCCAGCCGAGAGTTCGATATCCACGTAAAAGGGGATTTCGACTTCATCTTCACCCAGTGGACTATCGTTGTCCCATAGATCAAAACCACCTGCCCATTCAGCATTCGATTCAGGTTTTGTCGCGATTTGTCCATTTAGAAGCCAGCTGAGATCACATTTCAATGATTTAGCCAGAGCAAATAAATTTGCTCCTTTTGGAGCGGTCTCATCTTTTTCCCACTGAGTTACTGCAACAGCAGAAACCCCAACTAAAGCACCAAGTGCTTTTTGGGTGATACCTAATTCTTTACGCTTTTCGCGTATACGCTGACCGAGTGTTTTCATGTAAGTGATCTTATCTTTTGTTGACATAAGTTTCCTTTCTTTCTATTGTGTAAGAAAACTTATTTGTTCAGTGTGGAGATCAACCCATGACAAAAGATGATGCCGTCAAATTTTATGGTTCTCAAACCAAGCTAGCTCAGGTTTTGAACATCAAACCTTCTGCAATTAGCCAGTGGGGTGAAGACGTACCCGAACTCCGCGCTTATCAAATTGAGCGCCTAACTGATGGCGCACTCAAAGTTAACCCCGTCATTGTTTTAGATAATCCTGAGTCGGTGAGTGTGGCTTAGGTTCACTTTAGGTTGAAGGAGGACAGTACACATGAAAATCAATTCACGTAAAAAAGATAGCCGTTTGAATTTGTTGATGAAAACGATTCATCGGGTGTTGGAGTTACCCAAGATGACGCGCTTTGCGCTGGCGATAGATTTTGTTGCGGCGGTTGAACGTCTCGGGCTAAGCGAGGTGCTGGCGGCGGAGGGCATTAGCTTTGCCAGCACGCAAGACGTGCATAACGATGCGCGGATTAATGCCCAAAAGCTGTTCCGTTGGCTCGGCCAGTACGAGGGCCAACATCCGCAGGTGGATCGCTTGTTTCATGTTGAGCAAGCACTGGTGGCGGCATTGCCTGAGCATTTGCGAGTGCAGTATCTCAACGATGTGTTTGGTTGCACTGGGGTGACGGTGATTGCCGACCGCATGAGTGACGGCCATGTGTTGCATGTGGCCGATATGGCGGCATCGCTCACCAAAGAGAACGCCGAGGCACAAGTGGCGGTGATCCATTTGGGCGATGAGCCCAAGCGCGAGCAGTTAGTGGCGGCGCACCGTGAGTTAAAAGAGTCGGCGGCGACCACGCAAGCGAGTATGGCAGCGTTAGAGCTGGCGTATCCGTATTTAGCGAGTCATGGCGGTAAGGCGGCGCAATACGCGGCCGAGAAGTGATTGGCATGTTGATTAGCGGTAGAGATAAGAAAGCCCGCTAGAGCTGTGGAGGCAGCGGGCTTAATACCTAAGTTAGGCAACAGCATGTTACGTAAGCATGGGCTTTGGGTCAATTGTCGGCCTTGATACCACGGCTTTAAGGCATGCAAGGGGGCGATATGTTTGATCCTGAATGTTTGATTTGTTGTTTGGAGGGCGGCGCCGCGTGTTCGGTGCATGGCTATGTTGCTAATCGTGATGATGAGCCTGTTACGCCAGAGCTTGCGGATTCTATGCGGCGAGAGGAAGAAGCGGCCGATCCAAAGGTCGCGTTATTGGTTGCTCAGGCTAACGTGCTGATGATGCAGGCGGCAGCCTTGAGTAAAAACACCTTACCTATGTGCCAAGTTGATTTACGGCGCGAGTTAGCGACTTTTTACGGTTTTAGCACCTTGGATAATTTTAGCCGCTTGCAGGTTGGCCGCATTGTTGAGCTGTTGCGAACGCAACCAGAGTTAGAGGCGTTAGATAACGTCAGCTTAGTGGAGATCGCCAACAAAGTGGTGAGTCGGGTGATTTTAGGTGATGAAGGCACCTTGATGTTGCCGCGGGTGTGCGTGGATTGGTTTTTGGGTTACTTGCAGATGGAAGAAATGCGCGCCGAGCGTTCGATTGAGGTGACGCGTATTGACCCCGTTAATCAGGCCAAGCATATCAAGCGGCGCGATATTTATAGCCAGTTACGGACTAATTTGGCGCGGGATATTTATCACTTGGATGGCTGAGTATTGATGATGTGACAAAACATAAAGGGTTG
>NZ_VXCT01000220.1:0-289 GCF_052850535.1 Shewanella sp. 1180_01
CATCGTTGACGTTGGTCACCGTGATACTGAAGCTTTGCTCGGCCGTTAAGCCGTCCGTGTCGGTGACTTTCAGTGTCACCGCATGGCTGCCCACATCGGCATTGCTGGGCGTGCCACTTAACAATCCAGTGGCCGCATTGAAGCTCAACCAACTCGGTTTAGTCACCGCGCTGAATGTCAGCACATCACCCACATCAGTATCTGCGGCCGCGAAGGTGTAGCTGTACGCCGCATCCTGAGTGGCGGCAGTGATGGCCGTTGAACTGATGGTCGGTGCATCATTGACGTT
>NZ_VXCT01000221.1:0-279 GCF_052850535.1 Shewanella sp. 1180_01
AATACCATTGCCTTGGCGGTGTTGTTTGTGCCTGGCGGCATCCCTTACTGCATCAACGCAGGCAGCTCGCTCGCGGGTTTCCATATTGCTAGCCCAATCGTTTTCGTCCATGGGGTTCCTTATTTTGTTTGGTCTGTTTGATGGCGTTGCCGCCAATCGTGCAGGGCTTGCCAGTCGAGGTTGCATTGCCCAAGGTCAGCGATGAGAGACAGCATCAGCTCTGCCAACGCCGGATTGGCTAGGCACAAGGTTTGCTGCGTCAGTAAGCACTGGATCACG
>NZ_VXCT01000222.1:0-277 GCF_052850535.1 Shewanella sp. 1180_01
CTAGGTTTCGACTTTCTCTTAAGATATTGTTGGCTTTTGAAGGCAGAGATATTAATGTAATGGCCCAGTTATTAGCTCATTCAGTGTAGTGGTATGAATTTAAAAGGGATTAAAAAGAAATTATTGCGCTTTAAATCCATTTTCTTAAACCATTGGATAAGCTTTACCATTAAACACCCCAGATACAATAAACCGTATTATCATTCAGAAATTAAAAAGATGATGGATTGTGGGAGTGAGGCGTTAGGTTTTGCTACGTTTCAGTGTTTGTCATGTG
>NZ_VXCT01000223.1:0-274 GCF_052850535.1 Shewanella sp. 1180_01
CTGTTCAGGTGTCATGGGTGAGGCTTTAGGAGCAAGCCCTTGGCGCTCAACCTGAAGCTGTGTTACCCACTTACTGACTGTCGATTTACCCACGTTCATGGCTTTCGCGGCCGCTTCTTGTGTGTAACCTTGATCTATGACTAATTGAGCTGTTTCAAGCTTAATGGCGGCGCTATATCGTGCACGTTTACTTTTATTCATGTTGTCACCTAAATGGGTTATGAGGGGATCATAACATTTCTTATTAGGTGGCCAAATTCACTATGCCACTACA
>NZ_VXCT01000224.1:0-263 GCF_052850535.1 Shewanella sp. 1180_01
CGCCGACCATCAGTTCAACGGCCATCACAGCTGCCACTCAAGATGCGGCGTACAGCTACACCTTCGCGGCCGCAGATACTGATGTGGGCGATGTGCTGACATTGAGCGCGGTGACTAAACCAAGCTGGTTGAGCTTCAATGCGGCTACGGGCGTGTTAAGTGGTACGCCAAGCAATGCCGATGTGGGCGCGCACCCCGTGACATTGCGGGTGACGGACACGGATGGCTTAACCGCTGACCAGTCCTTCAGCATTACCGTGACC
>NZ_VXCT01000225.1:0-259 GCF_052850535.1 Shewanella sp. 1180_01
GTATTCGCACTCAACGCAGAATCAAAACTCAGGATAAAAGGAGAAGCAGCATGAGCACACCCAAGATTAAAGCGTTTCAAGTACAAGAACATTGCGAGGGCGCCGCGTGCATTGTGTTTCATCAACATGCTGCCGCCGCTCGCCGCATAGGTGCGGGCGAACTCAATCTGACCTTTGAAGATGATATGTCAGTTACTCGCTGCCCTGAATATGACCAATACGCTGCGCAAGGCAACGTGCCTTATCAAGTGTTACTGGC
>NZ_VXCT01000226.1:0-259 GCF_052850535.1 Shewanella sp. 1180_01
ACCTTGCTCTACACCTGTTGCTGTCATCACTTGCGCCATCTAGCCCTCCAACCGATATTCAAAGGTGTGATGGGTACCCGAGCGAATGCGCTTTACCCGCTGGTTCATCGGCATATCCCGAAACCGCGCACTTAACGCTGTCTCGCTGTCGTGAACCCCAAAGCGGTTAAAGCTTTCTTGCTGGATTTCAAACAGGGTCCAAAACCGTTTGCCTGTGATGATGCGCATCAAGCGTTCGCGCTGTGTCAGTGGTTTATTC
>NZ_VXCT01000227.1:0-234 GCF_052850535.1 Shewanella sp. 1180_01
TACGCCTGTTGCTGTCATCACCTGCGCCATCTAGCCCTCCAACCGATATTCAAAGGTGTGATGGGTACCCGAGCGAATGCGCTTAACCCGCTGGTTCATCGGCATATCCCGAAACCGCGCACTTAAGGCTGTCTCGCTGTCGTGAACCCCAAAGCGGTTAAAGCTCTCTTGCTGGATTTCAAACAGAGTCCAAAAACGTTTGCCGGTGATGATGCGCATTAAGCGTTCGCGCTG
>NZ_VXCT01000228.1:0-232 GCF_052850535.1 Shewanella sp. 1180_01
TCAACGATGCGCCGACCATCAGTTCAACGGCCATCACTGCCGCCACTCAAGATGCGGCATACAGCTACACCTTTGCGGCGAGTGATACCGATGTGGGCGACACCTTAACCTTAAGCGCGGTGACCAAACCGAGTTGGTTGAGCTTCAATACGACTTCAGGCGTGTTAAGTGGCACGCCAGGCAATGCCGATGTGGGCAGCCATGTCGTGTTACTGCGAGTGACGGACACGGA
>NZ_VXCT01000229.1:0-231 GCF_052850535.1 Shewanella sp. 1180_01
AGTGACCGTGATGCTGAAGCTTTGCTCTGCCGTTAAGCCATCCGTGTCCGTCACTCGCAATGTCACGGGGTGCGCGCCCACATCGGCATTGCTGGGTGTGCCACTTAGCACGCCAGTGGCAGCATTGAAGCTCAACCAACTCGGTTTGGTCACCGCGCTGAATGTCAGTACATCACCCACATCAGTATCTGCGGCCGCAAAGGTGTAGCTGTACGCCGCATCTTGAGTGGC
>NZ_VXCT01000023.1:0-70869 GCF_052850535.1 Shewanella sp. 1180_01
TGGCCTCGACATTAGCCGCGATGCCTTGCTGGTGCAGCTGGCTTGGCTTAACGAGCAAGGGCTGATTAAAACCGAGTTAGTGGGCAAAGTGACTACGGCCACGCTGACTGGTCGCGGCCAAGATGTAGCCACAGGCCGTGCAACGGTGCCAGGCGTTAAGCGTCCACGGGCGGGAGAATAGCCATGGCAAGAGCAATCCTAAATCGTGGTGAGCTTGCAGGCATCCGCTTAGTGGCGGATTTGTTTGTTATCCGCGAACTCGAAAAGAACGTGCTTGCTAAAAACGAGCACGTTAAGCCGCACATCAAAGAGCTAGATCAGCGCCTTAAAAAGACTGTTCCCAAGGTGTTTGCGGCAGAGGCCGAACTACAGAAGCAGATCCACTTAGTTCGTGCGCAGTGGCTACGAGAATGGGAGGGGTTAGACGATGGCGAGTGAAACCCGAGGCCGACGCTCTAAAGTCGATTTGCTGCCCGATCCTATCCGCAAAAAACTCGATGCGGGGTTGCGTAATGGCTCGATTCAGCAGATTGATTTGCTCGATGAAATCAATGCGCTGATTAAAGCCGCAGGCTTGCCTGAGGAAAACCAGCTTTCCCGTGCGGGTATCAACCGCTACGCCACTAAGATGGAGGCCGTGGGGAAAAGTTTGCGTGAAATGCGTGAGATCACCCAAGTGTGGACTGCAGAACTGGGTGACAAACCCACGGGTGAAGTCACCAAACTGATCCTCGAAATGGCCCGTTCACAGCTATTTAAAGCCCTTTTAAACGAGTCAGAAACGGGTGACGGTGCCGACGTTGGCATGATTAAAGATGCCATGTTAGCAGTGCAGCGTTTGGAGTCTGCCGCCATGGCCAGCCATAAGCGCGAGAAAGAGATCCGCACCGCGTTCGCGGCCGAAGCGGCTAATGCACTTAATGAAGAATTGCGTGGGGAAGATGGTATGAGCGAGCAGCTCGAAGGCCGTATCCGCCAAATTCTGTTAGGGAAAGCATAATGGCTAAAAGTGGCTTACACATGACGGCTATCAGTGAGCCGCGAAAAATTGACTTAGCGGAAGAAATGGCACTGGCTGGGGTGGATGTGCCGCAGGATATTGGCGACGCTCAACCTGCCAATGAGCCAGTGTTTTTGCCTTACCAGCAGCGCTGGTTTGAAGATGAAGCGCCGATCATGATTGCCGAAAAAAGCCGGCGCACAGGATTAACCTGGGCAGAGGCTGGCCGCAATGTGATTAAAGCCGCTAAGCCGCGCCGCCGTGGTGGCTGCAATACCTTTTACGTTGGCAGCAAAAAAGAGATGGCGCTTGAATATATCGCCGCTTGTGCGCTTTTTGCCCGTGCTTTTAACCAGCTCGCAGAAGCTGATGTGTATGAGCAAACCTTCTGGGATTCGCAGAAGAAAGAAGAAATCCTCACCTACATGATCCGCTTCCCCAAGACGGGCCGAAAAATTCAGGCACTGAGTTCTCGCCCCTCTAACCTGCGTGGCTTACAGGGCGATGTGGTGATCGACGAAGCGGGTTTCCATGAGTCGCTCGAAGAGCTACTTAAGGCGGCGTTAGCATTAACCATGTGGGGCAACAAGGTCAGGTTAATCAGCACCCACAATGGCGTGGATAACTTATTCAATAGCTTGATTAATGATGCCCGTGAAGGCCGCAAAGACTACAGCATCCACCGCATCACGCTGGATGATGCCATTCGGGATGGCTTGTATAAGCGTATCTGTTATGTCACAGGTCAAACGTGGTCGCTGGCGGGTGAGGTAGCTTGGCGCGATGGCCTCTATAAAAACGCCCCCAATAAAGAAAGTGCCGATGAAGAATATGGCTGTGTGCCTAAAAAATCGGGTGGTGCTTACATCAGTCGGGTACTGATTGAAGCGGCCATGGTCGCCGATCGTTCTATCCCTATTTACCGTTTTGAAGCGCCTGAAAACTTCATGAGCTGGACGCCAGAAATGCGCGAAGCCGAGGTGCGCGATTGGTGCGAGCAGCATTTAAAAGCAGAGTTGGCCAAGCTAAATCCAGAGCATAACCATTCCTTTGGTGAAGACTTTGCGCGGCGCGGCGACTTAACCGTGTTTGTGCCCTTGGCCATTAAACCCGATTTAAGAAAGCGCATCCCCTTTGTGGTGGAGCTTCGCGATACCACCTACGAGCAACAGCGCCAGGTGATGTTTTATATCTGTGACCGGATGCCAAGGCTAGTGGGATTGGCGTTTGATGCCACGGGTAACGGCGGTTATTTAGCTGAGCAAGCCGCGCTTAAATATGGCACTGAAATGGTGGACCAAGTACATCTGTCGCAGAGTTGGTATCACGAATGGATGCCAAAAATGAAGGGCGAGTTTGAAGCATTTAACCTTGAGATCCCCCGTCACCAAAGCGTGCTCGATGACTTACAGCATATCAAGTTAGTTAACGGTATCCCCTCGATCGATAAAGGTCGTAAGGTTGATTTAGAGTCCAGCAATAGCAAAGGCAAGCGCCACGGTGACTTTGCCGTTGGTCTGTGTATGGCCGTTCGTGCGTCATACATGGAGGGCGGCGCTATCGAGTTTACCGCTTTACCTAAATCGACTAGTCGTTGGGATGCCAACAGCAATAGCAGATCTGGCAATCGTGCTGATGAAGATGACTATAGTGTATCAACTAAAGGAGGCTGGTAATGGCCACGCCAGAGCAAATTAAACAACGTCTAGGGCGTTCCAATCCCGCCTTAAACACCCCACAAACAGACCGTGCCCAAGTGGGCTTTATTCGTAAAGAATGGGCGGAGCATCCTACCAGTGGACTAACCCCTGCACGGTTAGCACAGATCATGCTCGATGCTGAATATAACAATCTTACAGCCCAGTTTGATCTGGCCGATGATATTGAAGAGAAAGACGCCCATATCATGGCCGAGATACAAAAACGCAAGAATGCGCTGCTGGGTAAAGCATGGCAAATCGTGCCGCCACCAAACGCCAGTAAGGAAGAGCAGCGTGATGCGGATATGGTCACTGATGTGATTAACAGCATCCCAGACTTTGAAGATTTAATCCTGGATATGGGCGACGGCATTTTACGCTGTGTCGCTAATAGTCAAATCCATTGGGAGCAAGACGGCAGTATTTGGTATCCAGGTAAGTTTGAGTCGATCCCCGCGCGTCGTTTTACCGTCGATGACGATAACCGCAATAAAGTCTTGCTGCGCCTTGATGGCGGCGGCAAGGAGGAACTATGGCCACTGGGCTGGATACAACATACCCATAAAGCCAAGTCGGGCTATGTGGCTCGGGCGGGCCTAGTGCGGGTGCTGGCGTGGCCGTTCCTATTTAAAAACTATTCGGTAAGGGATCTTGCCGAGTTTTTAGAAATCTATGGCCTGCCGCTGCGCCTCGGTAAATATCCGAACGGAGCCAGTAAAGAAGAGAAAGCCACGCTGCTGCATGCCATTATGAGCATTGGTCATAATGCGGGTGGGATTATCCCTAAAGGGATGGATATCGAATTTAAGGATGCAGCGCGTGGTGCCAGTGATCCTTATATGGCCATGCTCGACTGGGCAGAACGCAGCCAATCTAAAGCAATTTTAGGCGGAACACTCACAAGTCAAGCCGACGGTAAGAGTTCAACCAATGCGCTTGGTAATGTGCATAACGAAGTACGCGAAGAGTTGCTGCTATCGGATTTACGCCAAATCGCCTCAACCTTAACCCGTGATCTCGTGTGGCCCTTGGTTATGATGAATGGCACCACCTTTGGCCATCCTCGCCGCCGTGCCCGCTTAGTGTTTGATACTCAGCAAGCCGAAGATTTAACCGAGTTCAGCACTGCAATTCCTGCGTTAGTGCAAGTTGGGGTAAAAATCCCCAGCGCTTGGGTGAATGAAAAATTGCGTATTCCGATGCCCAAAGAAGGTGAAGCTGTGTTGGGATCGAGTGGTAACTTGCCTATGGATCAAAATGGACAAGCCACAACAGGTGCTGACTCAATCCAGCAAACCGCACTGAACGGTGCTCAAATTAAGTCACTCAGTGAAATTATCACGCAACTTAATGATGAACAGATTGATAAAAACAGTGCCAGAGCGCTAATTAAAGCGGGATTCCCAGCTATTCCTGAATCCTTAATTGATGAAATGCTAGGGGGAATTCCTGCTCCTATAGCGTCACTGAAACAACTACCCAGTAAAACCATGGAGCTGACGCCACTTACCCAGTCCCTTGCCAATGCATCAGGGGCACAGCTGGATGCGGAGATCACGGGCATTGCGGCTTTAGTTGAAAAGGCCCAGAGCTGGGATGAAATCGAGCAAGTGCTGATAGATGCCTACAGCAACCAAGGAGCGGCAAAGCTGGCGGCGATTATGCAGCAAGCCATGTCTACTGCTGCGTTGGCTGGCCGCTATGATGTGGAGCTTGGTAACTAATGCCGTCAAAATCAGTGCCGCCGCCAACATTAACACCAGCGCCCACAGCCCAATACGGTGGCGTACAATTTCAGCAGGCCATCGACTTCTTTCGGCAAAAACTGAATATGCCCACACAGGCGTGGGACGACTTGTGGGGCGGTATGCACAGCCGCGCTTTTGTGGTGGCGGGCGCACAAAAGGCCGAGCTGCTTACCGACTTGCGGCAATCGGTTGATAGGGCCATAAGCGACGGCATGAGTTTAAACGAGTTTAAAAAGCAGTTTAAAAGCATTGTGGCCAAGCACGGTTGGGATCATACGGGCAATGCCGACTGGCGAGCGCAGATTATTTACGATACCAATATGCGCCAAAGCTACAACGCAGGGCGTTGGGATCAACTGCAACAGTTCCCCTACTGGCAATATAAACACGGCCATAGCGCCACCCCAAGGCAAGACCATTTGCGTTGGCACGATATGGTGTTGCCAGCAAGTAGCCCGTGGTGGACCACGCATTTTCCGCAAAACGGTTGGGGCTGTACTTGCTCAGTACGCGGGATGACAGAGGGCCAACTTAAGCGCCAAGGTTTAAGCGTTAGCCAGTTGCCAGCTGATGAAAGCTATGAATGGGTAAACCCTAAAACAGGTGAAGTACTCACGGTGCCTAAAGGGATTGATCCTGGCTTTGATTATTCACCAGGGCAAACCCATTTAGGCCAGCAGCTCAGTGACAAAGCCATGGCGCAATGGCGGGCTATTAAAAGCGATGCGTGGGAGCCACTCACCGCAGGAAACTGGCGAACCGCTGGCCGCCCTGAGTTATTGCCCTTGCACCCTAATACGGTGGCCTTAGCCGATAAGGTAAGCACGCAAGCCGAGTTACAAGCCTTAGCCTCTCAGGTACTCGGTGGGGCTGATACTGTGTGGCAAAGTGGCCCTTACCCTGTGTATGTGAATGCCGCCAGTTTAGCCAAGCATATCGATATCGCCCGCGCCCCTTTGCTACCGCTATTGCCTGAGGTGTTAACCCAACCTGATGAAGTATGGGCATCGTTTGAGCGCCACAAAGGCACGGGCAAGATTGAGTTACGCTGGCGGATTATTCGAATGGTGAACGCGGGCAAGTACAAGGGGCAATTAGTGGTAGCTCAAGTGGCTAAGGGAGTGTTGGAGGCATGGACATTTATCCCCGTAAAGCAAATTACCTATGTGAATAATCAGCGGTCAGGGATGTTAGTTTATGTTGCAGAAGACGATGCAAAGGAAAAAGCAGACAAAAAGGATTAGGAGCGAGCCCAGTCTCGGACTGTGCCGCCAGCGGTTTACGGTATTGAGCCGAGCCTCACCTTCACCACTTGAACACTTAAGATCATAGCACATGGCTGGCACACAGATCACTATTACAGAACACGGTTTTGAGGGCGCATTAACGGCATTTCAACAGTTGATTGATAGAGGTCAGGATTTACAACCTGCCTTAAGTGCCATTGCAGAATACCTCAGAGGAAGCACACAAGACCGCATCACCGCAGGAGAATCCCCTGACGGAACCCCCTTCGCTGCACTGAGCGACTTTACCCTAGGGGCAAAAAGCCGGAACCAAGACAAGATTTTGATCGAGCGCGGCTACTTGTACAATTTGGTCTATCAGGTTAGCAGTGAGCAAATGCAACTCGGTAGTAATATGGTCTATGCCGCTATGCACCAGTTTGGTGGCACTACCGCGCCCAATAGCATGATCCCCAATAAAGATATCCCTGCGCGTGAATTTTTAGGGGGGAGCCAAGATGATGAAATCGAAATCATTGCTACGGTGGGCGATTATTTAATGGCCTAGCCCTATTTCCGATTAACGCCCTCAAACGCGATTTAAGCGAAGCAAAGCACAACTTGGTATAACGGCTTATCTAAAAACCACTTAAACGCTTTAACAAGGATTTAAACGGGTTTTAAACGCTAACGCAGGGCGCTGCGCTGCTAGAGTCTAGAATCTAGGGCCTAGCAGGCCGAAGGCCGCTCTTCTTGGTTGTTAATCCCGAAACCTTTCCAATCCGATAGTTTTACCGCTCGCCACAGAATGGGTACTCACGTTAACTGAGTACCCATTTTTTATGCCTAGATTAAACGCCATTGCTATTGCTGCACTTTCTGTCAGAGCCAATCTGGCACTACAAGCCTCTGCGTCAGAGACTGTGGGCACAGTGGCGTGCTCGCTAGCGCTAGAGTCTGACGATACCAGTGTGCAGTTGCTCCCAGATGGATTGTTTAAGGCCACGGATGGCCGCCCATTCGATGTACCCAGTGGGCAATGGCTGATGAATGATGCGGCTTGGCAATCTATCCAAGCCGCCGCCAAAGCCAAAGTGAACGACTTTCACTTTGACTATGAACACCAAACACTCAACACAGAGAAAAATGGTCAACCAGCCCCCGCTGCGGGCTGGTTTAAAGGCACGGCGTTGCGTTATGTGCCAGGGCAAGGTTTGTTTGCCGATCCGGTGGACTGGACACCTAAAGCCAGCGCTCATATCGAAGCCAAAGAGTACCGCTATATCAGCGCGGTATTTTCCTACAGCAAGACCACAGGCCAAGTGTTAGAGCTGCTGCATGTGGCCCTGACCAATCAACCTGCGCTCGATGGTATGCGTGCCATCGCCGCACTTAAAAGTTCCTATTCTGGAACCCCAACCAATGGAGACAACACCATGAATGAAGAGCTACTGCGCCTACTCGCAGCGCTCGGGATCAGCGCCGAGGGGGTTAACCTCGAAGATGCTGCTGCCGTAAAAGCGCTGATTGATAAGGCGATTGCTGCGCACAAAGAGCAAACCGATAAGGCGACGGCAGCCGCGACAGAAGTCGTTGCGCTCAAAGCTAAACCCACGGGCATCGATCCATCTCAGTTTGTGCCTGTAGCGGCCTTTAATGAGTTGCAAGTGCAAGTGGCCGCACTCAGTAAGCAAGCGGGTACCGATGCGGTGGCCGAGTTGCTGGAAAAAGAAAAAGCCAAGATCTACGGCAAATCTGACCGTGAGTGGTTAGAAACCGTGGGTAAAGAAAAAGGCATTGCAGCCCTTAAAACCATGTTCAGCGATCGCATTGCGATTGCGGCACTCACCACCACCCAAACCACCACCGACCTTGATAAAGACAAGGGGTTAGCCGCCTTAACAGCGGAAGACAAAACGGTCGCCGACCTACTTGGTATTAGTCACAAAGACTTTGCCGCTACTGCCACTAAATAGGGGTAATTGAAACATGATTATTACACCAGCAACTCTCACCGCCCTGATGACTGGCTTTAATAAGTCATTCGAACAGGGCAAGAGCCAAGCCGCTAGCCAGTACAGCAAGATTGCGACTGTGATCAAATCGACCAGTAAGTCGAATACTTACGGTTGGTTGGGTAAGTGGCCTAAGTTTCGCGAATGGATTGGCGATCGGGTGATTAACGATATGACCGCCAGTTCTTATACCGTCGTCAACAAACCCTTTGAGTCATCAATCGGTGTCGATCGTGATGATATTGAAGATGATGAAATTGGTGTGTATGCGCCAATGTTCGTCGAAATGGGCCGCTCATCGGAAGTATTCCCTGACGAACTGTTGTTCCCCATGCTCGATGCGGGCACCGCTAGCTTGTGCTACGACGGGCAGAACTTTTTTGATACTGACCACCCAGTGTACGCCGCGCACGATGGTACGGGCGCTGTCACTAGCGTGAGTAACTACGACAATAATGGCGGTACACCACAAACCAAGTGGTATTTACTCGATACCACTCGCGCTTTAAGGCCGCTGATTTACCAAGACCGTAAAGCGATGCAGTTTACCGCCATGACCAAGCAAGATGATGAAGCTGTGTTTACCTCTAAGCAGTTCCGCTACGGCGTAGATTGTCGTGCTAACGGAGGTTATGGGTTCTGGCAGATGGCCTATTGCTCAACCAAGCCATTAACCGCTGAAAACGTGTGGGCCGCGATTGAAGCTATGCGTGGGTTTAAAGCCGATGGCGGTAAGCCATTGGGTATCAAGCCCAATATGCTTGTCGTGCGCGGTACACAGCAACAAGCAGCGCTTGAAGCCATGAAGCAAAACATTGGTGGCGGCGAAACCAATACCTTGTCTGGTCAACTAGAAGTACTGGTTGCTGACTATCTGTAATCCACTTTACACAGGCTTAGGGCTCAAGGCTTAACACCTTGTCGCCCTACCTTGTAGGAGAATCCATGTTATGTCTCAGAAAACAATTGTTATTAATTGTCGCGCCCATGATGGGTATCGCCGTGCAGGTATCGCGTTTACTAAAGGACAAAATTTATTTAGTGAAAGTGAGCTTACCGATTCCCAGTTACAAGCGATTGAAGGGGATCCACGCTTGGTGGTTTCAGTTGAAACTAACGAAACCCAAGATGATACAAGTGCAGGCACGGCTCAAACGGCTAATGTGGCACAAACGCAAGGGAGTGTGGGCACTGCAGATAGTACAGATGGCGTAAAACAACCTGACATCACTAGCACTATTGCAGGCGTTGTTACCCACGATGGTGTGCAAAAAAACTTGGCCGAAATGACGGTTGCAGACCTTAAGGAGCTTGCTGAGTCACTGGAAATTGCAGGCTTTAAGGGAATGAAAAAACCTGAGTTGGTTGCCGCCATTGCCGCAGTTCCGGTGCAAGTGCCTGCCGATGCCAAGATTGGTGACACTGGCGATGAGGCCAAAGCGCTTAACACAGAGCAAGGTGCATAAGCATGAACTACGCCACGATACTCGATATGCAAAACCGCTTTAGCGAAGCTGAGCTTATTGATTTGAGTGACCGTGGTGGTGCTGGTGTGATGGATAGCGCGGTGATCGATGCCGCGCTTAATGATGCTTCGGCCACGATAGATGGCTACTTAGCAGCACGTTATCCTTTGCCCCTTGCAACTGCGCCAGATGTGCTCAATCGGATCAGTTGCGACTTAGCCCGTTACTACCTATACGACGAGCGAGCAACGGAGCAAGTCACCAAGCGCCACGATGATGCACTGAAACTGCTGGATAAAATCAGCAATGGCTCAGTGACCTTGGGTTTACCGCTTACTGACACCCCCGAGGGTAGCAATACCTCCGAGGTGCAATCGGCAGGCTCTGTTTGGTCACGTAAGGCCAGTAAGGGGTTTGTATGATCTCTATTCCTGATCTCGTTATCGCTCGCCTTAAGCCTGTATTCCTTGACGTTGAAGGCTTAGTGGCGCTCGGAGATTTGCAGGATAAAAATGTGCCACGGCAAAAGCTGTTTGTGCTGGATTTACAAGAGCGTGTTGGTCCACTGGTTGAAGGAATGGGGCTTTATCGCCATACCATCGCCACGACGATTGGCGTGCTGCTTGTGGTACCTGCCCGTAATAATGCCCAGCCAGATGTGATTGCACAGCGACAACAGATCCGCGAGCTGCTCTATGGCTGGGAACCCCACAAAGATTATACGCCGCTGTACTTAAGCGGTGGCCAGTTACAACCGTCGCGCCCTGGCACAGTTGCGTGGCTCGATAAATTTACGACTGAATACACGGAGGACGCCTTAGGCGTTTAACACTATGGCACGTAAAACACGTAAAAAAGCATTACTGTTTGCCCTCGAAGCCACCTACGGCGTGGATGCGATTGCCGCAGGCGCCCCCGTGGCAGTGCTTGGGCGAGATGTAAAAGTTGTCCCCATGGCGGGCGACAATACTGAACTTAAATATGATGATGGCAAACTCGGCAATAGCCCTGAGCTTGCAACCGAAATCTATGCCACGGTTGAATTTAGTGTTGATTTAGCGGGTAGCGGTACTGCTATTACTGCACCCGCTTGGGCACCGTTAGTGAAAGCCTGTTCACGGGATATTACGCCAGGTGCGTCCAGTGTGGTGATGGCCATCAACGAGGAAAGCACCGCCTCACTGACGATGTACATGAACTACCACGGTGTATTGCATGCGCTATTGGGTGCGCGCGGCACCTTTAAACTCTCGGGTAAAGCCAAAGAACTGCCGAGTTTAATGTTTACCTTTACAGGGCTATTTGTGCCAGTAACAGCGGCGGCTTTGCCTGTCACTAATTTTTCCGCGTGGCAAAAGCCTGTGCCTGTAGGGGTTAAATACAGCGCCTTTTCGTTGGCGGGTGCTCCTGCAAAACTGATTTCCTTTGAATATGACCAAGCCAATAGTGTCACTTATGCTGAGTATGTGGGCTTTGAAGAAGTGCTGATCACTGACTTTAAGCCGAGCGGCAAGATCATTATCGAAGCTGCGAGCCTTGCCGACTTCGATCCGTTTGCCCTTGCTGCCAACAACACCGAAGTAGCCATGGAGTTCAGCCACGGCCCTGCGCTTAATCAAGTGATTTGGAGCAGCTCACGGATATCACTTGGCCGCCCAGAGTATGGCGATCAGGACGGCACACTGACCTATGAAATCCCGTTTAAACCCATTTCAACCATTGACCTGTTAACCACCAAATAGGAGTCACCATGTTTGTATTTACGCAAAAACGCCTCGTTAAAGAGTGGCCAGAAACGATAAAAGTTGCCGAAGACAAAGGCGTGGTGAGCTCGCATGATATTGCCCTTGATCTCGAGCTTATCCCCGAAGATGAATGGATTGAACTCATCAAGAAAGGCCATGCGATTGCGTTTGATCGTGTGTTGCTGGGGTGGCATGGCATTAGTGATACCAACGGTGAGTCGATGGAGGACACGGCAGAGAACCGCGCGGCACTATACCAGTGGCAGCCTTTTACGCTGGCGGTTATTCGTGGCTATCAACGTGCCGCTTCGGGTGAAGCTGCAAGAAAAAACTAACGGATGGATTACGGGCTTTGTATGCCCGTAATCCGTTAAACGATAGGGAACAGCACGAACTCGATAATGATTTAAAAGCCTTAGGGATTGAGGCTGAACCAGAGGATGAAGCCGAGGCTGTGCTGTTTTGGGATGAACACCAAAGCGCCATTGAATGGTGGTGCCAAGTGGCGGAACTGATGCGGTGGCAAGGTCGTATATGCGAGGGGTTGGATATTATGGCGGTGAAAGCTGATGCCGAAATGGCAGAACGCAAGTACAGCAAGGACGACTACTTAAGGCTGCGCCTGATTGCTAACACGGTAACTCACATCTTTAACGAGCAACTTAACGATGAATGATCTAAAGCTTGCGCTGACATTAACCGCCGATGGTCGCCAACTGGTGACCGTGGTGGGCGGTGCTAAAAAAGAACTCATCGGGTTAACGGGTGAGTTACAAGCCACAGGCACAGCGGGCAAAACGGCTGCCATTGGGCTAGATACGACGGCTAAGTCGGCGGACGTTGCCCAGCATAACTTTGCTGGTTTGTACCAATCGGCTATCGCGTTAGCCGGTGGCCTCACCGCGATGGCCGTTATTGATCGCGCTGATGAATGGGGCCAAATGGCCTCACGCATGAAGATGGCCACCACCAGTGTAGCCGACTACGAATATGCACAGTCACGCATGGTTGCCAGTGCTAACCAAACCTACCGCAGCCTGACCGAAACCCGCGAAAACTTTACCCGTATGTCGCCCATTTTGCGCGACCTTGGTTATAACCTTACCCAGTCTATTGATATCGTGGACAGCTACAGCGCTTTGCTGGTGATTAACGCCGCGAGTGCGGATAAAGCGCAGCAAGCACAGGATGCCCTGTCCCAGTCGATTCAGAAAGGCAAGGTGGAGGCCGATGCCTGGCAATCTATCTTTGGGGTAATGCCGAGTATTCTCAATAACCTCACCGCCGCCACAGGTAAAACGGGCGCTGAGATCCGTTTATTGGGCACTTCTGGTAAGTTGTCGATTACCGACCTGACTAATGCATTGCTGCAATCACATCAACAAAACCTCAAAGCGGTAGAAGACATGCCTACCGCCGTGCGTGATGCACTGACGGCACTGGATAACGTCTATAGCGATTGGATAGGCAACAGTAACGAAGCGCTTGGGGCTACGGCGACGCTTGCCAGCGGTATTGTGGTGTTAAGCGAAAACTTTGACACCTTAGTGGATATCGTTGGGGTGGGCCTCGCCGTTGCGCTTGGACGAGGAACAGCCGCACTGGGTACCCATGCAACAAGCTTGATTGCCAATGAAGTCGCTAGTTATCGTACCCGAGCAGCTAGCGTTGCTGCAGCACAGGCAGAGCTGCAACGCGCAACTATGTTACGGGCATCCGTTATTTCAGCTGGACAAGCGATAGTTGCAGAGGCTCGGCTCACTGCGGCACGTCAAGCGCTGACCGTTGCAACAGGCACCGCCACTCTTGCTACTCGAACCTTAAACGCTGCGTTATCACTTGCAGGTGGCCCTGCTGGATTGGTGATGATGGGTGCAGCCGCCTTAGCCTATTGGGCCATGACTGCCGATAATGCCACACAGCCTACTGATGATTTGAGCAGTAAAGTTGACAGTTTAGTCGGCAGTTATCAAAAGCTGACGGATCTTGAACGTCAATCAAAAGTTCGTGTACTTGGTACCGAAATGAAAGTGTTGCGGGATGAGTTGATTGCAACCACCGCAGAGATTGAACGGCTTAATCGGGAGCCAGCCTATGATGCATTTAACGGAAGTTATCTGCGCGATGATGACCAAATTGCACAATTAAAAGCCCGTATAGAAGAACTGAATAAGCAGCTCGATCTTGCAAGTAAAAAGCAGCAAGCATTGTTTGCTGTGGGCATGCCAGAGATTAAAGCCGACCCTACTATAGTCGATCCCAATCTCACTAAAACCGCCGCTGAAATGTTGATCAATCTGCAAAAGCAGTTAACGCTTTATGGCCAAACGACGGAAGCGGCCAAGCTGCGCTATGAGTTGGAAATCGGTGCGCTTAAAGGGCTTGATCCGCTGATGGCTGAAAAGCTGAAAAAGGTGGCCGCCGATCTCGATGCAGCCAAGGCCGCCGAAGAACAAACCAAGAAAAATAAGGAGGCCGAAAAACAGCGCCAAGAGCAACTTAAAACCTTGCTTGGAGCCATTGATCCTGTCACCCAAGCGGCTAAGGAATACGCTAAACATGAGGCGCTATTAAAGACCTATTTTGAATCAACCAATGCGCCGATTGCTGAGCGTACTCGCTTGCTCGGCCTTCTGAAAAATCAGTATGAAGAAAGCACGCCATACAGTCAGTTACAAAATCAACTCGATCCCAAACATGCTGAGCAACAGACGCATACCAATAATTTGGATGTGCTCAATACTGAGCTGAATGATACCCCTGAGTCTGAAGCGTTAAAGCGTAATCAAATTAATGCGCTGATTGAAGCTGAGCAACGCCGCCATGCTGAGGCAATGAAGGATATTAATAAAAGTGTGAGTTTTGATTGGGATGAAATGTGGCAGAACAGTGTTGAACGCATGAGCCAAGGTATAGGTAGTGCTACCGCTGATGCATTGTTTGAAGCTAAAGATTTTGGTGATGCTACTGCACAAGTGCTAAAAGGTGTGGGTAAGGCCGCAGTACAAATGTTAGTCGAGTGGATGGCGCAAAAAGCGTTGGCGGCCGCATTTGATAATACTCTAATGACGACCAATGCCACTACAGCTGCGACGACAGCCGCAGGCACAGGCGCTGCGATTACTGCATCAATGGCCCCCGCTGCGGCAACAACGTCGATCGCAACCATGGGCAGTGGTGCCATGATAGGGATGGCAGCCATGGTGGCAGCAATGGCAATGCTACCCAGCATCATCGGTAAGTTCCATGGTGGTGGTACCATCCCCCGCGAAGGTACCTACCTGCTTGATGGTGGTGAAACGATTTACACCCGTCGCCAGCAGCAAACATTAATGAACGCCATGCAAGCCAGTGCGAATGGTGGCGGTGCAGGCCGCAGTGTGGTAGTTCAACAGAGCAATACCATCGTCGTTAAAAATGATACTGATGCTCAAACACTCGAAGATGTGCTGCCGCAATTAGTCCGAATGACTAAGGAGGCTGTAGTGGATGATCTCAATAATCGTGGCGAGGTGTTTCGCGCACGGGGATAGAACTCTATCCCGAAACCTTTCCAATCCAATCAATCACCTCGGCCAGTCACACTTGGGCTACACCCTGATTTAGCAGCCCATTGTTGACTGACCTATGTTAATTTTCCCTGACGATATCTACCCCACTGAATGTGTTTGGCGTTTGAAGTCGCAAACGGAAGTGTTTAGCAATCCGTTTAACAGCTCACGCCAAACATTAGAACTGCCAGGTGCAGCTTGGGAAGCCCAGCTTCGCTTTGACACGCTCACGCGCCCCAAGGGTGCCGTTCTATACGGTTTACTGGCTCAATTACGCGGTGCCTCTGGCCGCATTCTACTTTGGGATCATGCTTATGCTCAGCCAAGAGGTGCCGCTCTCGGGGCTCCGGTTGTGCATGGTTCTGGTCAGGTGGGTAATCGCTTAACTATCCGAGGTTGCCAAGCGTCAACGCTGTTTCTATGCGTTGGAGATTACTTTCAATTAGGTGATCAACTCCACTTAATGACCGCTGATGCCACTGCAAATGCATTAGGTCAATGTCAGCTTTTGTTTGAATCGCCCATGCGACATATCCCCGTCGATGGTACAGCGCTGATCACCCGTAAGGCGAAAGCCGTGATGATGCTTAAAGACGATGACCAAGGTGGTCGTCGTTCTACTAAGCGACTCATTCTATCCAGTTTAACTCTCTCACTTATCGAGGACGTCAGTCTATGAATCAGTTTATGACGCCTGAAATGCAACAGTGGTTACGTCGTCCGAATATCAGTGCAATTTTAATGACTGAATTGGATTTTGCGTCTGGCATGCTGCGCCTTCACTCCGCTGTGGGTGATGCCTTGTATCAAGGCATTGTTTACAAAGGGACAGGAGTGCTGGGTAAAGTCGGCATGGTTAAGCAGTCAGGCCAAGTACAGCCCTACCGCCTACGGTTAACCTTATCGGGTATTCCCCAAGAGCTCGCGTCGATAGCCTTAACCGAGCATTACCAGAATCGCCAAGGCAGTTTGTACTTGGCCGCCCTTGATAACTTTTGTCAAATCGTGGCCCGTGACACCTTGTTTAGCGGCCGGATGGATGTGATGAACATCCGCTTAGGCAACCCGTCAACTATTCAGCTTGATCTTAATAGCCGTGGTGTGGATTGGAAGAACCCACGCAATAGCCGCTATACCGATGCCGATCAACAAGCCCGTCAACCAGGTGATAAGTTTTTTGAATTTGTCAGCCAAATGGCGGAGAAGGAAATTTTTTGGGGCGTGCCAGGTAAAGCGGTTGGCGGTTCTGGTGGCGGCGGTGGTGGTCGTGGCACTGCGCAGAATCAAAGGTGATGAATAATGACTAACAACTTCATTGGTTTTTTACCTTATTACCGTCGCCGCCATTTTGAATGGGGTAAATGTGATTGCTGCTTATTCGTTGCGAACTGGGTGCAAAAAATGTGCGGTTTTGACCCAGCGGCAGAGCTTCGCGGGTGTTATCACAGCAAGTTAGGCGCAACACGGGCACTACGCCGCGCGGGCTTTAACTCTATCAGTGATATTGCAGACGCTGCATTTGGTGAGCGAGTGGCCACATTAGCATTGGCGCGTGGCGATATTGCGCTGGTGATCGCCGATGATGCACCCGCGCTCGGTATTGTGTGGGGGGCGAATGTGTGGGCTATGGGTGAGTTAGGCGTGGTGCCATTACCGCTGGCTATGGCTCAGTTTGGTTGGAGGTTGCCATGCCACCAGTCATAGTTGGTATTGCGGCTGGTATTGCCGCTGCGGGGGTTGTTTCTACTGCTGCGGCTATTGCCATTGGGATTGGTGCAGCAGCACTGACCTATGCAGCTACACCTAAATTTGATGGTGGTAGTTTTGCAAATGAAGCGTTTACACAGCAACAGATGTTACGAAGCCCAGTTGAGCCTCGGCGCGGGATTTACGGGCGTGCCATGGTATCTGGCCCACTCGTGTTTGCTGAAGAAACGGGAGCTGATAATGCGTACCTCCACTTAGTGATCCCACTCGCTGGACATCGATGTGATGGTGTTGAAAAAATCTATTTTGGCGATGACGTAGCATGGGCAAATGGTGCGCTAACTTCAAAGTATGCCAGTGTTGCACGGCTAAAAGTTCACCTTGGAAATCAAACCACCTCTGATCCAGATTTAACCGCCGAGTGTCGCCAATGGACATCGTCCCATGTGGGCTTTGGGGTGACTTATCTCTATGCCCGTTTGAAGTTTGACACTAAGGTATTTCCCAACGGTGTGCCGAATATCAAAGCATTGGTACGTGGCAAACAGGTATATGACCCCCGTAAAAATACTCATAACTGGGAAGAACCTACAACGTGGGAATGGTCTGATAACTGGGCGCTGTGTTGCTTGGACTACAACCGCTTTGAGTCAGGCGTTGGGGCCGCAGCACATGAAATAGACGTCAGTTATTTTGCGGCAGCTGCCAACGATAGTGATCAACTAGTTGAATATAAAACAGGCAAGTTTGAAAAGCGTTATACCTGTAATGGCACTTATAACCAGGATGTGTCGCCTTCATCCATTATGGAGAAAATGCTAACGGCAGGCGCTGGCATGCATGTGTATGTTAGCGGCCAGTATCGGTTATATGCAGGCGTGTACCAAGGGCCTGAGGTGTTAGTACTGACCGAGGATGATGCTGCGGGTGATATTGATGTTAGGCCGTATACGCCCCGTGCTGAACTCTGTAATGCCGTGCGCGGGACATTTGTTGATCCTGAGAATTTCTATCAGCCGACGGACTTTCCGCCGTATGAATCCAGTTATTATCGCGCCCATGACGATGGCGAATATATTGATCACGATTTAGATCTGCCCTTTACTCAATCAGTATGGACTGCCCAGCGCCTAGGTAAACTGTACTTAGAGCAGAAGCGTGCAGGCATGCAAATCTCTATGCCCGTTAAAATGATTGGGGTGGCGGTGAGCGTGGGTAAAGTGGTCGGGTTGAGTCTGCCACGCCTTGGCATTGATGGCACCTTTCAAATTGTTGATTGGCAGTTTGATTACGGTAAACCCGTTAGTTTGATTTTGATTGAAACCTCCGCCGAGTTATTCGACTACGCCATGGGCAGTTATACCGAGCGCGACTTAACGCCGAATGTAATTTTGCCAAACCCTGCAACTGTCCCCACGCCAATCGGTTTGCAGTACGTTGAATATCAAGATGACCCGCAATGGCAAGGTCAACTGACGTGGAGCGCACCCGCAAATAATAGTAGTTATCGCTATGTGATCGAGGTGAGTAACGGACTTGGGGAAGTGGTTTATCAAACCAATGCTGATGCTACCCGCTCGATGTTGCCTAAATTAGATACAGGTTTCTACACCGTATCACTTTGGGCGCTAAACCTCTTTGCTAACCGCTCAAATGTGCCAGCAACATTAACTATTGGTGCAACATTGCCAGCCCCTGTTATCGGGATTGCTGTGATTGCTGGGCCGTTAACCCTGACACTACGACCCACTACCGCCGCCCAAATTGCGCAAACAACACAGTTTGAGATCTTAGGTAGTATCACCAACAATATCGCTGAAGCCGCGCTTATCGGCACAGGGAAAGACGCAGTATGGCCTGATAGACACCCAAACACTCGTTACCATGTTTGGGCACGCACGATTAATAACTACGGTGTTAGCAGTTGGTATGGCCCTGTAGAAGCGACAACCTCGGCTGATAACACATCCATCATTGATCTGATTGGCAACACGTTTAAAAACTACACTTGGTTTGCTTGGGCTGATGATGCAAGTGGTACCGGATTTACTACCATCGAAGCTATTGGTGATGGTAAAGCCTACATGGGGATCGCTCCCGATAAGCCTACAGCCAGCTCAAGTGGTAACTGGCAGGATTATACCTGGTCAAAGATTAATGCTGTGATCCCCCCAGTATTTACACCGGAGGAAGAAGCCAAGCTTGATAACCTGATGGCGGGTAAACTGCCGTTCGCGCCGGATAAGGATATGTTGGCCGCGCAAGATGCGTTAAGCAATCCGGCACTGGCTAATAATCTGATCACCGCGTTGTCATTGCTGAATCAAGGGATCAGCGCGCCAGCATTAGGCGGTGAAACACCAACAGGTGCCCAGTCAAAAGCGACTGCTGCCCAAAATGCCGCCGCTGCTGATGCTACTACTAAGGCGAACAACGCCAAAGCCGCCGCAGAGACTTATGCTTTAGCCAAAGCTAACTTGGCCGAGGTTACGGCTAAGGCTTATGCCGATGGCATAGTGAGTGATGAAGAGGAACGTGCGATAGCCGATGCTACCGCTAAAGCTAATGCGGCCCAGTCAGCGGCCATTACTGCCGCTGCTGCTGATGCTACTAGCAAGGCGAACAATGCTAAGGCACAGGCCGAGGCTAATGCGGCGCTTGATGCGCTGAACAAGGCTAATACTGCCAAAGCTGGTGCTATCTCTGCTGCTGCGACTGATGCGACTACCAAGGCGAACAATGCCAAAGCCGCCGCAGAAACTTACGCTTTAGCCAAGGCTAACTTAGCCGAGGTTACGGCTAAGGCTTATGCCGATGGCATAGTGAGTGATGAAGAGGATCGTGCGATAGCCGATGCCCAGGCTAAGGCTGATGCCGCTAAAACGGCCGCGATTGCTGCCGCTGCTGCTGATGCTACTAGCAAGGCGAATAATGCTAAGGCACAGGCCGAGGCTAATGCGGCGCTTGATGCGCTGAATAAGGCCAATACTGCCAAGACTGATGCAATTAGTACGGCCTCGACAGATGCCACGACCAAGGCTAATAACGCTAAGACACAGGCGATCAGTTCTGCCGCTACCGATGCCACTACTAAGGCTAATAGCGCTCAAAGTGCGGCGATTGCTGCCGCTGCCGCTGATGCCACAACTAAGGCTAATAATGCTAAGGCACAAGCCGAGGCGAGTGCCGCGCTTGATGCGCTGAATAAGGCTAATGCGGCCAGAGATGAGGCATTGACTGGGGCACAAACCAAAGTTGACGGCTTGAGTATCGGAGGTGTCAACCTTATAAACAATACAAAGTCTGGAGCATTTAACACTGGACCTGGCACGGTTACTGCTGAAATCTATCTCGGATTTTCGGTCATAGAGCATATATACTCCACTGGTTCATTTAGCGATTTCTGCACCACTACAGTATCAGCAGATGGTGGGCTAGAGTACACGCTCAGCTTTTATGCCAAGGCTGACAGGACAACAGCCATTCGGTCTTATTTTTACAACCCAAACACAACCCTAACCGCAGTAAACAGTCAAGGGCACAATTCTGTCAACGTAGACGGTATGAGTAATTTTACCGTAGGTACTGAGTGGCAACGCTGTTGGGTATCATGGTCTCAATCAGCCCCTGCCAGCATAAAAACTTTGATTGTTTGCCGAATTATGACTCTGGGAGCCAAGGTTTCCATTTGTGGCGTTAAGTTTGAGCAAGGGAATAAAGCTACGGCCTGGTCTCAATCTGAAGGTGACGTCCAGTCAAAAGCAGATGCAGCTAAAGCGGCGGCGATTGCTGCCGCTGCTGCTGATGCGACCAGCAAGGCGAATAATGCCAAGGCACAGGCCGAGGCCAATGCCGCGCTCGATGCGTTAAATAAGGCTAATACGGCTAAGGCTGATGCGATTAGCACGGCGGCAAGTGATGCCACAACCAAGGCGAACAACGCCAAAGCGGCCGCAGAGTCTTACGCTTTGGCTAAGGCAAACTTAGCCGAAACCACGGCTAAAGCTTACGCCGATGGCATTGTAGATGATGAAGAAGCGCGAGCTATTGCCGATGCCACGACTAAGGCTAACGCTGCCCAATCGGCCGCGATTGCTGCCGCTGCTGCTGATGCTACTAGCAAGGCGAATAATGCTAAGGCACAGGCCGAGGCTAATGCTGCGCTCGATGCGTTAAATAAGGCTAATACGGCAAGAGATGAGGCATTGACTGGTGCCAAAACAAAAGTTGACGGCTTGAGCATTGGAGGCATCAACCTGATCAACAACACAAAGTCGGGAGCATTTAACCCAATCCCTGGCACAATTTCAGGTGAAACCTATCTCGGTTTTTCTGTTATGGAGGGCGTATTAAACTCTGGTTCATACCTAGATTTAGTTAAGTCCATAGTAGCAGCTGATAGTGGACTAGAGTACACGCTAAGTTTTTATGCTAAAGCCGACAGGATAACACAAATTCGTTCGCATTTTTATAGTCCAAATACCACCCTAACGGCATTAAATAGTCAAGGCCACAATTCTACTAGCTCAGACGGAGGAAGCTATTTTTCCATAGGAACTGAGTGGCAACGCTGTTGGGTATCATGGTCTCAATCAGCCCCTGCCAACATAAAAAATTTGATTGTTTGCCGAATTATGACTCTGGGAGCAAAGGTTTCTATTTGTGGCGTTAAGTTTGAGCAAGGCAATAAGGCTACGGCTTGGTCACCATCAGATGGTGATATTCAAGCTACCGCTGATGCAGCAAAGTTACAAGCTATTGGTGATGTTGCGGCTGGTAACTTTGCAGCACAAACAGCACTTATAACCACATTACTTGCTAATTCTGGCCTGTTTAACCAGCTAAAATCCAGATTAGGTATATTTGGTGGTTTAACTGCTGAGACTATAGCCGCATTAGCTATTGCCACAAACCATTTGCAGGCTGGCGCGGTTACAGTTGATAAGGTTAGCGCTAATGCGATTACCGCCGAGAAAATTGCCGCCTTGGCGATTGCCACTAACCACTTACAAGCGGGTGCTATCACTGCTGACAAGGTTGGTGCCAATGCGATTACTGCCGCGAAAATTGCCGCGTTAGCGATTGCCACAAACCATTTGCAAGCGGGTGCTATCACTGCTGACAAGGTTGGTGCCAATGCGATTACTGCCGAGAAAATTGCCGCTTTGGCAATTGCCACAAACCATTTGCAAGCGGGTGCTATCACTGCTGACAAGGTTGGTGCCAATGCGATTACTGCCGAGAAAATTGCCGCTTTGGCAATTGCCACAAACCATTTACAGGCAGGTGCGGTAACTGCTGACAAAATCACTGCTGATACTGCGCTAATCCAAAAGCTGATCGCTAATTCTGGCCTGTTTAACCAGCTTCAGGCCCAGTTGGGTGCTTTTGGTGGGTTAGCAGCAAATAGCATAGCTGCTGGTGCGATTCAAACTGATAAGTTAGCTATTTTAGCCAGAGAATATGTTAACCCAGTTTCGACTAGCGGTAATTTAATTGGTTGGGGTGGCGTTTCAGAAGATGGTACCGGAGGAAATAGTGCGATAATTTCTTATGATAGTACTGAAAAAGCGTTAGTTATTACCTCAAATGCTCTGCATTCTGTTTGGTGTAAGTCATGGAAGATTAATCACGATAAAATTTATCGTGTTTCGATGAAAATTAAAGCAAGTTCTGCTGCTGGAAGTTACTACCTTGGCGCTCAAGCTTGGAATATGGGGAATGATGGAGGTAACTCTGCAGGAGGTAATGCTCAAGGCAATATGCTTCTTTATCCATATTCTACAGGCAGAGTAGCCCAAGGTTCTAGTGCTAACATTTATTTTAGCTATGGTTCACCGACAACTGAATATGTTGATCATACCGTTTATCTGATTGGTGCTAACCGTGATGTTAATGATTGTCCTGCACACACTGGTCCTTCATCAAACCCATTTATTAAGCTGGAAGCTGCAGCTACTGATGCAGGGATTCGGCTTCTAAACTGGTCTAATACTTCAACCAAGAAATTATTTGTTAAAGATATTTCGGTAACTGAAGTAGGTGCTGGCCAGGTAGTTGCACAAAATATTGCTGCTAATGCTGTTACTGCTGACAAGATTGCTGCAAATGCTGTTAGTGCTGGGAAAATTGCCGCTAATGCCGTTACCGCTACCGAAGTGCTGGCTGATACTGCGTTAATCAATAAGTTGGTGGCGACCAGCGCACTATTTGACAGCCTAGTAGCTCGCCTTGCCGTATTCGGTGGGCTTACTGCTAACTCAATTGCATCCGATGCCATTTTAGGTCGGCATATTAAAGCGGGTGAGATCATCGAGTCACCGATTATCTCAGGCGGTCAATATCGCTTGATTGGTGCCAATACCATGAAAATTGAAAGTGAAACCCCGTTCGGGCCAGATTCATTGGTTGAGTGGCGTGGACCTAAGCTTTTAGTGAATGGGGTACCAGATTGGAACAACATTCGAAAGTCAAATGCAACTCGCTGGACCGATGCGTCCGGTGACGAGTATTTTGGCGGTTCACTCAGTTCAGGGGTATTAAAAACAGGTGTGACAAATCCATCATTAGTACCATACGCCCCTAATTCTTACCCTGTTGAGATTGGCCCGTTTGGATCTAATGGTAAAGCTAAAGTGGTAGTGCTTTCATTCAGGTTAAGTGCTGATTCTCAGCAATCTAGCAATGGTTCTAATGCAACTCAGCCACAATTATCATGGCAGTTACAACGGAAAATTGGTGGAGGAAGTTGGGCAACTGTCAGTAGTGGGGTATTTAATGGTACGACTAACTTTTATTATGAGGCAGAGCCACCAGTTCATTGGCTGTCAATTGAGTCCTGTAATGGATCATCGACATTCACTGATAATACAGTATCAACTAGCGATTTTAGCTATCGCGTGTTAGTTCTTAGCTATAGCCGATTTCATGTTACATCAAATGTAAACACTCAATATATATCACTCATTTCAACAGAACAGTAAGAGGAAAGTTTATGTCATTTACACTGCCAGTTTTAGTTTTATCATCCGGTTTAGAATTAGCTAATCCGCTATTAGTTATTTCTGAATTGAGTGTTAGTAATAATATTTCGACTCATGCCAGACTTGATATTATCAATTCACCCGGCGATGGGGTTAATGTTAACCAGTCTTATAAAGTGGTTGATACTTCTAGCGGTGGTCGCGGTTGTAGCGCCATCGTTAGTGTTTTTATGAACCAAGCTGCATTTGAGGCGGGCAAGCCGCCTGTCGATTTGCTCAAGGATGAACGCAATACTAAGGTATTTAGTATTAACCTTGATGATCCGAGCTTTGATGGCATGACACCACGCCAGGCGGCTTATGCTCACATACTCGCATTGCCAGAGTTTGATGGGGCTGTTTTGGTTGATGGAGTGGAGATTTAAATCGGATTTAAATGGGGTATAAAGCTGCTAAATTATGTGATCACATTCCAAGCGTGATGTGATCACATTTCGCGCCGCGCTACAACCACGCCTTGCTGGGACTTAAAGTGAAACTTCACCCAGAAACGCTCGCCCTTGGCATTCCACAGCGAGAAAGTGTGTGAACCATAACCGTGCATTTGACGGTAGTTTGCCGGAATACCGCGATCCGACATCAAAATGGTCACTTGATGCATGGCTTCAGGATTTAATGACCAAAAGTCCCACATGGCTTGTGGATCTTTTAAGTTTGTCTGGGGATTACGCTTTTGCGTATGGATAAAGTCTGGGAACTTAATCCCGTCACGCAAAAAGAAAGTCGGCGTATTATTACCCACAATATCGTGATTACCGCGAGCCGTATAGAAACGTAAACCAAAACCGCGTGGATCGCGCTCAGCATCGGCTGAACCCATTTCGCCACCTACGGTCGAGAAACGAATGAAGGTTTCAGTTTGCTTACCAACGCCATTGAAATGGTCGGCAATGGTGTAATCGCTTAAATCTTTGGTCAGAGTAAATGTGCCGTAAACACCGGTACCTTTGGCATGCACGATACGTTCAGGGATACGCTCACGGTTGAAATGGGCTAACTTTTCAATTAAATGCCAATCCTGTAATAGCAAAGGACCACGTTCACCCGCCGACAGTGAGTTTTGATCGTCGGCCACTGGGGCACCACTTTGGCTCGTTAAGTACTGACTTGTTTGATGTTGTTGACTCATGCCCTGCTCCTTAGTCTTGATTGCTGGTTAACCAGGTTTCAATTAAATCGTAAATGGTGGCCATGGTTTATCTCCTTGGCTGCGACGTGTTGTCGATGGAGCAAGAATAGGTAATTACCAACAAAGAATAAAACGATTAAACTAGATTCATGCAATCTACAAAAAAGATTAGAAGCGAGATAGCAAAGTAGATAAACGATTGCGCGGACTCACAGCCAATGATTCGCTCACATCATTTAAGATGCGGTTGAAAACCAACATGGCTGCTCGCTGCGATGAAGCTGAGTGCTGTAAAGCAAAGTGCGGTACAAGAAAGCGGAGAAAGATGATGCGTTGCCATTAACTGGCGGGTGAGTCGGCTTCGCGGTAAAGCTTAACCAGATAATAAGTGTCAATCAGCACGATAAAAAAGTTCACTAAGGCAACTGGATAAGCCCCAATTGCCACGCCGTAGGCCACAAATAAAGCCGCGCCGATGAGATTCCACCAGCGCAGTTTTTTGATGTTCGACATCATCAGTGATATTGCGACGACCACTGATGCTAAATAACCAACCCATTCCCAAATTATCGCGTTATCCATATCCAATCCTTATTTATATATTATTTAAATCAAACGATTGATACGCCATTCACACCAAAGGAAATAGGCTGGGCTATTGCATTTTGCATTTAGCTTTTAGCATTTAGCGTTGAACTACAGCCGCCGTCATCCGTGAAATACAGGTCAGTTCACCGGCGCTGTTATGGATTAACACTTCCCATACAGAGCTGCGTTTTCCTAAATGAATAGGCTTAGCCGTGGCGGTTAATAGCCCATTACGGGAAGCCCGTAAGTGGTTAGCGTTAATTTCTTGACCGACACAATAGTACTGCTCAAAATCCACCGCAAAATTTGCCGCATAGCTGGCAACGGTTTCAGCAAGCGCAACATTCGCGCCGCCATGGACTATCCCCAAAGGGTTATGCACCGCTGGACTGGCTGGCATAGTTGCCTTCATGTAATCGTCGCCAATCTCACTGATCTCAATCCCTAAGGTCTGCATTAATGTGCCTTTGCCGCCCATACCGGCATCTAAACGCGCGCAATCCTCTAACGTGACAGCTCTAAACCAAATACTCATTGCAACTTCCTAGTCAATAAAACCAATCAGCAGTTTACTGCGAAGTGGATGAAGTTCAACTAGTTTGCGCTAAGCCAGTCCCGTCAATCTCGGCAAAAATAAGACTCAAACTAACCATTGTTTAGTAACACTCAGCCGACTAAACCAGACGAGAAACAATCCCCAAATCACCACCACACTCGGCATGATTAACGCGTCAGCCCCCAGTACCACAGCCGCTTGTTGAATGCAAAACACATAGCTCATTTGCAACAAAACCGCGATAAGTGAGGCAACCAACACTTTATAGGCAAGGGATTTTCGTAATAACAACAATAGGCAGCCTAGAACGCCCGACACCACAGCAAAGCCAAATATCGCATCAACGAAAGCCGGCGTGGTTTCATAGAGTTTGATTTGATCTGGACTCATTTGCGCCAAGGCATCCGGCGTCATGGTCATTTGGATCACAAAGGCCATCAGCCCCATGATATTCCACAATAAACTGAGCGTTGCGACAAAGTAAAACCATAGTGGCGCTTTCGCTTTAATGGTTTTCAGCGGATTTGAGACTGTATCCATACTCACTCCTAATAAAAACTGAAAAAAACAACTAAAGAAGGGATGGCGAACCATCCCTTCGTTTCAGTCTAGCTCACAAATAACACTTGTGAGTTAACCCGTTACACAGGTTAACGGCGACGACGTTGTAAACCAAACAAGGACATCAGTGCTAAACCTAAATAACCCAAAGCACCGCCATCATCTTTAGGCGTTGGCTCAGGTTTTGGTGGTACTACTGGCGCTGGGTAGCTTAAGGCAACGATCACAGGATCGTGGTCCGATGCAGAGAACGCATTTTCAGATTTAGCCAGATCCCCAGAGAATTTCTTACCGTATTCAAACAGGTTAGATTCCACTGAGTTGATATGCCAATCTTCAATATCCACTAAGCGCTTAGCTAAGCTAACATTGGCTAAAGCATGGTCTAAGTTACCTAGCTCGCCGTTATAGCTATAAGAGAAAGTGCCTGTACCGTGGGCTTTTGTGTTCAAGTTGATCAGGCCATAACCTTTTTCAATCTTGCTGCCTTGGCGTTCAAATACTTTGCCATCGAGCGTTGTCCACGACGCGGTCATGATGTCACGATCTGACTTGCTCGCATCAAAATCGGTCAGCACACGGATAGGATCTTCCATACCGTAAGCATTCATATCACCGATGATCAGTAAATCACCTTTCACATCTTTTAGCGTTTCACCCAAAACTTTGGCTGCAGATACGCGGAACGCATTACACTTACCCTGTTGATCGGCAGGATCAACTGACTCTTCGAAGTTTGCCCAATCTTCTAAACAGCCTGAGCCTTTAGATTTTAAATGGTTAACGACTACGGTCAGCGACTCATCATGGATTTTGAAAGTTTGCGCTAAGCTGTGACGTTGGTATGCATCGTTACCTGGATTTGTCTCAGTTTTGCCATCTTTAGTACGAGTCACGCTGCCAGCGCTGGCATGTTGCTCTGGAGTATCGATAGCTTGAGCAGCACCTGCTAAGGTCACTTTGCCGCCGCGGTATAACATGCCCACAGTGATAGCATCAGTACCAAAGTACTTGCCGTCATACTTGTCAGCGTCGGTGATTTCAACAAAGCTATAAGCGTTTTCAGGCGTTTGCTTCTCGTTCAGTGCATCGACTAAGTTTTTAATCGCACTCTTCTCACCAAAACCGTTGTTGGCAATTTCCATCAGACCGACGATATCGGCGTTCATGGCAGTAATAGCGCTAACGATTTTAGTACGTTGTAGCACCATTTCTTCCAGCGTTAGCGCGCCACGGTTACTACCTGATGGATTGGTATCACCACCATCAACATCGTTAAAGAAGTTAAGCACGTTAAAGCTAGCCACGCGCAGATCGCCCTTAGTGGCGACGCTTGGGGCATCAGTTCTGTCATCCCCACGGATAAAATCACCCGCAGTAATAGTGTTAGTTGCCACTAAACGATAAGCACCGTAGCTGTAACCAATCACACCCTGCAGATTAGTCAGTTGGTCGCCCACACGGATGTAGCCCGTTTCCACATTGAAATCAGGGAAGTATGGAATTACACCGTCGGCAGGTTTGTAATCAGATTCGATAAAGAGTTGGTTTTCGAGGTTAGATTTAACTAACGCAGTCGCTTCAGCAGAAAGCGCGGGATAAAGCTGTGTCGACTTCATTAGCGGTTCTTTATAAGACACTAACATGTTGTTGCGACGGCCAGCGTAGTCATAGCTGAAGGTACGGCTGATCTTAAGATCGCTGCCCGCATCTAAAGCCACATTCATGCCTTCATAACGCTCTAATGCTTGCGCTAAGGTTTCGCCATCGGCGAAATAGAAAGGCGCGGCAACTGGGACCTCACCCTTAGCGCCGACTTCAAATTTCTTATCGGCTTTAATATCGATTTGAGTTAAGCCAAAGTATTCTTTCACTTTACCTTGTACACAAACTTCAACCCCAGGTTGAATTGCTTCAGGCGCCGCTTCACCTAAGAATACAAACACACCATCAGAGGTATACGGTGAGTTATCACCTTTCACTTCTTGTAGATAAAAACCTTTAAACAAGCTTTCACCACGGGCAGTGACCACACCACGCACAGTCACTTCAGCTTCAGACTCAAATGCACCTTCTGGCACGTAAGGGCTAGACTCACCCGCACCTTGTACTTGATATATCGGCACTATTTTAGCGCCGCTGCAGCTAAAGAGCGGCACTTCTGGCTCAGCGGGCGTTTCTAGTGAACCTAATCCTGAGAAGGTATCTTTTGGTAATTGTTCCCACTGGGCGGCGTTAAATACCGTATTCGCCACTAACGCATCTAATTTACGTTTTAAGGTAAGGTCTAATCCCCAACCCGTTGGCGTTGGCACATCGCCAATAATATCGACAACCGCATCATCTTTAACGAGTGCGACCGCATCACCACCATTAAAACTTAAACTGCCTGAGTAACTGTCAACGCCTTGGGCAAGCGTGATCACAGCGCTAGAATTTAAAATAACTTTTGTCGCTTTAGGTGCAATGGATTGGCCATCTAATGCCACCATATCTAATGCAACAGTTGCCCCATCTTTATAACGAACCAGTTTATAACCCGCGAGATCAATTGCCGTATCGCCGCTGTTATACAGTTCAATCGCTTTATTGTTTGCGCTACCTTCAACATATTCGGTAATCATCACATCTGCGCTTGCCATCATAGGCAAAGCCGCTGCGACAGCTAAAGAAATCGCCGTTAACTTATTAACATTATCCATATCATCAACCCCATTATTATAATATTGCCGCTAACTTCTATTAACGTGCGGGCGGATTATTTCAGAGTTGAATGCTTAAAAAAAGAGGGCAAGATCGCACATTGCCAATGTAACACATTGATGAGTAAATGATTATGGACGTAACACTGTTCACCTAGCAGAACAAGGTGATAATTCGAAAGTATTAGCCAAATAAAAACAAACAGTAAGAGTAATACACATATGCTCAGCTAAAGTACTAGCGCGAACAAATAATAACCAATATTTTAATGTGATATTTTGATGATATTTTTCAGTATGCAATACCCAATAAAATGTAAAGAATTCGGCGCTTTAAAAGATTGTAGATATCATTAAAACGTAATTTAGCCTTCATTATTTTGAAATAAAACCAACGCTAAAACGAGCTAACGTTAATGATTAATACCATCCATTGTAATAGCCGATAGAGATTGATGATTGCTATATAAAATTAAACATGAGTTAAGGCAGTAAACCTTGTATAGCAAGGCAATAAATTAAGCATTAAAACTATAATGTGATTTTTACAGACAAAAAAATACCGCCCATTTAGGAGCGGTATTTCACTTACTGCGTAATAAACGCGGTAGTTAATTCATTACTTTTTAGCTGCTGGTTCAGCGGCTGGCGCTGCAGATGCTTTCTCAACTGATTTCAATTCAACTTCAAAAATCAGTGTGGAATTGGGTGGAATAGTACCAGTGTCACGCTCGCCGTAGGCTAAGTTTGCAGGAATAACAAACTTGTACTTAGCGCCAACTGGCATTAATTGTACGCCTTCGGTCCAACCTGGGATCACGCGATTCAGTGGGAACTTAGCCGTTTGACCACGTTTGTATGAACTGTCGAACTCAGTACCGTCGATTAACGTACCCACATAATCCACTTCTACAGTGTCTTCAGCAGCAGGTTTTTCGCCAGTACCAGGTGTTAATACTTCGTATTGCAAGCCTGATTCTGTGGTCATTACGCCAGTCTTAGCTTTGTTTTCTTCAAGGAATTTTTTACCATCTTCGATATTCTTAGCAGAAATCGCAGTGGCTTGTTCCTGACGTTTATCGTTTAACTTTTTATCTAGACCTTGAAGAATGGTTTGCATTTCTTCTTCGGTTAATTTTAATTGGTCATTCAGACCATTAGTGAAACCAGTGACAATCAGAGTGCGATCAACTGGCAGGCCTAATTCTTCTTGCTCTTTGATATGGCCAGACATGTAACGACCGATTGAAGCGCCTACACTGTAAGCTTCTTTTTGAGCTTCAGTCGTTAATTCAACACTTGTACTCGCAGCAGCTGCTTTTTCTTCTTGATTACAAGCAGATAGGCCAATAACGGCCAATGCAACTAACGATAATTTATAAATCGATTTCATTAAAGCTTCCTCAGCATCCTCAAGCGGTTACAATAACCTAAGCGTGACAACTTTATACTAGTTATCTCGGTTATACCAACTAGATTCTTTATGGGTTAACAGTGATTAATGTCACTTGATCAAGTCTAAAGACAGCAACTTAGGGAGCAAGTTCATGAAGAAAAATCTACTGCTGGTAATTTGCACAATTTTTCTGACAGCTTGCCATCCCAAAGCGGAAGACATTAGCGTTCTCACCACGGAACCTAGCTATAGCGCGAGTCTATCGAGCAATGGACAATTCGCCTTAGTCGCCACACAAAATAGTGGAGTCCAATGCTGGGATCTCAGCACCCATACACTTAAATACCAATGGATACATGGCGATATCAATACTGGCGTCACAGGTACGGCGATTTCGCCCAACGGACTATTTGCTGCGTCGTTAAGCCGAGATTCAGTTGCCATGTGGAGAATAGCCGACGGAAAATCCCTAGGATGGTGGTCTTTGCCTTCATCCGGTGAAAGCGTGGCGGTAGCTGATAATGGCGCGCTACTCATTGGTTTAAATGATGGTTCAGTTATGTCACTCAATGCCGCCCAAAGTGCCTTAATCAAATTTCTGGGACATAAAGATCGCGTCAATAGCGTGGCGCTCTCCGCGGATGGCCGTTTAGCATTAACGGGGTCGAATGATATGCAGGCGATTCTCTGGCAGGCGCAAACGGGTCAGCCGCTTCATAACTGGACCTTAGGCAGCCGTATCACTAAAGTGGCGCTTAACGACAGTGGCACACTAAGTTTTACCAATGGCAGCACAAATGAAGCCAAAATCTGGGATAACACTAGCGGTAAACTGTTAAATCAGTTAGATATTACCCGTCGGCAGATGAACTTTTCCGCGGTGAGGTTTATCAAACAAGACAGCCAGATATTAACGGGAACGCCGGCGCGGGAAGTCATATTGTGGCAACGCGACTCGGGTAAGGAAATCGAAAAGTGGCAGGTTGCACTCACTAAAAACAGCCAAAATCGAGGAGCCGTTGTATACTCTGTGGCAATTCGAGATACCAATAAAGTCGTTAGTATCAGTAGCCAAGGCTTAGTTGAGACTTGGCAGCAATAGAGGTTAGTCATGCAAGGCGTACAAGCACAGATTGAAGATCTAGAAACCAAATTGGCTTTTCAAGAGCTCACAGTCGAAGAGTTAAACCAAGAAGTGATCAAATTGAATCGACTTGTGGCTCACCAGCAGCACCAAATTCACATGTTAATTGGTAAGTTACAAGACATGGAACCGAGTAATATGGCGACTCAGGCTGAAGAAACTCCGCCGCCACATTACTAATACTGACGCTTTAAAATAAGACTTTGATTCAAAGACGGTTACCGCAAAATATCCAGGGAATGCGATGTTTAAACATTTGATGCCAAAACAAACCCCGCCTTTATTACCTATAGCGTTAGTGGGTGAAGCTATTCTAGGGCAGACTGCAATTGCAGTGCATCATTTCGATGCCGAGCTCGCGCACCTTGCAGAGCAAATGTCTGCCAGCATGGAAGCCGCCAAAGGCGTTGGCATCGCGGCGCCACAGGTTCACAGTCCCTTAGCTTTATTTATTATGGCTTCTCGACCTAATGAACGTTATCCCGACGCACCCAATATGGCGCCTGTAGTCGTGGTTAATCCACAAATCATTCATGCATCGAGTGACTTAGTCGGCGGCGAAGAAGGTTGCCTGTCCGTTCCCGGCCAAAGATTTAACATACTAAGACATCAAGCCATTGAAGTGCGCTACCAGAATTTACAAGGCGAGTGGCAACAGGCCGAATTAACAGGCTTTATTGCGCGGATTTTTCAACACGAATTTGATCACCTGCAAGGGATCACCTTACTCGAGCGCTCACGTATGCCTGAACAGGCTCCGTCGATTTCTGCCCAGTCCATCGAACAAGGTGAAGCGCAATAATGAAACTGTCTTTGGTTACACCTTTATCTCGCGTTTTTATCGCACCCGCTTTGGCAATAGGATTGGCGCTAGGTCTATCTGGCTGCGCCTACAACAGTATTTTTATTAATTACCCTTCACAGATTGAACCGCTCAAACAAGAGTTAAATAGTGCAACACCCTTGGCCGATATCGACAAACTTGCCAGCAATATCAATGGCAACGATGGCCTACTCTATGCTCAAGAAGCGGGCCGTATTGCTCAAGTCGCCGGCGATTTTGCGGCCAGTAAAAAGTACTATCAACAAGCGGTCGATGCTTACACCGCCTTTGATGATAAGGCCAAAGTCAGCGTCAGCGACATTAGTGCTACAGCCAGCAGCTTAGTGTTAAACGACAATGCGATTCCGTACCGTGGTCCTGGGTATGAACGCATCATGCTGCACCAATACCAAGCCCTTAACTATTTGTTTAGTGGCGATTACCAAGGCGCTTTAGTCGAAGTTCGTCGCAGTAACGAGTTACAAAGCAGCGAGCAAGAGCGCTATCAAAAATCGCAAAAGTCGGTACAAGCCATGGCGAACGGGACTATCGATGCCGAGGTCAACAAACTAGGCCAAGCCGCAGGCACTGTGACGAGTTCTTTCTTAAACGCTTACAGCTATTACACCACTGGCGTATTACATGAAGTGCTGGGTGAGCCGAACGATGCCTATATCGATTATCGTAAAGCGGCGCAAATCACCCCAGACAACACCTATTTACAGCAAGATCTAGTGCGTCTCGCCAAGCAACTCGGCATGCCGCAATATGATGAGTTTAAACGTCGTTGGGGCGATGCTAAATTACCTAATCCCAAAGATGGACAAGTGATTTTGATGGTCGAGCGCGGCTTTGTGCCCGCCAAGCAAGCCCTCACCGTGCCTTTTACTATCCATGGCAATTGGCAAACTGTATCGCTAGCCACTTACATGCCAAACAATACTTTTGTGCCAGAGACGCAAGTGCAAGGTTTAGGTACAGTGCTGAAAACTGAACCTATTGCCAATATCGATGCCTTAGCCATCACAGCGCTCAAGGAAGATCTGCCCGCAACCTTGGTTCGCCAAGTCGCACGTGTCTATGCCAAATCTGAGATGGCCTATCAAGTTGGAAAGAGCGGCAGCCCCGGAAATAATGCCGCCGATATTGGCAGCATAGCGATGCAGATTTTTAACGTAGTAACAGAGCAAGCGGATCGCCGTAGTTGGCTGACGCTGCCTAAACAAGCACAGATCGGGCGGCGTTATTTGAGTGCGGGTGAATACACTTTGCAGTTAGATAAAGCGCCACCGGCAAAAATTGACGTTGCAGCAGGCAAAACCACCTTAGTCTGGGCAATTGATACTGGTAATTACACCCGAATTTATTCAATAATCATTTAGCCTAGCGCTAGCGGTTGTGGTATTTGAATAAGACGTGTGTCATTAAGTTTATACAATCACAAAATGGAACTGACTATGAAACAATTTAAACTGATTTTTGTGCTGGCTGCCGTTATGGGTCTGGCTGCATGTCAATCTAAAGTCGAATATGGCGATGCCACCGAAGTTGAAACCGTCAATGAGAATTTTGGCTCAACGGATCTACAAGCTATTGCAGCCAAGATGGTGGATAGCATGATGACTTTCCCTCCTATCGTGGCCATGACAGCCAATAGCCGTCCGATTTTATTTGTCGACAGCATCAAGAACAAAACCTCAGAGCACATTGATACTGAGTCTGTTACTGACTCTATCAGCAACAAACTATTGCGCTCAGGCAAGTTCCGTTTTATCGACATGACTAAAGTAGATTCAGTCCGTAAGCAATTGGATTACCAAAACAACACTGGCATGGTTGATCCATCAACCGCCATCAAGTTTGGTCGTCAAATCGGCGCGCAATACATGTTATACGGCAATTTATCTAGCATAGTTAAGCAAGACGGTAGCACTAAAGACGTGTACTACAAGATGACAATGCGTTTAATGGATTTAGAAACAGGCCTGATCGAATGGTCTGATGAAAAAGAAATCCGTAAGATGAAGTCTAAGTCTTTCTTAGGAATGTAATTGTCTCTTGGCGCTTACTGTCGCCAAACAGAGTTTCCAAGAGCCAGCTTAAACGCTGGCTTTTTTTTACATTTTTAACATTGGTTATCCAAGGTAAATAAGGTAGTGTACTCGGCCAAAATACACTGCAATGATACTGGCTCAAATCGGCGCTGGCGCGGGGGATCATTTGCCACTCAAGCAACCCCAAACACCCGACATTGAAACAATATTCAAGCAGAAAACAAAACAAATTGTTGAAGGATTCAGTTGTGAACTTGTTTAAAGCCAGTTTTGTTGCCCTTGCCTGCGGCGCATTGATGTCGTGTGCCACCCAAAGCACTCTTAATACGGGTCCACGTGACGCCAGTGCTTACATTAGCCAGTATCAAGCCGCGCTGCGCTCGCAGATCATTTCCGATGTTCGCTATGAATTGGATTTTCAGCTCACAGGGGAAGCCGAGTTTTCCGCCACCTCCAAAGTGACCTTTCAATTAAGTGAAATACCAAAGCAACTGAGCTTAGATTTAAACAAGGCACAGATAAAACGCTTTATCATCAACGGTACCGCAGTATATCCAAACTATAATGGCGCTTACATTAGCTTAAATACGCGTCTGCTGACCTCGGGTGAAAACACGGTTGAAGTGCAGTTTACTCGCCCTCACAGCACTAATGGTGAAGGCCTGCACCGTTTTAAAGATCCGGTCGATGGTAAGGTCTACCTCTATTCGCATTTTGAACCCGCTGCCGCGCAACAGATGTTTGCGGTGTTTGACCAACCGGATATCAAAGCCAACTATCAGATTACGGTAACAGCGCCCAAAGATTGGCAAGTGATTAGCACTATGCGTGAAAGCCAAATCACTCCAGCAGGCGCATACAATCGTTGGACCTTCCCTGATACGCCAAAACTCAGTCCGTATAACTTTTCTATGCACGCGGGCCCTTACCACATGTGGCAAGACAACTCGGGCCGCTATCCGATGCGCCTGTTCGCCCGTGAATCTGTGGCGAATCAAGTCACACCGCAGGATTGGTTTAACTATACCAAACAAGGGTTAACCTTCTTCGATAACTACTTTGGCATTCCGTATCCCTTTAAGAAATATGATCAAATTCTGGTACCTGACTTCCTCTATGGCGCCATGGAAAACGCGGGTGCTGTGACCTTTGCCGAAGATCATTTCCTCTATAAAGCAGCCATGACGGCAGATCAAAAACAAAGCCTAGCCGGCGTTATCATGCATGAAATGGCGCATCAATGGTTTGGCGATCTCGTGACCATGAAATGGTGGAATGGCCTGTGGCTCAATGAAAGCTTTGCCTCCTTTATGGGTACGCTTGCGACTCAGGAGGCGACCGAATTCACCAATGCTTGGCGCACTTTTTACGCTAAAGGCAAACAAAGAGCTTATGAGCAGGACAGCTTAGTCACTACGCATCCAATTGAAGTGCCAGTGGCAACAACCCAAAACGCCTTCGACAATATCGATGCGATCACTTATCAAAAAGGCGCATCGACACTGAAACAACTGCGCCACTTGCTGGGTGACATGGTGTTTCGCCGTGGAGTCAGCAATTATTTAAAACAATATAGTTATCAAAATGCCGAGTTAGATGATTTTATCAATAGCCTAGGCAAAGCCGCTGGTCGTGATTTAAGCTCATGGACTCAAGAATGGCTCTACAGCGCGGGCGTTAACACCATCAAGGCGGAATATCGCTGTGAAGGTAACCGTATCAGCGACTTTAGCCTGCTTCAACTTCCAGCAAGCGCTGAACTGCCAACATTACGCGAACAAAAAGTCCAAGTAGCACTCTTTACCCAAGGCCGCTTCGATTTGCGTCATGACGTCACAGTGCCAGTGACTTACAAGGGTGAGCGTACCGAAGTCAAACAACTGATTGGTGAGCGCTGTCCAGACTTAGTCTATCCAAACTTTGATGATTGGGGCTTTGTGAAAGTCGAGCTAGATGACAAATCCTTTAACACCGCAAAACAGCAGTT
Source organism: Shewanella sp. 1180_01 (assembly GCF_052850535.1). Classification (NCBI taxonomy): domain Bacteria; kingdom Pseudomonadati; phylum Pseudomonadota; class Gammaproteobacteria; order Alteromonadales; family Shewanellaceae; genus Shewanella; species Shewanella sp. 1180_01. The sequence goes on from NZ_VXCT01000023.1 coordinate 36,142, forward strand.
GAGTAATGTGTCAGATCCACTGCTGCGATCTATGCTGTGGCAAAGTCTGTGGGACAGCGTTCGTGAAGGTAAATTGAGCTTAGATCAATACCTAAGCACAGTATTTGTTAACGCGCCTGCTGAGACGGACTACACGATTGTTGGTCAGATCATCGATAGCATGTTGCGCTCGAAGCAGTATCTCGCACAAATCGCACCTATTCAGCAAAACTACGCTGAGAATGCAATCAAAGGCTTAAGCCAGATGAGCCTTAGAAAAGCGATGGAAAGCAAAGGCGATAATGACTTCCAACGTATTTGGTTCGATGCGTATGTCAGTTTAGCCAGCGACAGGGATTCACTGCGCCATTTAGCGCAACTCGTTGACGGTGAAACAAAAATTAAGGGGTTAACCTTAGATCAAGATTTACGCTGGGCGATCATCACCCAGCTCAATCGCTATGATTTCCCTAACGCGCAGCAACGTTTAACCAAAGAAGCGGCTAAGGATAATTCGGACTCAGGCGAAAAAGCTGCGCTTGCGGCGCAAGTGATCCGCCCAGAAGCGGCGGCCAAACGTCGCTGGTTAAGTAAGGTTCATCAAGACAGCCTGCCTTTCTCTAAGCAACGGATCATTATGGAAAATCTTTATCCTGCGGAGCAGAAACTATTGAGCGCGGCTACGGCGGAAGAACGTCTGGCGAGCTTGAGGGATATGGATAAAAAAGGCCCTGTGTTTATGCGTAACTACGCTCACAACTTGATTCCTACTGATTGTAACTACACTAGCATAGCGGCATTGGATAAAGTGCTTGATAGCCAAACTGGATTATCGAATCTCACCCGCCGCAATCTATTAGAAACCCGTCAAATGGAACAGCGCTGCGTGCTGATCAAAAATAAAATGACCCAATGAGATTAAGGCCATTTTAGAATTAACAAGGAGCTTCTAGGAGCTCCTTTTTTATGTGCCGTAATAAATGAAGCCTAAGCACGAAGCAGAACAACAAGACTCCCCACAGAAACTTAGCCTTCAAATAAACAAGTTGCCATTCTGAATAACAACTCGTAAAACGGTAACATATTTAATTATATCGTTAGCGAGAACGAGTATATTTTTACGGTCTACTGACGATAAAGAATGATATTTATCATTTGTAGAATATTATTCATCCACCTCAATTCAATCTTCTCAGTTTTATCGAGTAACCATTAATAAAGAATGGCTCACTCAATCGTTATTAACATAAAAATCATGCGATTATAAAAACTCTAAATTATGGGCGTCACGTCTAAATTTATTACTATAATTCACTTATGGTTTAATGTTTTGCCCCTTGCAGCCGCTATACTAAAACAACGTTAGAGCGCTAACGGAATATAAAGGAATAGATTATGCGATCGACACTCAAAACACGACTGCTGTTTAGCAGCCTCTCCGCTGTACTGATCACTATTGCTGTACTCGTAAGTATCTCTAGTTATTTCATTAGAAATAATGCGTTAGAAAACACTCAACATGAAATTGATCAACTGGCGAATACCTTTTCATCTGGTATTGGTCAATGGATGCAAGACAGAAAAATGGCCATTACCAGCCTAAAACAAGCCATTGAAGCCGATCCGAGCAAAAACGTCACCCCTCACTTGCTACAAGCGCATACGGCGGTGGACTTTGCCCTCACCTATTATGGCGACGAGCAAGGCAACATGTATCGCCAAGATCCGTCTCTGAATACTGCGAATTATGATCCCCGCGTCCGCCCTTGGTATATGGACGCTAAAGCTGCCGGTAAAATGATCATGACGGCGCCCTACGTCAGCGCCACACTGAAAAAACAAGTTGTGACCATTGCAGAGCCTGTAATGAGTTCTGGCCGGCTGATAGGCGTGACCGCAGCGAACTTAACCATAGATCAATTGACCGATGCGGTGCAGCGCCTTGAAGTGCCGGGCGAAGGTTATACCTTGATGGTCGATACTGCGGGACTCATCATCAGTCATCCCAATAGTCAGCTCAATACCCAACAACTCACGAAAATTGATAGTGATTTTAGCAATAGCTGGTTATCACAACGCACCAATGCCAATACCATGGAAGAACGCACCCTAGATGGTGCAACTAAGTTAGTTTATGTGGCGGCAATTCCCTCGACAGACTGGGCGCTGATTTTCGTGATGGACAAAAAGGAAATCATGTCACAGGCAACCGATCTTGCCTGGTGGATGTCGGCCGTAGGTATCGCCCTATTAGTGCTATTTGGCTTGATTTTAGTCGCGATTTTCAAAATCCAATTCAAAGATCTCGAACGCGTTGCCCAAGCACTAAATGATATCGCCGAAGGTGATGGCGACCTAACGGTACGCATTCATACTGCCAACAGTCACGATGAAATTGGTATGTTGGCGTCGGGCTTTAACCGCTTTGTGGAACGTCTCCACGGCATGATTTCCCGCATGCACAAGATTGCAGGTCAATTGGAGCATCAAGCCCAAGGCAGTAGCGCTTCGGCCACAGACAACAGCCAACGCATTGAAGTCCAACAAGATGAAGTGACTATGGTCGCCACGGCTGTCACCGAAATGGCCAGTGCCACCGAAGAGATTGCCAGCAACGCCGAGCACACAGCACAAACGGCGCAAAATGCAGTCGGGCTTTCGAATCATGGCCACAAACAAGTCGCCCAGAGTCAGCAATCTATCCGTAATTTAGCCAGTGAAGTTGAAACTGCCGGCCGAATTATCGGTGAACTGAATGAGCACTCACAGAAGATCAACAGTATTCTGTTAACAATCAGTGGCATCGCCGAACAAACCAACTTACTCGCACTCAACGCGGCCATTGAAGCCGCGCGTGCGGGTGAACAGGGCCGCGGTTTTGCTGTGGTTGCCGATGAAGTTCGAGTACTGTCACAACGTACCCATTCATCGACCCAAGAAATTCAAGCGATGATCGAAACCCTCCAACAAACCGCCGGCAAAGCCGTTAAATCTATGACTCAGAGTCATGAAATGGCAGAAACCAGTGTGGCCGACGCCAATTCCGCCAGCGAAAGTTTGTTGCTGATCAGTAAAGCCATTAATGATATTTCAGATATGGCGAGCCAAATTGCCACGGCAGCTGAAGAGCAAACTTCAGTCACCAGCGAAATCAACCGCAATACTGAGTCGATTCGTGAAGTCTCGGAGAATCTGTCGATTGAGGCGCAAACCTCTATGGTGCAAGCGCAGGAACTCGCCCACTTAGCCGCGTCATTACAGCAGGAAGTGAATCGCTTCAAACTGTAGAGTCATCACGGACTCTATACCGTGATACCGTAAAACCGCTACATACAATAATGCCCGCGAATGTCACTGGCATTCGCGGGCATTTCTTTACACATTCCAGTAATTCAAACTATTGCGCTTGAACGCCTCAATCAAACTCACACTATCTTAGTCACCTTGTTTTCAAGGTTATTTAACTCAGTGTCTTTTAATTCACGGTCTTCTAACTCACGGTCTTCTAACTCAGCGCTCTTTAACTCAGGAGCCGCTGTCAAAGGATCTGCATGCAGGTTTCTCAGCCCTTGATAGCCCATTTCAATGCGATTGCCCCCATTCTTCTTGGCCTTATACATAGCTGCATCCGCACAGGAAAGTAACTGTTTTTCGTCCGTGCCGTGCTCTGGATACAAGGCAATACCGATACTCGGCAGAATATGGATTTGCTGATCGGTAAGCTCAAAGGGTTGATTGAGCACTTGTAATATTTTTTGCGCTGCCAACAGGGTATTTTGTGCCGAATCAACGCGCTCGAGTAAGATGACAAACTCGTCGCCCCCAAAACGCGCTACGGTATCTGAGCCCCTTACACAGTTGACAATACGTTGTGCTGTCACTTGCAGCAATAAATCGCCCACACTATGACCAAAGGTATCGTTCACCCACTTAAACTTATCTAAATCTAAATAAAGTAAAGAGAAATAACTTGATTCCCTATGGGCGCGGGATAGCGCCTTTTGAAACCTGTCGTAAAAAAGCTCGCGATTGGGCAACAGGGTTAGCTGATCATACAGCGCAATATGCTCTAATCGCGCAAGCATTTGTCGGCGTTCAATCGCAAAGGCAATTTGCGTAGAAACAAACTCCAATAGCTCACGGTCTTGGTGCGTATAAGAAGCCGAAGTGGGCAAGCTATGCATCATCAAGGCACCGATAACGCCTTTTTGCAGCTTTAGCGGCACACCCAACCAACTTAAATTGCCATTACCCAGCTCTTCACGAATGGCTTGGGGATACTCAGATAAGGTCACGGGACACAGGAGTAAAGACTCTGCACTGTGGATCACTTGTTCGGTGAACAGGCTGAAACTTGCAATATCGACCAGTGAATTATCACCCGCAGCGGCTTTATAGGGGAAACTGAGTTCATTTAAATCTTGATCGTACAATGCGATGGCAAAGTTTGCCGCGGGCAGCAATTTAGCAATGATTTCATGGATACGGCGATATAGGGCTAGCAAGTCCTCAGCGACATGCACAGCTTCAGAAATCTCATACAGGGCAGCTTGTCTGCGTTCGGTGTTTTTACTCTTAGAGATATCTCTGGCGACCGCGACGCGTTGTTGGTAAGCATCGGACCAGCGTGCGGACCACAAAATATCGACAATGACGCCGTCTTTACGCACATAACGGTTTTCGAAATCGACCTTATAACGGCCCGCCATAATCTCATTGGCGGTTGCGAGTGTGCGCTCTCTATCCTCTGGAATAACAAGATCAAGCATCTGCATGCCAATCATTTCTTCTGGGGTATAGCCAAAAATGCGTTCTGCCCCGGCACTGACAAATTCAAACCGCCCAGCTTTATCGACGACGCAAATAGCATCCAAGAGAAGGTCGATAAAATTGCTTAGGGAAGTGTAGCCATCATTATTCACGCAGTTCTCCAATAAACGTCTGTCTTTGGCTAAGTCTTAAACTCGATCATAAGCATAAAAATAGTAATAACGCACTATTAGAGTAGGTTAATTTTCAATGTCATTCCAGAGTTGGCTAAGTTAAGTCAGGCTTTGACAGGATTAAATGCACAACTAAATCAAATACAATACCTCAAGCCATCAGCGGCTCGATTTGACTCTAGACTATTAGTATCGGCACAATGGCCCCAAACTCTAGCCTACATAAGGCTAGGGTTACATTGGCAAATGTGAATAAAATTTAAGGAATTTATTTTTGGATAAGTTGCTCTCTGGGTTAGATAAACCCAGCCATTTTCGCCTTGGGCTAGCCATGTGGTCACACTCGAATTGGCAAGAGAGTGTTTATGGCCATGGGATTAAACAAGCGGAGCGACTCGCCCGTTACGCCACGATATTCAACACTGTCGAAGGTAATACCAGCTTCTACGCGACGCCTGCACAGCAAACCGTGATGAACTGGCACAGTGCCACGCCCGATGATTTTCGCTTTACCTTCAAGCTGCCGCAAACCATTACTCACCAAAGACTATTGCAACACTGCGGCCAAGAGTTGAAGGATTTTTTCCAAGTAATGGCGCCATTAATCGATAAAACGGGGATCTGGAAAATTCAACTTCCCGCCCATTTCGGCCCAGAAAACTTACCTGTGTTAGCGCAATTTCTCAATCAAGTCCCCCAAGGATTAACCTATGGCGTCGAAGTCAGGCATGCCGCATTTTTTGCTAAGGGAGAAGCCGAGCGCGCACTCAATCGATTACTTATCGATAAAAAAGTGAATCGCATCATCATGGATAGCAGGCCCTTGTTTGCCCTGCCGCCCAGCAACGCCGCTATTATCGACGCCCATAAGAAAAAACCGCGGGTGCCAGTGCATGCGATTGCCACCGCCAACAATCCTGTGGTGCGCTTTATCGGCCAACCAGACGATGCAGTAGCACAACTCGCGCAGCAAGGCGTTAGCGCTTTGCCTAAGGATAACGATGCCTTTTTTGATAATTGGCTCGCACAACTTCCGCATTGGCTCGCAGAAGGTCGAGAGCCCTATCTGTTTATTCATACTCCCGATAATGAAACCGCGCCTGAACTCGCCATCCGTCTCTATCAAACATTGCGCAGCCAAATTGCAACGCACATTCAACTCGCCGAGATAAGCCTGCTTGAAAAGAAACCCGAAGAGACAAGCCCCCAGATGGGACTTTCTTGGTAGAACGCTATCAAGGTAAAACGCGCGTAATAAAACCCACGGCAAGCTCGCCGTGGGTATCGCTGCTCTTATTATTGGTATTGTGCTTTAAAACGTATTCGAGATTGCTCAACCATTTTATCCTTGTGGGTGTTAAAGGCTCAACTCTAACAAGATGGCTTAGGTCATTATCGCGGAAAACGGCACTGAACCTAAACGCCAAGCGCTTAAGGCTTGGCTATGTGAGCATGAGCATTCCGCTTGAGTATTTTTGGCTAACCCCAAAGGGCATTGGCAAGGATAAACACGCACGCAGAGAGCAACATAGTAATAGGAAGCGTCAGCAGCCAAGCGAGCATGATTTGCTTAATTGTTTGGATCTGAAGCCCCGAACGATTAGCCACCATAGTGCCCGCAACGGCGGAAGATAAAATATGAGTCGTCGACACTGGCATGCCCGTCATACTGGCAATCCCGATCGATACGGCAGCGGTGACCTGTGCGGCAATGCCTTGGCTGTAGGTCATACTCGATGAACCAATTTTCTCCCCCACGGTATACACAATCCGTCGCCAGCCCACTAACGTGCCGCAACCCAGCGCAGTCGCAATGGCAATAATCACCCAAAGAGGCGCATATTCAGTGGTGCGGGTGAGATCCTTGCGCCATTTAGCCAATGAGGTTAGATCTTTCGCGGGGAGCTCTAACTTCGCCACTTGGCGAGCAGTATCATCGATACACAGGAGTAATCGTCGCACCTCGCGCCGCTCTTGTACATCCATGTCTTTGTAAGTCGAGACTTTTGCCAAGCGGCGGTCAAGTAGCGACATCGCAGGTAATACATTTTCAGATGAGCAATGCGCCAGCATATATTCGGGGACGTTTGCTGAAGCGCTAAAGTCGATCACATCCGCGATCACGGCTTGGTTACGATCGTAAATCGCCATAATGCGCCGATTGGCATCTTGAGTTCGTTCCAAATCATAGGGTTGACTGCCCATGTCCAAGGCAAAATACGCCGGAGCCATACAAATCAGCACTAGCATCACTAGACCTATACCCTTCTGGCCATCGTTCGAACCATGGGCAAAACTCACCCCCATAGCAGAGACAATTAAACTCGCCCTTGCCCAAAATGGCGGGTGTTTTTTGCCATTAATCTGCATCTGCTCATCGGGAGTGCGGTGAATTTTATGTTTCTGCCAGACGTATTTCATGATGAGTAGAAAAATCCCCGCCATCACAAAGCCTAAGGTCGGCGAAATGATTAAGGACAACATGATCTGCGAGGCTTTAGAGACATTAATACCCTGCAAGATAGGCTGATGATTCATCCAAGCGAACGCGCCGCCTACGCCCATTATCGAGCCAATCAAGGTATGGGAACTCGATGCCGGTATACCAAAATACCAAGTGCCTAAGTTCCAGATAATTGCCGAAAACAGCAGGGAAAAGACCATCAACAAACCTTGGGTCGAATCCATGCCGAGCAAGGAATCTACGGGCAACAAATGCACTATCGCATAGGCCACACCTAAGCCACCTAGTAGCACACCCGCAAAGTTAAAGAGCGCAGAAGTAACAACTGCAAGATTGGCTGGCATAGCCTTGGTATAGATAACCGTAGCCACCGCATTGGCCGTATCGTGGAAGCCATTAATGAATTCATATGCCAATACAAACAGTATCGCAAGCACTAAACCCACAGACCAAGCAAAGCCTAACGTTGTGAACATTTCAAACATAAAATACTGACCCATGGCGAGAACGCCCACAGATTACGCCCAAGTTTGGCCTCTTTTACAGTGAAAAATTATTTAGATTGTCAAAAAGTGAATTAGTCCTCAATAACTCAGTAGCATGCTTGCAATTAACACTGGCTTGATTTTATTCGGCCAAATGAATATCTGTACTGCAAAAAGGTGCAAAACATTGATTCAATGTTAAATAATTCAACTAAAAGCAGTATTAAACGTCATAAATCGTAACAGGATTATATCCCATGATCGCCTAACCTAAATCGCTGTGGCGTCATCCCAAAACGCTTCTTGAAAGCTTTAATATAGGATGAATCATTTTGATAACCGATTTGGTGGGCCACATTCTGTATTGATAGGTCAGTAGCCAATAACGACAGCGAATAGATCAGCCGCAAATGTTGACGCCATAATACGAATGAAGAACCAAACTCCCTCACAAATAGCCTCGACAATGTTCGTTCCGATGCTCCAACCCTCTCTCCCCATTTCACTAAAGAGAAATCTAAAGCTGGCGTTTGGGTTAAATGCTCAAAAATCAATTTTAAGCGCCTATCTTGGGGTATCAGTAACTTAAAAGTCTGTCCTCCCGCACTATTAATTTGATCGTATAGCACCTCAAGCAAACGCAGTATTGGCGCCTGAACCATTGGCTCAACATTTATTGGGGTATTAAAAGCACATTGTTTTCTGAGTGTTAACACTAACTCCCTTAGAAAAGCACTCATAGTGACGGGTTTAATCATGGCACCATAATCTCGACCATACATAGGATTCAGATAGACGCCAATAAAGCAGGTATCTGTAATCGCAACAGACTCATGTATCACCCCTGCTGGCACAAAAAGCGCTGTGGTATGGGGAACTAAAAACAGTGCGCCATCTGCCTCTGTCTGTAACAGGCCTTGAAGTGGGAAAATAAGCTGATGCCAACAGTGCTGGTGTAAAACATCCACATAACCCTTCTGCATCTCAATCGTTTTTACAAAGGAAGGCATATTAGGCGCTTGCTCAATAATGGTGTTAATCGAATCGAGTTGGCGACTTAGCATTATTACTTGTCCATATGACGTTATTCAGCCAAATAAAAAGGATTGTAGCATAGCGTTATCCCATAAAAGACACAGGAAAACTCGATGCGCATTCATTGCATTATCCATGAAAGCTATGAAGGTCCAGGCTATTTTAGCGATTGGGCCGCAAGTAAAAACTACAAAATGAGCTTTAGCAGGGTCTATCTAGGTGAAGCTTTACCCGAAAATAGTGATGGTTTTGATTTGTTAATTATCCTCGGTGGCCCCCAGTCTCCCGCGACATGCCAAAGTGATTGTCCATATTTTGATAGCCAAGCAGAACAAAGACTTATCAGGCAAGCTATCCAGACAAATAAAGCCGTTGTGGGTGTTTGTCTTGGAGCACAGTTAATCGGCGAGGCATTAGGTGCCCGTTATCAAAAGAGTCCACATGCCGAGATTGGTTACTTCCCCATTGAACTAACTGCGGCAGGAAGAGGTGATATTAGCCTTAAGACATTTTCGACAACTGAAGTGGTCGGCCACTGGCATAACGATATGCCAGGCCTCACTCCCGATTGCGAAGTGCTCGCCACAAGTGAAGCTTGCCCAAGGCAAATAATACGTTACACACATTTAGTTTTTGGATTTCAATGCCATCTTGAATTTATCAGTAGCCAATTAACGCCATTAATTGCCCAAGAACATGCTTTTTCCAGTACACAAAAAATGCCATATATTCAAAGCCAAGAGTTCATTCTTGGACAATCAACGACTCGAATGAATCAGTTGCTGGGGCATTTTTTAGATAACCTAGTACTAACCTATAAAGCCGTATAAACACCATACTGAGTAAAAAGTGGCTCCAGCCAAAACAAAAACGCCAGCTAAGTTAGCTGGCGTTTTAGATTAATGACTCACTAATCGCTTATTGCAGATGACCCGCATTGTGCAATTCACGATCATCCTTAGCAGGCGGATTCCACTGATACATCCAAGTTTCAGACAATGGCTGGCCATCAACTTCTAAATAGACTCTCAGGTTAATCGGCTCAGTACCGTCTCCGGGTGGCACTACGTCAAACATAGCGCGGTAACCATTAATGGACGCTAGAGGACGGGCAGATTCAATTTCGACTTTGCCTTCAGATGCAGTGATCACGGCTTTTACTTGGGTGTCTTTGCCTATCATAGGCAAAGTGCCGCCCGCGAAATCCACCACAAAACGCTTACTGTAGTATTTGCGTTTCTGGCCAACTACGCCGCCAATCCCGGTGAAGGTATCAACAACGCGAGCACGGGGTGATTGAACCGGTGGAATGCCGCCCCAATACATGTTGTAGCTATACAGCAGCTCTTGACCCGGAACAATCGGCTCAGCAGGATTCCAGAAAGCCACTATGTTATCGAAGGTTTCATCCAGTGTTGGAATTTCAACTAACTGCACCGAACCTTTGCCCCAACTGCTTGTTGGTTCAATCCACAGGCTTGGGCGTTTATCGTAAAACACGCCGTCATCCTGATAGTGATCGAAGTTACGGTCACGTTGCAGTAAACCAAAACCTTTTGGATTTTCATCGCTATAGGCGTTGAATCGCAGGTTTTCTGGGTTACCTAGTGGACGCCAAATCCATTCACCATTACCCGTGTGCATGGCTAAGCCATCGGTATCATGGATTTCTGGACGCCAGTCGTAACCGGTGCGGCGATCGTTCTCACCCACCATAAACATACTGGTCAGTGGCGCTACACCTAAACGTTCAATCGCTTTACGTGGATAAACAGCCACATCCACTTTCATTTTTAAACGCTCACCCGGCTCGATATCGAAACGGTAAGCACCTGTCACACTCGGAGAGTCTAACAAGGCATACACAGTCGTGATGTTCGATCCTGGTTTAGGTTTTTCTAACCAGAAGTCGGTGAACATTGGAAACTCTTCAGGTTTTGGCAGCGCAGTATCCACCGCTAAACCACGAGCCGACAGGCCGTATTGCATCTCATGACCCACAGCGCGGAAATAACTGGCGCCAAGGAAAGCGACAACGTCACGTTCCCAATCGGTATTGAACTGCATACGGAAACCCGCAAAGCCAAGATCCTTAGGCAACTGACTGCCTTTCACCTTTGACTTGCCGTAATCGAACATAGAAGGCGAATAGTCGATTAACTTAGCCTTGCCTTCATTCAATTCATAAATGTGAATTGGCGTGTCAAAATACAGCCCTAGGTGGAACAGCTCGGCACGAAACTCCGAGTCCTGATCGCGCCACAGTGCGGCTTTTTTCTTAAAGTGGAATTGTTGGTAATCATCCCAGTTCATGCCCTGAAGGCTTTTAGGCAATTCGCCTTTATGGCTTTCATAGGGTTGTGCAGCCATAGTACGGGCATAGCCCTTAAGCCAAGCGTAACTGAACTCTTCACCTTCTTGTGGTGACGCCTGCTTACCCGCCGCACACGCCGAAAGACTCAGCAATACGCTACAGGTTAACAATACGCTGCCAACCATGCGCTGCAAACGGCCGCGACGAGAGGAGGATTGGGCTTCAATCGAAGGTACTGTCACCATCGATTGTTGGTAAACGTTTCTTTGTTCGGGAAATAAATTGGGTTGCATAAGCAGACTCTGAATTGGTGTAACTTCCTGACACTTCCCTGCAAATCTAACTAAATTTGCAGCGATGGCCCTGTGGAGAACTGTTGATGACAGAGGTAACAATACAGCGATCAGCAACAATTCGCCAGAATCTAACATACTTTCTGTCGAATGGAATATCGCATGCTAGCTATTTTCAATCTTGAAGCCTATTTATGAAAATATGATGAAAAATTCCGTTATTTACTGAGTTAACATCTATATAAATCCTTACAGCTAACAGGGCAATTGTCGATTTGATTGCAGATACTAGCGCGATGTTTGATTGCAGATGTTAGCGCGATAATAGCGCTCAGATTCGGCGTGAGTTAACTCGTCAATCCATGGCTTAAAATCGAAGAGGCCGTATCGCCGCAGCACGCGATGGAAAAGCCAAGGCAAAGTGCAGCACAGATAAGATTGCATGAGCGCATTGAATCGGTTTACGGCCTTAAAATCATGCATGTCGCCGTGGCGGTAGCCAGTAATTTTCCATCCTGCGTTTTTAGCGTGCCTTCCGAAATCCCTAAGGACTTAGACAGATTAATCACTCTGCCCTCGGCCACTAACACTTGATGCTTAGGCACAGGTCGAATCATTTTAATATTCAAATCGATAGTACCGTAACCCACACCCGCTTCGAGCAAAGTGTGCACAGCGCAGCCAGTAACAGAATCCAGTACAGTGGCAGCGAAACCACCATGAACACCGCCCAGCGGATTCAGATGCTTATCATCAGCTGTCGCATGAAACAGCACTGAACCTTCTTCGGCTTGAACCAAGGACATAGGCATAGTCTGGGTGATCGAAGGTGCGGGCAGTTCGCCCTTTGCCATTGCCTGTAAAATAGCTAAACCCGACATTTGCTGAATGTTCATATTCCTACCTTAAATTGATAAACACCATTACAGATTAATAAAAATGACCGCGTAACCACAGAGGATTAGGCGATCATTTGACTGAAAATCCACTTAAGCGCTAAGCCAACCTTCAACACGACAAGGCTTAAATCGGATCCATTAACCACTAAAATAAAACTAACAATATCAGTTAAAGCTAAGCTCAGCGGAGATCAAACCTGTCTAAGTTCATTACCTTAGTCCAAGCCGCGATAAAGTCATCGATAAATCGCAGCTGCGCATCGCTGCTCGCGTACACTTCTGCAAGCGCACGTAGCTGCGAGTTAGAGCCAAAGATCAAATCAACCCGCGACGCCGTCCATTTTTGCTGGCCGCTAACGCGATCCACGCCCTCAAACCTATCTTCCGCTTTTGAGGTGGGTTTCCACGTCGTGCCCATATCCAGCAAGTTAACGAAAAAGTCGTTGGTCAAAAACTCAGGACGCGCAGTAAATACACCTGTCTTAGATTGATCAGCGTTAGTATCTAACACCCGCAACCCGCCGATGAGTACCGTCATTTCCGGTGCAGTTAAGGTCAGTAATTGTGCCCTATCGACCAATAACTCCTCCGCAGATACCGAAAATTGAGTGGGATGATAATTTCTAAAGCCATCGGCGACTGGTTCTAGCACCGCAAAAGATTCCACATCCGTTTGCGCTTGTGTGGCATCCATACGACCCGGCGTAAATGGAATAGTCACTTCAACTCCCGCATTTCTGGCCGCTTGGTCAATACCGACACAACCTGCCAGCACAATCAAATCAGCAAGGGAGATTTTTTTACCACTTTTGTTGAACTCAGACTGAATACTCTCAAGTACTTTCAGCACCTTAGCAAGTTGCTCAGGCTGATTCACTGGCCAATCTTTTTGCGGCGCGAGGCGAATTCGAGCACCGTTCGCACCACCGCGCATATCAGAACCACGGTAGGTCGAAGCAGAGGCCCAAGCGGTTGATACTACTTCTGAAATCGTTAATCCAGAGCCAATAATCTTAAGTTTAAGATCCGTGACATCCTGCTCATCAACCAAGGAATGATCAACCGCTGGGATGGGATCTTGCCAAAGAAACGCTTCTGCTGGCACTTCAGGACCCAAATAGCGTGTGCATGGCCCCATATCCCTGTGCGTCAGCTTGTACCAAGCCTTTGCAAAAATCTCGGCAAACTCATCGGGATTTTCAAAGAGTCGACGCGATATTTTCTCGTAATCAGGGTCGAAGATCAGTGCAAGGTCAGTGGTTAACATGGCCGGCACATGGCGTTTTGAGGCGTCGTGCGCATCGGGAATCACCCCTTTACCCGCACCATTTTTAGGTATCCACTGATGGGCGCCCGCAGGGCTCTTAGTCAGTTCCCATTCATAACCGAATAGATTTTCAAAGAAATTATTACTCCATTGGGTTGGCGTTGAGGTCCAAGTCACTTCAAGACCACTGGAAATAGCATCGCCACCTTTACCGCTTTTGTAGCTACTCTTCCAGCCTAGCCCTTGCTGCTCAATACTAGCGGCTTCAGGCTCAGGCCCGACTAATGCCGCGTCACCAGCCCCATGGGTTTTACCGAAAGTATGGCCACCGGCAATCAGCGCCACAGTTTCTTCATCATTCATAGCCATACGGGCAAAGGTTTCGCGAATATCAACGGCGGCAGCGAAGGGATCGGGATCGCCATTGGGTCCTTCTGGGTTGACGTAAATCAGCCCCATTTGCACTGCGGCGAGGGGATCTTCAAGATCCCGTTCACCAGAATAACGCTTATCGTCTAACCACTTATCTTCGGCTCCCCAGTAGATATCGGCTTCGGGTTCCCAAATATCCACCCGCCCACCGGCAAAACCTAAGGTTTTGAATCCCATAGATTCCAGCGCGACATTGCCCGTGAGGATTATCAAATCGGCCCAGGAGATTTTATTGCCATATTTTTGCTTTATCGGCCAGATAAGCCTGCGGGCTTTATCGAGGCTGACGTTGTCAGGCCAGCTATTTAACGGCGCGAAACGTTGATTACCACTGCCCGCTCCGCCGCGCCCATCACCAGTGCGATAGGTGCCAGCGCTGTGCCAAGCCATACGAATAAATAGTGGTCCATAGTGGCCAAAGTCCGCTGGCCACCAGTCCTGTGAATCAGTCATTAATGCGAGGAGGTCTTGCTTTACCGCGGCCAAATCGAGGGATTTAAAGGCTTCAGCATAATTGAAGTCATCACCCATAGGATTCGACAAGGAAGAGTGCTGGTGCAGAATATCGAGCCGCAGCTGTTTAGGCCACCAATCTCGATTCGTGGTGCCACCAGCAGAATGATGCATAGGACATTTGTTCTCAGACATAACGTGCTCTCCTTCTGTTCGCAAAAAATATTCAAATAAATAAAAACTAAATGACTTTTGCTGCATGTTTGTACTGCATAACGTTCTCTATCACCGACTAATCGTTTCAATAGAGAAACAAAAACCAGTCTAACGACCTTACCTTACCTCTAGATGAAACGCGATGAATCATCCCATTAAATAATGTTCAGCAAACATTCCCCTTTATAAATTATGATATTAAAGGATAGTCAAGTTACTGCGGATCATAAAAAAACAAGGGCTGCAAAATGCAGCCCTTGTGTCTATCGGGTCCAACTAAGCGTAACGGACTATTTCACGTCTGCCACAAGTTTGCGGCGGTTGTGCGCAATGATCAGCGCAATTAAACAGATAACCCCGACTGCGATACCCACAGGCTGGCTCAAAGGTTGTGGTAAACCAAGACCAATACCCGCAGTCATAATGTAAGAAACTGTGACACTGGTGCCACCAATGGCTGGCAGGCTGACAATCCAATGGAAGGTCCCGCGATCGAACAAATACTTAGTCGCTAACCACAATACACTGGTTGATAGCAGCATATTTGAGAAGGCAAAGTAGCGCCAAATCAAGGAGAAATCGATCTTCGTCATAAAGTACGCAATCGTGAGAATAGGTACCGCGACAAGTAAACGATTACGCATGCTTTGCGGAATATGGAAGGCGTCGATAATCGTCAGTCGCAACGAACGGAACGCGGTATCACCAGAGGTGATCGGGAAGATAGCCACGGCCACAATCGCCATAATGCCGCCCACCACACCGAGATAAGTCGTCGCCACTTGGTTAACCACTAAACCTGGGCCACCTTGGTCGAGCAGACTCTTAAGCTCAACATAACCACCAGGGAAAGCCGCAATACCGGCCGTTGCCCATACACAAGCAACAATACCTTCAGCAACCATAGCGCCATAGTACACGGGACGCACATACTTCTCGTTGGTCAAACAACGGGCCATGATAGGCGCTTGGGTCGAGTGGAAACCACTGATCGCACCACAGGTAATAGTCACAAACAACAGTGGCCATACTGGTAAGCCGTCTGGATTTGGCTCAAGTAACTCGTTGTTGTAGTGGCTGTGATCAAAATAAGCAAACACATCACCCATTTCAGGTAACTGCGGCGCATTGAGCATCAGGGCAACTGCGATAGAAACCGTCATCACTATCATCAACAAACCAAATGCGGGATACAGTTTAGTGATGATTTTATCGATCGGCAGCATAGTCGCCAAAAAGTAATAGGCTAAAATCACTAACACCCAGAAGGTGTTATTGCCAAAGATGGTGTCTTTGAAATAATCGAGATTACTCAGCAAACCTGCTGGGCTCATGATAAAGACCACGCCCACAAAAAACAGTAGCATGGCGGTAAACAGCAACATCACGCCTTTAAAGTAGATATTAAAGTAATGACCAGCTATCTCAGGCAAACTCTTACCGTCTTCTTTAATGCTGAGCACGCCAGAAAAATAATCATGCACCGCACCGCCTATAATGTTTCCCAGCACAATCCACACCAAGGCAATAGGACCGTATAAAGCACCGAGGATCGGACCAAAAATAGGCCCCACACCCGCAACATTGAGGAATTGGATCAGAAACGCTTTAGCTGGATGAACAGGCACATAATCAACACCATCTTCGAATTTTGCCTGTGGCGTCTTAGCTTTAGGATCGATACCCGCTTGACGTTCAACAAAGGGGCTATAGAACTTGTACGCAAGCACTAAGAGTGCGATACAAATAAAGAAAATTAACATTATTTAATTATCCATACTTTAGTAGGAGGTGATTTAATGGAGAGTTTCATTGAGTTAGCGACTGAGGTCAAGCAACACCCTATTAGACTAATGTCGGGTTGATTATCTGAAACTGCCACTGGGTGGGCATAGGTGAATAAATGCGTTTAAAAAAGTTCATCGTACTGTTTATAACGTCAGTGATGTAGCCTGCTATTTTGGCATTCACTGATTGCCGCATCTTAACCTCTTCATCCTAGGTCTTCCCGTAAATCTTCTCTACCAATAATGAAATGAACACAGCCAATATCGTGTATAACTGGTGACTGGATGCCCTCACCTTGGCTGAGTATTTCCTGACATCCCAATATGAAACCCCAAGTTAAAGCCACAATCGACACTCACAAACTAAACCCGCAATCTACACTACAATCGATAGCCACAACCTGAAACTCACTTGCCACTTGATGATGTTCATCTAACCTATTTTTAGGTCACTAATAGCTCGACTCTAGCAAGCATCATTTTTAGCTATTTTAGAAAACAAAAAACCAGCCAAATGGCTGGTTTTTATGGGGCATATCATCGCCGTGATGGGTAGGTCATTCCTAAACTCACTGCAAACTCAACTTATTACGACTTGCTAGCAGTCGCGTAGCTAAGGCTAATGCAACAAAATGTACCAATGAAAAACCTGGTTCGACTGCATTACGCCTGTGGGCGCATCGCTGGGAACAGGATCACGTCACGGATAGTATGAGTGTTAGTGAACAACATCACTAAACGGTCGATACCAATACCTTGACCTGCCGTTGGTGGCAAACCGTGTTCCAGTGCAGTGATATAGTCTGCATCGTAGAACATAGCTTCATCGTCGCCTGCATCTTTCGCGTCAACCTGTGCTTTAAAGCGGTTGTCTTGATCTTCAGCATCGTTCAGCTCGCTAAAGCCGTTAGCCACTTCGCGGCCACCGATGAAGAATTCGAAACGGTCAGTGATGAAATGGTTGTCATCGTTACGACGTGCCAGTGGTGAAATGTCCGCAGGGTAGCCAGTGATGAAGGTCGGTTGCATCAATTGCCATTCAGCGGTTTCACCGAAGATTTCTTCAAGTAGCTGACCACAAGTCCAGAACTTCTCAATCTTCATGCCTAAGCTTTTCGCTAAATCGCGCATGAATTCAACATCTTTCACTTGCTCATAGGTCATAGCTTGAATAGTAGCGTTATCAGGATTGTACTTCTGAATCGCTTCTAACATGCTTAAACGTTCGTATGGGCCGCCGAAATCGACTGTGTGCTCGCCATATGGCATTTGCGCACTGCCAAGCAGTTCGATAGCAATCGAGCTAAGCATTTCTTCGGTTAAGTCCATCAGATCTTTGTAGTCTGCATAAGCCATATAGAATTCCATCATAGTGAATTCTGGGTTATGACGTGGCGACAGACCTTCGTTACGGAAGTTACGGTTGATTTCGAACACACGCTCAAAACCACCTACCACTAAACGCTTCAGATATAATTCTGGCGCAATACGCAGGTACATTGGCATGTCTAAGGCGTTGTGATGAGTGATGAAAGGACGGGCCGAAGCACCACCTGGGATCACATGCATCATAGGGGTTTCAACTTCCATGAACTCTTTTTTGATCATGAAGTTACGGATTGCAGAAACCACTTTAGAGCGCATGATAAAGGCATTGCGTGAATCTTCGTTAACGATCAGATCCACGTAACGTTGACGGTAGCGCATTTCTTGATCGGCTAGACCATAATAGTCCGCAGGCAATGGACGCAGTGCTTTGGTCAGTAGCTCGTACTGCTCCATGTTGACGTATAAGTCGCCTTTGCCAGACAAGTGCAGCTGACCGGTTACACCGATAATGTCACCGATATCCAGACCTTGAAAACGCTCTTTCAAGTCAGCTTGTACGCTTTTTTCAGCATAGGCTTGAATACGGCCAGATACGTCTTGGATCACTAAGAAAGGACCACGTTTTGCCATGATGCGGCCAGCAATGCTGGTCTTAAAACCTAAGGCTTCGAGTTCTTCTTTAGTGTTTTGACCATACTGTGCTTGCAGTTCAGCCGCTTTATGGGTGCGACGGAAGGTATTTGGATGCGCATTAGCACTACAGTTTGGGCGGATGCTTTCTAGCTTGGCACGGCGCTCGGCGATCAGTTTGTTCTCATCAATTACTTGTTCAGTCATCTTATTTCTCGTCTATACCTTGAATTAATTACAGCCCAGATTTCAAACTGGCTTCGATAAACTTATCCAGATCGCCATCGAGTACCGCTTGAGTGCTACGGTTTTCAACGCCTGTGCGTAAGTCTTTAATGCGGGCATCGTCTAATACATAAGAGCGAATTTGACTGCCCCAGCCGATATCAGACTTAGCGTCTTCTGCGGCCTGTTTGTCGGCATTTTGCTTGAGCATTTCTAACTCAAACAGTTTTGCTTTCAGCTGCTTCATCGCAGCGTCTTTGTTCTTGTGCTGTGAACGGTCGTTCTGACACTGCACGACTGTGTTAGTCGGTAAGTGGGTAATACGAATCGCCGATTCTGTTTTGTTAACGTGCTGACCACCCGCGCCCGATGCACGGTAAGTGTCGATACGCAGATCCGATGGATTGATATCGATAGTGATATCGTCGTCGATTTCTGGATAAACGAACACAGAGCAGAATGACGTATGGCGACGACCCGATGAATCGAATGGCGACTTACGCACTAAGCGATGCACGCCCGTTTCGGTACGTAACCAACCGAACGCATATTCGCCAGTGAACTTAATGGTCGCGCCTTTAATACCGGCCACGTCACCATCGGTCACTTCCATCAACTCTGGGCTAAAACCATGGGCTTCGCCCCAACGCAGGTACATACGCAGCACCATGTTGGCCCAATCTTGGGCTTCGGTACCACCACTGCCAGACTGAATGTCTAAATAACAGTTTGACGCATCTTGCGGGCCGGAGAACATACGGCGGAATTCGAGATCGGCAAGGCGGCTTTCGAGATAATCCAGCTCTTTACTGGTTTCGTTGAACGTGTCTTCGTCTTCCTCTTCAATAGCCAGCTCGAGTAAGCCTTCAACATCTTCAAGACCTGAGTCCATATCGTCTATGGTTTTGACCACAGCTTCTAGGCTGGCGCGCTCTTTGCCTAAGGCTTGGGCGCGCTCTGGGTCATTCCACACTTCTGAACTTTCAAGCTCACGGGTAACTTCTTCTAGACGCTCATTTTTGGCATCGTAGTCAAAGATACCCCCTAAGAAGCTGCGTGCGCTCGGCAAGCTCCTTAATTTTGAATTTTACTGGATTAACTTCAAACATGAATTTTCAACTTTCTTTATTTGGCCGCTTTAATTGATCTTCCACTAAAAGAGGCAGTGATTAACAGTATTTGCAACCGCGCATTTTAACCTAACCAGGCTGGTAAACCTAGGGGGGCACTGTTCATTAAATGGGATAACGAGGATTATTTTCCGGCCTAAAAGACCACATTGCCACCGCCGAGACTAACAAAAAGCGCGGAGTTAAGACTGTGATCTTACTTAAATTTAGCTAAGCCAAGTGATTCAGTAGGCCAAACGCGCCCCAAAGTACGACTGACTTGCCAAGAAAACATTCGTAATATCAATGAAATTACCACTAAAAAGCACAAATACCACCAACCTAATCACAGCGCAATTCGAACAAACATTCATCAGCGCACAGTCTGCACTAGGTTTGTGATTCAAGCTGCAATTCTGTTGCAAACTTCCCTCGCCCATAAGCGTCTTCTAAAGCTGTCTAGGTATACTCGAAGCAACCTAAGCCTGCAGCCCCGCGCTATAGCAGCTAAGCACCCTACATATAAAAAAGGCCATGGGATGATAGAACTTCGAATTGATGACCAAGTGTTGTCGGTTAACCCGACCGATAACCTACTGCAAGTGGCACATGCCGCGGGCATTGCCATACCCAGCTTATGTGATCCCAGCACAGCCTCGCAGCAATTAGGCACTCATGCACACACTCACGCAGACTCAGACAAGCAAGCCTGCAATTTGTGTGTCGTCCAAATTGAAAATGCCGATGCCAGTTTGCGCTGCGTACGCGCCTGCGAAACGCCTATCGAAGCGGGCATGCGGGTGATAACTCAGTCTGAATTCTTAAGTCAACAGCGCAAACAAGCACTGACAGCGATCTTAAGCGATCACTTCGCCGATTGCGAAGCCCCGTGCCAGCAAGCATGCCCTGCGGGCGTCGATGTGCAGAGTTACCTGTTTCACATAGCCCAAGGCAACCATACTGAAGCCGTTAAAATCATTAAACAAACCTTGCCACTGCCGCTATCTATTGGCCGTGTCTGCCCTGCTTTTTGTGAAGCACAATGTCGCCGCGGACTGGTCGATGAGCCCATCGCTATTCGTCAATTAAAACGCCACGCCGCTGATCTCGATCTCGCCGATGGCGAAAAGGGCGGCACGAGTTATGTGCCGCCACGCCAAGCCGACACGGGCAAAAAAGTTGCGATTATTGGGGCAGGGCCAGCAGGATTAAGTGCAGGATATTACTTATCAAACCAAGGCCATAGCGTTGAGATATTCGAAGCTATGCCACAGGCAGGTGGCTGGCTGCGCTATGGCATTCCTGAGTATCGTTTACCTAAGGCGATACTCGATAAAGAAATCGCACTCTTGTGCCATAACGGGTTAACCATCCACACAGAAACACGTCTCGGTCACGAGATACATTTAAATCAATTAGTTGAAGATTTTGATGCCGTCTGTCTCGCCATTGGCGCCCAAAAAGCTGTGCCTATGGATTATCCCGGCAGCACACTCGCGGGTTGCTACTTAGGTGTCGATTACTTAAAAGATCATTGTCTCGAAAAGACACTTGTTTTAGGTAAGAAAGTCGCCGTCATTGGTGGTGGCAATACCGCTATTGATTGCGCCCGCACAGCAGTGCGTGAAGGTTGCGATGTCACCCTAATTTATCGTCGTACCCGCGCAGAAATGCCCGCCGAAGCTTACGAGGTACATGAGGCCGAAGTCGAAGGGGTGAAGTTTCATTTTTTAACCAATCCGCTTGAAAACCATAGCGATGCGCAAGGTAGAGTCCATTCAGTCACCTTCGCTAAGATGGCGCTCGGCGAAGCCGATGCCTCTGGCAGACGCGCTCCCGTTGATACTGGTGAAACCTTTACCCAGGATTTCGATACTGTGATAGCCGCAGTATCACAAACTCCCGATATGAGTTTTATGCAAGATCCCGCGAGCCACTTAAGCAATGGTGAACTCGCTCTCAGCCGCTGGAATACCTTTATTGGCTGCGAGCACACTATGTCATCAGGGGTTGAAAAACTCTTTGTGGTGGGGGATGCACGCCGCGGCCCTGCTACCGCAGTCGCCGCGATAGGCGACGGCAATAAAGCCGCAATTGCCATAGATAAATTGCTCAAACAAGGCCTAAGTTGCGAGCTGCATGCCACTGAATTTAATTCATCAAAAGCAGTCGGTAACACAATAAAACAAAGCTTACCAACTATCGAACTCTACCCCTCTGTCGCACGTAAAGCCCGTTTAACCATGCCCGAATTGAACGCGGTGCAACGTTTGCTAAATTACGGCGAAGTCGAGCTAGGCTTTGCTCCCGATGCCGCAATGCAAGAAGCTGCTCGCTGCCTTGAATGCGCCTGCCAAGCCAATACGGATTGTAAGTTAAGGGACTATGCGACCGACTACCATGTCGAGCCTAAGTCACTCAACACTCAAAGCGCGCGTAAGTTTTCGGTCGATAAATCGAGTCCTTTCATTCAATTTGATGCGAATCGCTGTATTAGCTGCGGTAAGTGCGTCGATGTGTGCCAACTGCAAAGTGGCCATTGTGCGATTCAATTTGCCCATGATTCCTATCAAGCACTGCCACAAGCCCTAAGCGAAACCATCGAACGCCGCGCACCGAGAGTCGGCTTTAGCGCCAGCATGGCCGACAGCAAATGTGTGCAATGTGGCAACTGTGTGCAGGTTTGCCCAACGGGCGCGCTCGTCGATGCGCGGGATAAACGCCAAGGCGATGAAACGCCACTCAAAACCGCCTCAACGATTTGTACCTATTGCGGCGTAGGCTGTCGGCTTGACCTTAAAATCGATACCAGCACGAATCAGATCCGACATATCGAAGGCAATAAAGAGTCTGTGGTAAACCAAGGCATGTTATGTGTGAAAGGCCGGTTTGGTTTCGATTTTATTCACAGTGAAAAACGCCTCACCACGCCACTCATTCGTAAAAATGGCCAGCTCACGCCAAGTAGTTGGCCTGAAGCCATCGCCTATGTGGCCGAACATTTACAGCAAATAAAACAGCAACATGGCAGTAATGCACTGGCAAGCTTGGCCTCGGCAAAAGCCACCAATGAAGAAAACTTCCTGCTGCAAAAATTTGTCAGAAGCATACTCGGCACCAATAACATCGACCATTGCGCCCGTCTGTGTCATTCATCTACGGTAACAGGCCTGCAGCAAAGTATCGGCAGTGGTGCCATGACCAATGACATTCCGAGCATTCAAGCATCGGATGTGATTTTTATCATAGGCTCAGACACCAGCAGTGCTCACCCGATCATCGCCTCGAAAATTAAGCAAGCCGTGGCTTTGCATGGTGCAAAATTAATAGTGGCCGACCCTAAACGTGTCGCCATTGCCGACAGTGCACAGCTTTATGTCGCCCACAGACCCGGCACTGACGTCATGTTACTCAATGCGATTATGGCGGAAATCATCCGCAACGACTGGCAGGATAAAAGCTACATTACCGCACGCACCGAAGGAGTGGATGCCCTCTACGCTGAACTCGCAAAAGCAGATTACAGTCTAAAAAACGCGGCCTTGATAACTGGCGTTACAGCCGAAGATATCGCCTGTATCGCCCGCACCATAGGCACGGCCGAAAAAACCGCAATCTACTATGCTATGGGCATTACCCAGCACACGACGGGACACGACAATGTCACCGCCATATCCAATCTACAACTTCTGTGCGGCAATATCGGGGTTGAAGGTGCGGGGATTAACCCACTTCGTGGACAGAGTAATGTGCAAGGTGCCTGCGACATGGGCGCACTGCCTAACTTCTTCAGTGGCTACCAAAAAGTCACCGACATTCATGCCAGAATGCGTTTCGAGGCACACTGGCAAACGCCGTTATCGGGGGAGATTGGCGTAACCGCAACCCACATGATGCATGATATTTCCAAAGGGACCATTAAAGCTTTGTATGTCATGGGCGAAAACCCTGTATTGAGCGATCCTGACCAAGCCCATGTGCTTAGGGCGCTTCACGCTATCGACTTTTTAGTGGTGCAGGATATCTTTCTCACCGAAACAGCCGAGCTTGCCGATGTGGTTCTGCCCGCCGCCGCGTTTGTCGAAAAACGCGGTCATTTCACTAATACAGAACGGCGAGTACAGCGACTCGAACGAGCCCTGTTACCGCCAGGCGAAGCCCTGCCCGATTGGCAAATTGTCCAAGCCATTGCCAATGCGATGGGCGCCGCTTGGGATTACCCCAATGAAGAAGCGATTTGGCAGGAAATCAATGAGCTAACACCACAATATCGTGGTATTACTTGGCAGCGATTAAGCACTGGAGATGACGGTAAAATTCCGCAAGGTATTCAATGGCCTTGCCCAGATACAACCCATCCGGGAACGCCCATCATGCACCAAAATCAATTCACCCGCGGCTTAGGCAAGTTCACGCCAGTGAGTTATCGCTTACCCGCAGAAATGCCCTGCAGTGAGTACCCGCTCACCCTCTCAACCGGACGTTTACTGGAACAGTTCCACACAGGCACCTTAACCCGTAAAACAGCGGGGCTCGACTTAGTCGGCTCGCCTAAAGTGATGATTTCAGTCTATGACGCTGAGCAACTCGGGATAGGCAATGGCGATAAGATCAAACTCACTACCCGTCGCGGCGAAATTGAAATCGACGCCTTTGTGACGAAAAGAGCGCAAGCTGGCGTGCTATTCCTACCCTTCCATTTTGTTGAAGCGGCGGCAAATAAACTCACCATCAACGCGCTCGATCCTGTGGCTTTTATCCCAGAATATAAGGTCTGCTCTGTGAGGGTGGAACGGGTTGTCGAGAAGATTGATTAAGGCGAACGAGCTAAGGTGAATGGGTTAGCGTACATTGACTAGAGTGAATTGGCTTACTTGAATTGTCTAAAGTGAATTAGCTTGGATGAATTCACTCAGCTGAATTAACGCTTAAAAAATAAACGAGCCCAATAAAAACGGGAGACCTTAAGTCTCCCGTTTTTTTATTTAGATTGATGTAATTAAATCCTAAACTGTCCCACTAATTTACCTAAGTTAATGCCTTCCTCTGATACCGTCAGACTCACTCTGGCCGCATCTTCGCTGGAGTGCAGTAGCTCATTCACAATCTCTTGGATGGCATACACGTTACGGTTAATTTCTTCGGTTACTGAGCTTTGCTCTGTCGCCGCAGCTGCAATTTGGGTACTCATGTCGTTAATAGCCGTTACCGCTGAAGTGACTGAACCTAAACTATCGGAAATCGTGCGAGAAGAATCCACCGAACGCACGCAGCTTTGTTGACTCTCTTCCATCGCTTTCACGGCTTGGGCCACTAGCTTATGTAATGCCGATAACATCTCGTTGATTTCTAACGTACTGGCTTGAGTTCGACTGGCTAAATTACGTACCTCGTCGGCGACCACAGCAAAACCTCGGCCCTGTTCACCAGCACGGGCGGCTTCGATGGCGGCGTTTAATGCCAATAGGTTAGTCTGCTCAGCAATACCGCCAATCACAGACAGTACGCTGTTGATCTTCTGTGATTGCTCGCTGAGTGATTTGATACTGCCAGCCGCATTGTTGATTTGCGACATTAAAGAGGCAATTTCTTCAAGCGAAGCATCAACACAGCGCTGGGCATTCGCCACATCGCCAGTAGCTGCATGAGTCGCTTCGGCTACTTGAGTGGTATTCTTAGCCACTTCGTTCGCAGTAGATGACATCTCAGTGATCGCCGTCACCACTTGGTCAGTTTCATTGTTATGACTGACTAACTGACTCGACATAACTTTAGTTTGATCATGAATCGCATTGGCTGCCGTTTTTACTTTAGCGGTCGCGGTCGCGACATCGCCGATGATATTTTGCAGTTTATCGACAAAGAGGTTAAAGGAGCGCCCAAGTTGGGCAATTTCGTCTTCACCTTTTACGCTAAGTCGCTTGGTTAAATCCCCTTCGCCCTTAGCGATATCATTTAAGTTATCGGCCATATTCTTGATTGGCACCACCATACGATGGGCGGCAAGCACTACAGCTATTGCCGTTAAAACACTCAATAACACAGATGTTAAAATACTTCCAAAAGCCTTATCTTTCATGTTTTTAGTTGCAGCAAATCGATAGTCTTCGACCACCTTTTCAATATCATCGACATAGGCGCCAGCACCAATAATCCAATCTTTACCTGGTACAGTCGCAGCAAAACTAATTTTTGGAATTAACTTTGAAATCCCTGGTTTAGCATGTACATATTCAATAAATCCATCACCATTTCTTGCGGCATTGATTAAACCCACAACGACTTTTGTTCCATTTGGATCTGTCATACCTATTAAGTTTGCACCTTCTTGCTCAGGCTTAACTGCATGAAACACACTTAGCCCATTAAAATCATAAATAAAAAAATAACCAGCAGTTCCAAAGCGCAATGTGCGTAAAGCATCATTTACATTACCACGTTCACCTAAGCTCAATTGATAGCTCGTTGCTGCAAGACCAATTTCAACAGCTTCTTTTAATTGTAACTGACGCTCATGTACAAGTTTTTCTCTAAAGTTAACAATTTCTTGCTCTAAAGCATTTTGCTCAACGAAATAAGACATCAACATAATCAAAGATAAAATGAGAATTAAAGGTAATAGAGCTAATAACAATAACTTATTTCGCAGACTAAAATTAGACATAATTAATGCTCCAGAGGAATACAACTTGTATCTTTGGAGTATAGCTAACATTGTTACCCGTATGCTGGCTTAAAGTAACAAAATCTTAATCTTGCTCAAGAAACCTGCAATTAATTGCCCTCAGTTCAAAGCAGATTTAGCAAGATCCCACACAAGCTAAAGCTTAAAACCAGCACCAGCACGGGTGGTTTAAATAACTTCAATGCACCAAAACCGAGCAATACCAAGGCCATATCTTTGCCCGAGAATACCGCCTGAGAAAAAACCGGTTGATAAAGTGCAGCGGCAAGTAAGCCAACAACGCAGGCATTGACGCCCGCTATCGCGCCAGCAATTTTTGGTCTTGCGGCAATCGCATGCCAACTCTTCAACCCCACCAGCATGAGTAAAAAACCGGGTAAGAAAATAGCTGCTGTCGCGATGCAAGCTCCCATGAAAGGTTTATCTAGCATGACTTCGGCGCCTAAAAAGGTCGCAAAAGTGAACATAGGCCCAGGCACAGCTTGGGCAAAGGCATAACCCGTCAGAAAACGATCGCCGCCTATGGTATCGCCCACTGCTGTTTCTAGCAGAGGTAGCACAACATGACCGCCACCGAACACTAAACTCCCTACGCGGTAAAACTCGCTGAAAATCCAAGCCTCAGGTCCGAAATCCACCATAAAAAAACTGCCGATGAGCAGCACGAAAAAGAGCAGTAAATAGAGATAATTCAAGCGGATCGGTGCAAGCGGCACAGTGTCATCTTGCGTCGCACTCAATTTATAAATACCGATAGTCGCAGCGCCGAGTAACAAGAGGATTTGCGTCCACATAAATGGCGCAATCAAAATCGCCGCAGCACTGACTAGCATCAGCAAACGGGCGGATTTGCGTTGGCAGAATTGTTTAAACATGGCAAGAACGGCATCGGCAACCACAACGACGGCCATTAACTTAAGCCCATAAATCATCCCTTGAACATAATGATTAGCAAGCCACGCCGACGTTGTTACCGCCAGTAAGTACATCAAAATAAAGGAAGGTAGCGTAAAACCAGCAAAGGCAGCAAGCGCCCCCACCAGTCCACCTCTTTGATAACCAATGGCAAAGCCCACTTGGCTCGACCCTGGCCCCGGCATAAATTGGCTTAAGGCGACGAGACTGGCATAACGCTTATCATCGAGCCAACCGAGTTCATTAACAAAGGTCTGGCGAAAATAACCAATGTGCGCCGCAGGTCCGCCAAAACTCATCAGACCAAGGGTAAAAAAACGTAAAAATATCTGCAGCATCAACTTTGCCCTTGAATACATAAAGTAAACAAGATTATGCCACCAAAAAGACAATGCGATGAAAGTAAAATCAGCAGAACACAGACATAAAAAACTGGAAAATCCATTTTTCGGGGCATAATAGTGACCCGAAAATATCATTAAAAAGATGTAGCGTGATTGATTAGGTGTAACTTCTCAGTTTTGAAAGAATTCAAAGCACTTAATAAGGCATGTTCATATCTTCGTACATAACAGGGTCTAGATAAGCGGGTGTCATATTCCATTTTTCATAAATATGATCAAGTTTTTTCTGTTCAAGTAGATTTTGTAGTATTCGGTTAAATTCAATCACGACTTCCCGCTTATTGTACGCCATATCAAATGCAATACAGTAGTAAATATGTCCTTCTGCTCTAAAGTAATTGAGATCTTTTAGATTCATTTGTTGGGCATAATAGGCTCCAACATCTTTATTGCTGTAGTAGGCTATAAATCGTTGTTTCGCCAACATTCTCAGAGGAAATTCATCTCCTTGAGGAGAAACTTCAATCTGGAAGGGCTTAAGACCTTTATCGAGCAATTTTTGTTGCTGTTTCAATAAAGATGTCTCAGTGTTTGAAGGACCGTAAACACCAACATCCTGACCAGAGAGCTGATATATACTTTTGATTTTAAATGACTTTACACTATAAAAACCATATTCAGTCTCAACCATAGGGATTGAAAACATCATTGTCTTTGCCCGCTCAGGATTCCAAGCGAGAAAAATACCATTCGCCTTCCCTGTTGTAAGCATCTGTTTTGCTCGGCGATTTGGTTTGATCTCTATTTCACATTGCTGAGGTAATTCTTGACAAACACGCATAGCGACTTCAACTAAGAGCCCATAATTTTGTTGTTGCTGATTTTGATAACTGAATGGAGCGAAATCATGAAAGACTAGACGTAATGGAGCGCCTTGAGCTGGTAGACTTAATCCTGATAGTGTGTATAAGAAAAACACACTTGCAATAGCTATCGTACAATTAAATTTTGAACGCATATTTATTATTCACGAAAGCAAACATACATTTTAATAATATAGTCGCTATTCTATAAACTGCCTCAATCCAGAAACACTTCTTCGCTTTCAAGCTTTGGGTCACGCCAAAATAAGCAGTATGAGGAATGATCCCTTAACACCCAAAGCCAATACTGACACTAACTATGCTTTAACCAACATAGCTAAGACTTCAAAATGATCAGTATGGGGAAATAAATCAAATAGCTGCACCTTGGTTAAGTGATAACCTTGAATATGCTCAAGATCTTCCGCTAAGGTTTTGGGATTACAGCTGGAATAGAGAATCGCCTTAGGCGCAAACTCGCTTAATGACTGGCATAAAGCCTCGCCAATGCCGCGCCTCGGTGGATTAACAATAATCAAATCCGGCTTATCGGCAGCGCTTTTGCCCTTGGCAAAGTCGGTGGAATCGAGCGCCATAAATTGCACGTTTTCGAGCCCCATCATTTGCGCTGACATTTGCGCGCAGGCAATCGCCTCGGCTTCAATTTCAATCCCTGTGAGTGTTATGTCTTTGGATGCGCAGTGCAATCCAAAACCGCCGACGCCACAGAAGAGATCCCATATTGAGCGTGGAGAAAACTCGGCAACCCACTCACGGGCGGTTTGATATAACTGAGCCGCAACCTGCGGATTGGTCTGGAAAAAACTCTTAGGCCGAATGAACAAAGGCACATGATTAAAACGCTCTTCAAGCCTAGTATTCTCAGTTAAGAAAATCTCTTCATCGCCCTCAAGTATCGCCATATGAATCGGTTGAATATTGACTGACACGACTTTTATCTGCGGATATTCGGCCAATAATGCTGGTAATTCGCGTTCGATACGTTCAATGCCATTGCGTGATCGCAGCACAAAACGCAGCAGATATTCGCCGCGTACTTGGCTGCGGGTCAGCAGAATAAACTTAAGCTCGCCCTTGGCTTTATCAACCCGATAGGGAGGAAGCCCTGCCTGCTGCACAAAGCGGGTTAAACGGTGCAAAAAGGCTTGCATATCAGTGGGATATAACAGGCAGTCGCAAAGATCTACCGCCTCACCACTTGGGCTCACAATCCCCAACACGGGTTCATGGGCGGCGCCAAGCACTACCATTTTGGCTTTATTACGAAAGCCGCTGTCGTCGCCAGTAATGGGAGGCAGAAAAAGTTCTGCCGAATTTGCGGGAATAAAAGGCGCGAGTAATTGCTGTAACGTTTGGGTTTTAACCGCCACTTGCTGCACTAGAGGCTGCTGAATATGCCGGCAAGAAAGGCACTGACCTTGATTAAAATAACCACATTGCTTGACGGCATTCACAATAGCAGCACTCACGACAGATCCTAGATTCAGTAAAAAAGCGCAACACTGTAGCGGTTTTACGGGTAAAAATCATCTCGAAACACACTCAAACCAGTATCAAGGGCGCAATTTTAGGTTTATTCAAGACAAGCTGAGTTTATCAACATCGGCAATCGCCTCGCGCTTACCAAGGGCCTTTTCAATCCATTCA
This sequence comes from Shewanella sp. 1180_01, assembly GCF_052850535.1. Classification (NCBI taxonomy): domain Bacteria; kingdom Pseudomonadati; phylum Pseudomonadota; class Gammaproteobacteria; order Alteromonadales; family Shewanellaceae; genus Shewanella; species Shewanella sp. 1180_01. The sequence goes on from NZ_VXCT01000023.1 coordinate 66,477, forward strand.
AGTACTTCTGCCGAGGTGCTGCGAAACGTCGTTAACTTACCGCCGTATAAACTGAGGATGCGCGGATGGGAAATTGATGTTTTCATCAAGGTATCCCGCGGTCGCTCAAAGGCTTGGCTATTTTGCTTAGGTAAAACCCGAATGCCGCAGAAGGTTTGAGTTATCTTCATCTTAAGCTCATCAATCTCCGGCGTTAGCGGGAAGTAATGCTTATAAATACCAAGCAGATAATTAATTTCAGACTCGGTCGCTTCGGGTGGTTTATCTAAAGAAGCCAGTTCCGTTTCTGTGGTGCCAACCAAGGTTTGCCCATACCAAGGCATCACAAATATAACCCGCTTATCGAAGCAAGACTCTAAATACAAGATGCCATCGGGCGCAGGAATATCCAGTAGCACATGGGCGCCTTGCACCCAATCGAGTTCAACACCAGCTAGTGGAGGCAAGACTTTGCTTAAAACCGCATTCACCCAAGGACCGGCAGCATTGATCACTAGACTCGCTTCGGCTTTATGGATTTCGCCCCTGTGGCTAAAACTCAGCTCACAAGTTTCGCGCCTATGTTCCAGCTCAAGAAATTCAGCCTCGGCATAGACTTCAGCGCCCAATGCCTGCGCGCTGCGCGCCACCGCTTGAGTGAGTAATTTGTCATCGGTCTGCGCATCCCAATACTGAAACACCGCCTTTAATCCTTTGAGTTTCAATCCTTTAAAACGATGCCAATGTACGGCAGGCACAGACACAAATTGACCCAAGGAATCAAACTCACTCAGCAGTGCATACATGCTTAAGCCCGCGCGAATAGTCCAGGGACTGCGCTGACTGTTGTCATACACTGGAATATAAAAAGGCACAGCTTTAACCAGAGTGGGCGCAAGATTGAGTAAATGGCGCCGTTCAAGCAAGGACTTACGGACTAAATTGATTTGCCCCGTTTCTAAATAGCGCAAGCCCCCATGGATAAGCTTGCTGGAATTAGCCGAGGTTTGGCCGCCAATTTCGCCCCTTTCAATCAGCAAGGTAGAATAGCCCGCCGCTACCGCATATTGGGCAATGCCGACACCGCTGATCCCACCGCCAATAATGGCTATATCGAAACTGGCCATAACTCACTCTCGCTAACGTTCCATAGACGACCGACCTACTGAGCCTCATGCATTCAATCAAGCTCAGTCGAACAGCTAATAAGCGTTAATATGTCAATAAGTTAGTCTTAGATCAAATCTCGACAATAAGAGTTTAATCAATACTGGCATGTAATTGTTTAAGTGCTTGATCGCACATGGCCTTTAAGGCTTTTAACTCGCTCGCCTCGCCGCCGACTTTGCAACGCATTAAATGGGGGATTTCACTTGCCTGTGTTTTGAGCGCAATTCCTGCGGGCGTTAAGGCGAGCACTCTCACGCGCTCATCCTGTTCGCTGCGACCGCGAGTCACTAATCCCTTGGATTCTAACCGCTTGAGCAATGGCGTTAACGTGCCTGAATCGAGGAAGAGTTTATCCCCTAAGGTTTTGACACTAATGCCCTGCTCTTCCCATAACACTAGCATGACCAAGTATTGCGGATAGGTTAGATCCAATTTATCTAACAAAGGGCGATAGGCTCGCACCATAGCATTCGCGGCGCTATAAAGTGAGAAGCACACTTGGTTTTCAAGGCATAAGGCATTATCTGCGCTGGTATTTTCGGCCATATCGACAGGATTAACACGGGTGTTGGGTTGAGTTGTTGCCATAGGAAGATCCGACCAATTAAATATATTGCGCACAATATACTTGCATTCACACCAAAGATCGAATTATAGTTTATCACAATTGAATTACACACAATTCAAATCAATTTACTTAATCCTTAACCTTAGAAGGTCTAATACTATGAAAACACTTTATGAAACACGTGCCACAGCAAAAGCGGGTCGTCAGGGTCAAGTTAGCACTGATGATGGTTTACTGGATGTAGCGTTAGCCTATCCAAAAGCCATGGGCGGTAGCGGACTTGCCACTAACCCAGAACAACTGTTTGCCGCAGGTTATGCTGCCTGTTTCTCAAACGCCGTTTTGCATGTCGCTAAAATCGGCAAAGTGGATATTACCGAAGCGCCAGTCAGTGCGGTTGTTGGCATAGGTGCCAATGATACCGGCGGTTTTGCATTAGCGGTTGCTTTAGAAGTTAGCTTAGATTTACCGCAAGAAGCCGCTGAAGCATTAGTGCGTCACGCGCATCAAGTTTGTCCATACTCGAACGCTACACGTAATAATATCGACGTGAAACTGAGCGTAAATGGTGTTGCGTTAGGCTAACCATAATCCATCATAGACACTTGTTGATAACGTCAGGAATAGAGCACCCTCGGGTGCTCTATTCTTATTTGCCATTAACGACTCAAGCTGAGAGTGAATGCGGATCACACCATTTCACAGGGAGATAAACTGGTTTCAGTTCCCAAAAAATGGTTATTCGCGAGTTAACTAACACTTCTTAATATCTAATTTAATCAAAATGATTGATTTAAGTAGAGTAAGAGATAATCGAACCGTTTGACGATACTTAAACCCACTCTCAGTGGGAGGCGCTATGACAAAATATCCATCGAAATTATCTCTGTTTTGCTCGCTATTATTCCTCTTTGCCTTTTCAATCCCTAGCTGGGCCGAGACAGCGCCAGCAAGCTCAGCGGATCAAACTTGGCATTATGTGAATGCTCAAGGTGAGCTCAAAATTAAACTGTATTTCTTCTGGTCCAAAACCTGCCCACATTGTGCAGAGGCCCATCCTTTTATTGATTCATTACCGCAAAAATACCCTTGGATAGAACTCGAATCCCATATGGTGTCCGCTCCAGGCGTGCAGGATATTTGGCAAACTATCGCCGCAAAAACCACGACAGAGGCGCGTTCTGTGCCCTATATGGCCAGCTGCGAAAAAGCAGTGGTGGGCTATTCGAGCGAAGCGGTCACGGGCGAGTTTCTCGTCAATCGACTGAAAAATTGCTATTTATCCCTTGGCGGTAAACTGAGCGAAGCGGACTTGCCCACCAAAGGCGTTGTCAGTACGAGCGCGAGTACAGAAACCGATGCGCCGCTATTTGGCACCTGCGGCACAGATACTGGCGAAGGCACCTGCGATGCCACCAGCTTGGGTGACGCTACAGAACCGTCGTCAGTGCAATCTGAAGTGCAGCCCGTTGAGTTACCTTTAGTGGGCGTAGTGACACCTGAGACTATGTCTTTGCCGCTGCTCACCTTAGTGCTCGCAGGCGTGGATGCCTTTAACCCCTGCGCTTTCTTCGTTTTACTGTTTTTATTGTCGATCATGGTTAATGCCAAGAGCCGCAGCCGAATGTTGCTCGTCGGCGGGATTTTCGTGTTCTTCTCTGGCTTTATCTATTTCTTGTTTATGACCGCATGGCTGAACATCTTCCAGCTGTTGGGCGCTGGCAGTGATGGCGGCATGATCATCTTAGCGGCGGGTTGTTTGGCCTTAATCGCTGGGGTCATCAACATTAAAGATTACTTCTTTACTAAGGGGGAAGTGACGCTGTCGATGTCGGCGGAAAATCGGACGAGCTTGATAAAGCGCATGGGTAAACTGTCAAATTCGAGTAGCTTAGGTGCCTTACTTATTGGATCGACCGTACTAGCCGTTCTCGCCAACGCCTATGAACTACTCTGTACCGCGGGCTTCCCGATGATTTACACCAGCGTGCTTTCTATGCACAATCTGCCAGACATTGAACGCTATATGTACCTGGTTTTATATAACATTGTTTACGTGATCCCGCTGGCGATTATCGTTATCGTCTTCAGCGCGACCTTAGGTAAACGTAAACTGACTGAAAAAGAAGGCCAAGCCCTAAAACTCATGTCAGGTGTGATGATGTTGGGTATGGGTATCGCGCTGGTTATCGACCCTACTGCACTGCAAAATGTGGCGCTGGCACTGGGGTTGATCTTAGGCTCATTGGGGATTACAGCCATTATTGTCATCGGCCGCAAACTGTTCTCGGCTAAGGCCAAGTAATTGACGAAACAATCGGCGAAATAATTGGCAAAATAATGGAAGATTGGCAAATTTATGGCTAACGACTAAAGTTAACCTTGGGTTTGCCGATAAAGGGATCCAGCTTACAATCGAGGTTAGTTATGTCTATTTCACTGAACACCCAAGCTATCGCACCTAATCTAGAAAATGGTGCAGTTGGCGTTAAGGTTGCTCAATTAGCCAAAGAGCAGCAAAAAGCCGAAGGTAAAATCGCGGTAGATTTAATTGCAGCTGCGGCGCCAAAACCGGTAGGTAATGCAGGCCACAACATCAACACTACGGCCTAATTGTTAGCAATACAGCATTTAAAAAAGCGCCTCTGACTATAAGGGCGCTTTTTTTTGTTATTT
>NZ_VXCT01000230.1:0-227 GCF_052850535.1 Shewanella sp. 1180_01
CTAAAATAAGCATGCCAATATCCAGCATTATTAAGGTTCTAAAAAATCACCGGAACAATGCTGGTTTCAACATTTCAACTGTTATTACCTTCACATTAGCTAAGCAACATTTCAGTTGTTTTCACCCCATCAAATAATTCTAGAAATTGTCGAACTAACATAGATGTTTTTTTACACACCTACACTTGATAACATACCAACTGCCAGTATGCCTAAGATGGGTAGAT
>NZ_VXCT01000231.1:0-225 GCF_052850535.1 Shewanella sp. 1180_01
ACAGTTCCTGGGAACGTGGCGCGAATGAAAATGCCAATGGTCTGTTGAGGCAATATGTTAAAAAAGGCACTGATTTAAGAACAGTAAGCGATGAGACGATCTTGTTTGCGATGAACAGAATTAATTACAGGCCAAGGAAGTGTTTGAAGTTTAAGCAGCCAGCTGTTGTGTTTAGACAATTAGCTGCTTAATTACCGAGTGTCGCACTTCGGAGTTGAATTCGGG
>NZ_VXCT01000232.1:0-214 GCF_052850535.1 Shewanella sp. 1180_01
TCACAGGCACATCGTTGGTGCCGGTAATGGTGATGGTGACCGTGTGCTCAGTGCCGTCGGCACTCAACACCACAAAGGTTTCGACCTTAGTTTCGCCTTCGGCCAGATACTGCACGTCGGCGTTATCGACGTTGTAAGTCCAGTTGCCGTCGGCATCGATGGTTAAGCTGCCGAGCGCGCCAACACTTGGGGTGCCGTTGCCCGCTTGGAATAC
>NZ_VXCT01000233.1:0-212 GCF_052850535.1 Shewanella sp. 1180_01
TGTGCTCAGTGCCGTCTTGGCTCAAGACCACAAAGGTTTCGACCTTAGTTTCGCCTTCGGCCAAATACTGCACGTCGGCGTTATCGACGTTGTAAGTCCAGTTGCCGTCGGCATCAATGGTTAAGCTGCCGAGCGCGCCAACACTTGGAGTGCCGTTGCCCGCTTGGAATACCGCTTGGCCGCTGTCGGCATCGGTAATGGTCAAGGTGCCG
>NZ_VXCT01000234.1:0-210 GCF_052850535.1 Shewanella sp. 1180_01
CTGGTCAGCGGTTAAGCCATCCGTGTCCGTCACTCGCAGTAACACGACATGGCTGCCCACATCATCATTGCCTGGCGTGCCACTTAACAATCCAGTGGCAGCATTGAAGCTCAACCAGCTCGGTTTAGTTACCGCGCTTAAGGTTAAGGTGTCGCCCACATCAGTATCCGCAGCCGCGAAGGTGTAGCTGTATGCCGCATCTTGAGTGGC
>NZ_VXCT01000235.1:0-208 GCF_052850535.1 Shewanella sp. 1180_01
TGACGGCCTCAGTTGCATCTACATTGATTTAGAAACCGATAACTGCTGAACTATGGAGGGCTTAACCACTTTCCAATTAATGGATTGCCATTGAGCATTATCAGGGGATGCACTAACTTTAATATGAACGCACAGATACATAAGCTAGAACAAACAGCAAAATATCAAGGCGCAAAGATATCATAGAAAACCCCTCTGTCAGGATGAT
>NZ_VXCT01000236.1:0-207 GCF_052850535.1 Shewanella sp. 1180_01
AGCTTGAAATTCAGACAATTAATATGGCGTCTTCAGATTGAGCAAAGTATGAGTCGTCGCGGGAATTGTTGGGATAACGCACCAATGGAGCGTTTCTTTAGAAGTTTGAAATCTGAGTGGATACCCGCCAGTGGTTATGGGAATTTTACAGAAGCAGATAAAGAGATCACAAATTACATCACTGGATATTACAGTGAGACCAGACCC
>NZ_VXCT01000237.1:0-206 GCF_052850535.1 Shewanella sp. 1180_01
GCCTCCTTAAACGCCGCCTCTAACTTGGGCAGCCCTAAATCACAGGCCGTAGGTTGACACCACAAAGCAAACTGGCGCGGTGTCGGCCAAAACTGCCTATCGCCCTGCTCGCGTCTGGCGCGATTCAGCCCCGCTTGCACTTGCTCGCGGCTGGCAATCCCCTGCGCCGCCAACGTTTTTAGCCACTCGGCTTTGTGGGTCGCTTC
>NZ_VXCT01000238.1:0-205 GCF_052850535.1 Shewanella sp. 1180_01
TCACTTCTGAGTTCGGGATGGGATCAGGTGGTTCCACAAGGCTATTGTCACCAAGCAAATTTTGTATTCTAGGAAATGACACTAGATTGTAATGGTGCTGATACCCAGAATCGAACTGGGGACCTCATCCTTACCAAGGATGCGCTCTACCGACTGAGCCATATCAGCAATTCTATACTAATCAATTAAGATTATTTAAATTAGG
>NZ_VXCT01000239.1:0-203 GCF_052850535.1 Shewanella sp. 1180_01
GGGCAATGCAACCTCGACTGGCAAGCCCTGCACGATTGGCGGCAACGCCATCAAACAGACCAAACAAAATAAGCCAAAAATAAGGGATAGGCATGGACGAAACCGATTGGGCTAGCAATATGGAAACCCGCGAGCGAGCTGCCTGTGTTGATGCAGTTCGGGATGCCGCCAGGCACAAACAACACAGCACTGGCAATGGCATC
>NZ_VXCT01000024.1:0-70017 GCF_052850535.1 Shewanella sp. 1180_01
TGCTCTCATGTATTCACCTAAAGTCATCTACAAGGCAATAATATCACCTCTATTTAGGTGGCCAAAATTAGTGTGCCACTACAGGTGCGCAGAGGTAAAGGCACGATGGGGTGGTTTTATGGATTTAAACTGCATTTGATTGTGGATCATCAAGGCGGAATAGTGGTGCCAAAGTGACCCCTGCGAATGTACATGACACAAAACCGGTGAACGAGATTGTGCATAGTGACATGAATAAACTCTATGCAGATAAAGGGTATATCAGTAAAGCGCTGTCCAGTGAATTGCTGGAGAAAGGCGTGAAGTTGATGACAAACGTGCGTAGTAATATGAAAGAGAAGGCGATGTCGTTGTGGGATAGAGCGATGCTGTCGAGACGTTTCATCATATAAACCATCAACGACCAGTTAAAAAATATCTCTCAAATAGAGCACTCAAGACACCGCAGCGTGCATGGTTTTATGCTGAATATGATTGCGGGGCTTATAGCCTATCAATTGAAAGACAATAAGCCACAACTGAACCTCACTAACGCGGAGTTTAATGCTATTGCAGTTATGGCTCGTTAAACCGATCTCAAGTTACATAGTCATATATGGAGTTACGCATAATCAGTGGTGCCACAGCTCAAAGTGACATCGATCTGGGTGCTGAGACTAAACATATCGTTCACCTAATTCAGAAAAAAATGATGCCGACTGACTGTCAAGTTATGAAGGTGTACTTTGGCGAGCACTTACTCCAGAGCTCAAATTTGTGATTGCAACAAGTGGATATATTTTAGTGCAACTCGATTTTCTGGATCAGCTTGTAGAGCCTGATGAAATGTGGCTTTGGCGTTTGGTAAATCGTTTATATCTATCATAAATACGCCTAGTTTGATCCACGTGGATACATCATTGGGATATTTTTCTAAATAATCTAAGTACAAATTAATAGAAGCTTGAAGTTTACCTTGAATTTTTAATATATGGGCATGCTGAGGAATGTATTCATCTATCTTTTCAGCTAATCTAGCGATAGCAGATTCAGCAATTTCAATATGTCCTAGTTTTAATGCTAGTATAGATATCTGCTTTAACTCAATTTCTGATTGCAAATCGTTATCGAGCTCGATTAAAACTTGAAGGGCCTCATTATCTTTTTTCTCTAAAAGCAATTGATGACTATATGCAAGATGATAAAGACGCTTAGCGACTTCATCTTTTTTAGCTAATTCTCTTAGATTTAATGCCATCTTGACCAAGCCAGTATGATCATTGTCTCTAATAAGCACAATAATCTTTTCGAAGACATTCTCCATCGAGGCCGACTCTTTGACGTTCTCTATGTATTCCTCAGGTATGACAGTGAGTTGTTCTTGGTATTCATCGCGAACAGATTGTATAAGATGGCGATATTCTTCCAATAATTGAGCATTCTGCTTAAATTTTTGATGCTCTTGCCAATGTGGGTGATTTTCTAACCATATATTGATACGACCATGTTGTTTTTCAATACGCCAAAATCGTACTAGAGGTTCTAGAACGGCATCTTGAGATAACTCATTAATTCTATGAGTTAATCTTGCCTGACTATCATGAGCTAATTGTATTAATTGCTCTGCGATACTGATAAATGCTTTATAGTAGTTTTCGGTCATATCTAACACATGTAAAGTATCCCATTCCTCGGTCTTTTTGGTGGTTAGAAAGGCGGAAAACTCTGAAAAACCATAGGTTTTGATTAATTTAACTATTCCAGAGTGACTTTTGTTTATTTTATTATCAATAAAATCAATTTTATTGAATATTTTTTGTACCGCATGAGGTGGTTTTGTTTGATCTTTAAGTTGTTGGCTTAAATCTAAAATATCCTTAGATAAAGTGACAATATTACTAAGTGTAGTTATTAGTCCGTTTATTTCTTTTTTAGAAATAAGATTATCTTGCTTTTTATCTTCCAAACTAAAGTGAGGAACCCAGCCAAGTAACTCAAGGGGAGAGGGCTCTTCGGTCTGTAGGTTTATATGTTCTGTATTTTTATATTCCATGCCTTTCACTTTAGCGGCATTCAGTGACAGATTAATAAACTCAATTTCAGGATTTATCTTAGCTTCTACAGCTAAAGCTTCAATAGCCAATTTTAGTTGGGTAACAGTTTCAGCTTTTTCTCCTCCATAGGTATCTATCCATTCACCCATGATCCCCAAATTAGGTCCAAGGGCCGATTCAACAGAATCTTTGGTATGTGTAAAACCTGTGTTGGTGAAACATAAATCAACTCCCGTGAGTAAAATGCTTGAAAAGCCCATCTTAGTTGCCAGATGAATGGCAGCATTAGTTACTGTTGGTCCTATTGTTTCAATATTTTCTTTGTCTTCCAGTTGCCAAGGATATTTATTATCCATGAAAAGATTTTTTCCTTGCCATTGGCCTAGGAGCCTGGAATTCACATGAAAAGAGTTTACAAATAAACTGGAATTTGCAAGGGGCATCATATCTCTATTGACTTCAAAACTAAAATCATATGGATCTACTGATACGATAATATGAGGCGTGATCCCAGCTTTATACAATTTACCTGCAATACGTGATACCGCAATAATAAAGAGATGCTTAGAGTAAGATCGTATCCAGTCTATGTGATCATCTAATGAAGGGCCACCTGCAACGATAAGACAAGTATGCCCGGTGAATCTATTTGCTAATAGGGATGCTGGAAGCATATTTTCAGAAATATTTTTAAATTGTTCTTCAAAGTATTTTTGTTGGGATGAGTTTACTCTTTGCTCTAAGTAGCCAGCCTCTAGAATTTTGACAATTTGAGTATTAAGAATACTGTATTCTGGAAGGTGGCTTGATGTCGCGCCTAAGCTTCGATAATGCTTAAAGCGACTTTTAAGCATATAGACTCCATATGTATCAGAGGAGAAATTCTCTTGGAAGTCTTCATAATTATAAATAAATAATTGATTTTCTATTTCTTTGGGGATATCAATGTTGAGGAGATTGAGTACCTCATTTAATTCAACAAAAATAAAAATGCTGCCCTTAGGTATGCCTTGTTCAAGAAGGTAGTTTACCAGCAAACCAGAGTCTAATCCGGTAACGACTTGTAACATATCTTCTTTGGCGAAGTCATTTTTGAATTTTTTATCGTATTGAGTTTTTGAATCAATCGATTCAAACATACTCCGATTCACACTTGGGAGATAATATTCATTAAATCGACTGATAGAGAAAGTGTTTTGTATATTGGATTTATGTAAACTCATCAGTTCCTCGTTAAAATCGATTTTTCTATGAAAATGAATATAGTGATAAATAATTTTCTATATTTTTTAGCTACTTAAACTGCCAAATTAATCACTATACTTAACTAATTACTTAATATGTTTAATTATTTTTGCTGGTTGCCCTGCAACAACGACATAGGGCGGCACGTCTTTGGTGACCACAGAGCCCGCTCCTACTACACTATTTGCACCGATTGTTACCCCAGGTAAAATAATAGCATTGGCCCCAATCCATGCACCTCGACAGATAAGTACGGGTTCTACAGGCTTATGTCCCTGAAAGAAAATGGCTTGATTCGGATCGGCAAATTCATGGTTAGAGGTATAAATATGTACTCCAGAACCAATCAGGACAAAATCTTCGATAGTGATGTTGACCGAGTTACCGCCGTGTTCGGAGCCAAAAAGCATAGTTCCTGGTCTAAGTACGACTTCATCGCCAATACTAATATGATCACAGCAGATAGCATAACTGCCAGGTCTCATTGCACTGTTATGGCCAAATTTTGTAAATTTATTTTGGCACAACCATCTACCAAGACGCTTAGAGTGTAAAAGCAAATGAGTCAGAGGTATGTCTGGCCCAATGCGTTTTACGTTTAACCAATAGCAAAGTTTTTTTAGCATAATTTACAATGTGAACCCATCATCAATAGTGATGTTTTGCCCAGTAATATATTGAGATTGTTGTGACAGTAAAAATGTTATTGAACCAACAATATCACTCGGGGCTAACATTCCATGGCCATTTGTCGAGTCTTGATATTCCTTTAGAAATGAAGCCGGTTGGTTATCAAAAATGCCTCCAGGGCTGATACTGTTGATCCTAAAGCGGCTGTCTTTAATAAATGCCACTACGTATTTACTTAGGTGTAGTAGGGCAGATTTGATAGCGGCATATTCAACTGGCATAGTCATTGGGGTGCCTTCATATAACGAGAATTTTGGTGCTACAACACCATAAATTGATGAAATATTGACTACCGACATGGGTGATTGTTGCCTGAAAAATAGGGCTGCACATTGCTGCATAAACAGAAATGAAGAACCTAAATGTAGTGATAGATTCTCATTAAAGCTCTCTAGGCTGACCTCTAAAAATGAAGTGCCATACTGCGCATTTCGAGGATAGGCACAATTAACCGCGCCAGAAAGTTCATTAAGGCCTGAAAAAAACTGTTTCACCGCGACTTCATCTGTAATGTCTAGTTCAGCTAAGGTTAACGAATTCCCATAATCCTGAATGAGATCTTGAAACTTATGTCTCATTGCTGAATTTGAACGATCAACCGCTATTACTTTTCCGCCTTGGGTGAGTATAGATGCCGTTACTTGGGAGCCGAGCAAACCTGCGGCACCTGTGACAAGTATTGTTTTTCCCGTTAGCATAACTGTCCTTTGCTGCTTAAAATGGCTTCAGCCAGCTTAAAATCATAAATATCATCGATATCTACCGCTCTCTCTTTAGGCACGATAATATGCGCGACATTACCTGCAAAAAGATTGTTGACTCTCTGAATGTAGGTTGGTTTTGCCACATAAACAACAGTAGTAATATCATAAACTTGTGGGGCATCCTGCCGCCGATATACTTCAGTTGATGGCGCATTGACCAATTCAACATTACCTGATGCTGTTACTTTGACCATATTGAAGTATGGGCTACGATTTGCCGGAGTGGTGGAGATACAAATATCAGCCTTACAACTATTAAGCTTATTCATCGCAGATTCGACATCCTCCACACTTCGTAATGGACTTGTTGCGGGTAAACTGATGAATTGCTCAAATTCGCCATATTTATGGTTTACCCAGTCGATAGCGTGCTGCCAAGAAAGCCATTCAGTTGACTTATCTGTGGCTAAATGTGCCGGTCTGGGTATGATCTCCGCACCTGCGGCTAAACCAATGGTCGCAATTTGCTCATCGTCGGTTGAGACAAAAACTTTATCAATTTTCGCTGTTTGCAGTGCGGTTTCAATGGAATAAACAATAAGAGGTTTACCGAGTAAGTCTTTAATGTTTTTTCCTGGAAGTCCTTTTGAGCCCCCGCGAGCGAAAATAAAGGCGTATCGTGTCATTGAGTGACTCCCCACTCTGCCTGCTGCTTAATTTTTTCGATTAGGTGAATTGTTTGATGTGCGTCTATTAGAGAAGTATTTGTATGTTGTTTATGCTGAATATGGGATACAAATTCTGTCACCATATTGAGGTACATTTGGTTTTTGTTCCATTCAGGTTGTGAATATAGAACCTGAGTCCCCTCTGAATTATAGTGGCGGATTGTATTAGCGACTAAATCCCAATGTAATCTGCCTTTAGAGCCGATAAAAGTGCACTCTCGTTGAGCTTGTTTCTGAATGAAATCCATATGGATGTAGCAAACAGTGCCCTGCTGACTGGTTAAAATCAGATCTGCAATTTCTTCCACTTCCAATGCGAGTTCATTTGTCGTTCTTAGCTGTGCGTAGTTGAGTTTTAATGGACCTAATAACCAATGCAAATAATCCAATTCATGACTTAATTCTAATAGGGCACCACCACCAAGGGATTTTTGGGCAGAGACTGACTCAGAATAATGTTTATTCGGGCGCCAGTCGGGTAAGTATTGTCCTACAACTGCGGAGCAGTTATATATTTTGCCAATAAGCTCTTCTAATAATAGTTGTTTGATAACGATTGCAGAACTGAGATATCGCAGACAATACCCCACCATAACTAGACTGTTGTGACTTTGAGCAAGTGCTAAAATACGCTCCGCACTTTCTGGTTCTGCGGCTAATGGCTTTTCTATCAATACGGGAATATTGTGTGTCATTAACGTCGTGGCATGGGTTTCATGTAACGAAGCAGGGGAGGCGACAATCACCAGTTCTGGTTTGTAGTCGATTAGCTCGTTTATATTAGAGAGTACAAGATCAGCGAATTCAATTGGCTGATTTGCGACTCTTCCACTTGCAGAAAGCGCAATAATATTCGCTTGTGGGTAAAGTGCTTTTAGGTTTTGTCGATGACGCTTGGCAATGTTACCCAGTCCAATCACAGCGAGTGTATTCATTGTTCAAAACCGATAGCACAAATATCAATTTGGGCTTGTTTAAAGTCATCCATACGCCCTATATCGAGCCAATACTCATGGATAGGAAACATAAGAACTTGTCCGCCATCTGCAATTTTTTGTTCTAGCAGTGTTGGCATATCAATATGAGTGTTAGCGGGAACGCTTTTTATAATGTTTTGGTTTATAACATAAATACCGGCATTAACAAAAAATCGCTGCACGGGTTTCTCAACCATTTCTGTAATACGATTTCCTGTGCCACTAATCACACCATAGGGGATTTGGTAGTCATATTCTCGAACACACATAGTTGCATCGGCACCATTGTCGTCATGAAATTTAAGTAAGTGTTGAAAATCGACTTTAGTTAAAATATCACCGTTCATCACAATTGTGGGCAATGGTGAAAGGTCTTTTGGAAGCAGGCCGACGGCTCCACCTGTGCCTAATGGTGTCGTTTCATGGACGTAGTTAATGTTTACATTCCACCGACTACCATCTCCAAAGTACGATGCAATTTGTTCTGGCATATAGTGGGTAGAAATATAAAAATTAGTAAAACCAGCTTGAATAAAATTAAAGAGCGCAATCTCTAGCAAGGGGCGATTGCCAACCTTAAGCATAGGCTTGGGGCATTTATCAGTTAAGGGCTTTAGACGTGTTCCAAAGCCTCCCGCCATGATAAGCACTGGATTCTCATAATGCGCTTTTTGTTGTGCACTTTTTAAGGTCTCTAATCCTACAAGAATATGATCTTTAACGAGCGGAATAGATAGAACACTGTACTGTTGCATTAATTGCAGCAGTTTCTTTTTTGAGGTGTTAGGGGAAGCGGTCTTAGGATTGGTGTTCATCACTTCTGTCACAAGGGCGTCAAGTGATAGGTTATTGAGTAAACCTCTTCGAATATCACCGTCGGTGATGATGCCTAATAAACGTTCATTTTCATCAGTCACTAATGCAACTTGAAGCGCTTGTGAGTTAATCAGTTTTAAGGCATCACGAAGTGTTTTGTCAGGTGATATTGTCACTTTACTCAATATTGGTTTCATATTATGACCTTTCCTTTATATTACTGCGGTATCCATAAGTTATTGAATTATCAGCCATACATTTAGTCACTGTGGCTCCCGCCGCGATAATGCAATTTTTACCTATTGAGATACCTTGTATCACATTGGCACCCGTAGCAATATGAGTGCGTTCGCCTATATGAACTCCGCCACAAATAATTGCACCTGGGGCGATATGGCAGTCATTGCCTATATCACAATCGTGTTCAATGATTGCGCCTGAATTAATTATTGTACCTCTGCCAATGCTTGCACCCGTTTGTATGATAGACCCAGTTAAAATTTGTGCGCCAGCGCCAATAGTGGCATATGAGGATAACATCGCATGCTTAGATATTACGGATTCAAATTCATAATTAAGCTGAGTAAAGTGAGCAAATAGTTTATGGCGTAAATGTTGCCCTGGTAAGGAGCCTAAACCATTGACTAATCTAACCTCATTACAAGGGAATTGCAAAATATCATCATCAGAATCAAAGTGTTGTATATCGCTAAAGAGCGGGCTACGGCCTTTGCTGGGGCTAACCACAGCTAACAAAGTGTAACCTTGTTGCAGTAAGATTTCTGTTAATACACTGGCATGTCCGCCAGAGCCAAGCATTATGATAGGTTTAGTCATAGATCACCTCACCTGACTGGTAATCTCGCTCTGCACATGTATTGAGTTTTTGCCAATATTTGTATGGACTAGTGCCCGTTCCAGGGCGTTTGACCGCAAGATTATTGAATGAAAATAGCTCGCCCTTTTTTATGCTTGTCGTAGTTACTAAGCTTTTTCTTGCAAGGGGTAGATTTGTCAGTTCGGCGGGCTGAGGCGTTTTTATACCATTACCCATTGCACGCTCAACGGTGCGAATCGCTGTCACCATCTCCTTAAGTTCATGGGGCTCTAGTGAGGCCTTATGATCTGGACCTGGTAATTCTTTATCTAACGTAAAGTGTTTTTCAATAATGCACGCGCCCCGTGCTGCGGCCGCAATAGGAATAGTGATCCCTTGACTATGGTCTGAATACCCGACAGGTAAAGAGAAGGCCGAAGCTAAAGTGTCCATAGCCTTAAGATTGATTTGATCAAAGGGAGCTGGATATTCAGTTGTGCAATGCAGTAAGGTTAATTTTTCTTGTAATTCCTGTTGGCCTTGGGTAGATGCATAGGCGGCTTGGAAAGCTTGGAGATCCGGGGGCGTGTTGAGGGGGGATGTTAGGCCAAAGGCAATGACCCCCAATGCCGCTTCAACTTCAGCTAAGGTTGACATGCCTGTGGATAAAATAAGATCACAGCCAGTACGGGCATACTCAAGTAAGAATGGGGCATTGGTGATTTCTCCCGATGCTATTTTGAGCGTCTTGAGTTGCAGAGTATCGACAAGAAATGCCAAGCTTTCAGAATCAAATGCGGTAGATAAAAACTGGACCCCCAGTTTTTGACAATAGCGGATCAAATGCTGATGCGTTTCAAAACTCAGCTCTAAGCGACTTAGCATCGCAAGTTGCGGTTCTATTTTTTGGGTATTCGCGACCTGATAAGCGGCTTGTTGTGCGCTTTCGGTCACTAAGTTTTTAGCATTAAACGTTTGAAATTTTACTGCATCAGCCCCTGCTTTATGGGCAGCATCAATCAGCTCAATTGCTAATGCTTCGCTACCATTATGATTGACTCCCGCCTCAGCAATAATTAGCGTCATAATATTTTTATACCTTAAGATCATAAAAAGATTTGGTGGGTTTTAGGGGCGTAGTTGTCAATAGCTTAACAATGAATTGGCTCGCCTGGCCCTGTCCATATGGGTTAGCAATTGAGGTCAATTGCAGTTGCGGTAAGAGTAAAATTGCCTTATTTATCGCCGTTGTAATAGATAATGAGTCGGGTTGACAATGAATAACGCTTTGGGCTGCAAGGCGGCCTTGTTGTCTGGTACCAATATTGACGGTCGGGACATTAAATGAGGGGACCTCAATAATGCCGCTTGAAGAGTTTCCTATCACAGCGGTGGCATATTTCACACAGCTTAAATATCTGACTTGACCTAAAGACGCTATTGCTAACACTTTCCCCTTAGATTGCCGTGCATAGTCCTGAATCCAACTGATTATCTCCCTGCTGCCATTGTCTGCATTGGGATAGGTGATAATCACATTATGCTGGGGAAACTGTTCTAGGCTCGTTAGTAGAGCATTGAATGTCTCAATAGCGGGTTCATCAGCCAGCGTAACTGGATGATAAGTGACTAAAAAATATGGATGGTTTAAATCAAAATTCAAATCGGATGATAATTGTTCAGGCGTCATTAATGTACTGCGACGAATGTGATCTAAGCCAATAGCGCCAACATTGTAGACACTGTTTGGCATTTCACCCATCTGGATAACACGTTGCTTGTAGGTTTCTGTTGCCGTGCAGTGGATATGGCTGAGTTTGGTTATTGCATGTCGAAACGCATCATCATAGGCACCTTCTGTGATCTCGCCACCGTGTATGTGCAATAGGGGGATTTTTAGGATTGCTGCAGTTTGGGCGATGGCAAGCGCTTCAGATCTGTCACCTAGTATCACCAACACATCGGGTTTGAGCCTATCGAGAGCCTCGGCGTAGCCAATAATTCCAAGTCCTACACTTTTGGCTATGCCGACCGCTGAATTGGATGACAACAACATTTCGACTTTTTCATCAATGGAAAAGCCATCCCTTTCAATTTGCTCAAAGGTATTGCCAAATTCTGGCGATAAGTGGCTACCAGAGACGATTAGTTGTAGAGTCAGCGTTGCATTCTCTTGGATATCCTTAAGTAGCCAATATAGGAGTCCGTAATCTGCTCTGGTTCCGGTGAACACCGCAATTTTTTTATGCATGATGAGACCCTAACGCAATTGGAGTACTTGGAAGATTTATGAGACGGGATTCAAGCATTTCAGCATTGTCCATTGGGCCACGCATTGCATCTTTAAACATTGGCAGTTTATGCATTAATTTCCATACCGGTCGGGTCATCACACCCGCATCATTAGTCGCCTTTAATATTTCATCACGACGGCATAAATCTGGGCAAATAATTGCGTTAAGCCAATAATTAGACTTGGCATAATCGGGTTCATTTACAAATTGCCATTCGGTGTTGCTAAAGAAATCTTGGTAGTGTTGTGCCAGTGCTCGTTTTTGCTCAATAAAGAGAGGTAAGCTTTCCATTTGGGCGCAGCCAAGGGCCGCATTTAGATTGGGCATTCGATAATTGAACCCCGCCTCATCATGGTAAAACTCATAAGGATGGGGCACCTTCGCGGTTGTTGTAATGTGTTTTGCTCGCTCGCCACTGACTTTATTGCGGGCTAATAACATACCTCCGCCGCCAGTGGTGATGATTTTATTGCCATTAAAACTTAGTGCGCCAAAATCCCCCATAGTACCAGTGTGTGTTCCCTTATAGTAAGAACCTAAACTTTCTGCCGCATCTTCAATTAAGACCAGATTCCATTGCTGGCAAATCTGAAGTAATTCATCCAGTTGTGCTGGATGGCCGAAAGTATGCATCGGCAATAGCGCTTTTATTGTTTGGCCAGTTTTTTTATGGGTGCATTTTCCATGTTCATCGATAATGCCATTTTCGGCTAAATAAACGGCGACAGCTTGAGGGCATAGACTGAGACTCGTTGTTGAAATATCGATAAAAATGGGTTCAGCACCTAGATGGTATAAGGTATTACAGGTCGCCACAAAAGTGAGCGCTTGTGTGATAACCAGATCGCCGCGCTTCACATTAGCCATGTACAGGGCTGTATGCAAAGCACTCGTACCACTAGAGGTCGCAACCGCTTTAGGTGATTTGGTAAAGATTTCTATTTTGCGCTCGAAATCGTTTACGAATCGGCCAACGCTAGACACAAAAGTGCTAGTAATAGTCTCGGCCACATAAGCTTGCTCATTCCCTGGAAAAGTTGGCGCATGTAAGGGAATAAACTCATTGGTTTGATAAGTGTCGCGAATAAACTCAATCAATGACCACATTAGGTTGCTACCTTTAAAATCTAGCGAATTTACATTTTTTCATCGAGAGACTTTCCCGTTTCCCTATGGGCGAAATCGGGTAACATTAACAAAAAAAGATCCAATAACTGTTTTTTAGTCCATGATTTTTCTAAAAGCATAGCTTGAATACTTTTCTCGAAAAACGAGATTAACTTGGCATCGTACTTGAGCTCATTTTTGATAATGCCCAATTTAGCAAAGCTATCCATGTCCAGAGTCTCTTTTTCCGTGAAAAATTCCTCAAAATTCTTTTCACCTGAGGTATCACTAATACTGAAATAGCACGGCCATAACCCTTTGGCTGGTAAAGTAAATGAGAGTTCTCTAGCCTCATCTTCACTGTTACAAACATAGGCTTTATAACCACGAGTTAACAGGTAGCGGGTTGCGATATCGGCAAAGGAGATAAGGTGTTGTGACTCATCGAGCATGGGAAAGTAAATGTCTCTATTTTCACCGAAAATACACGACATCAAACAAAGCTCTCCAGACTCCTGAGGCGTCAAAAAATAGCGTTTTACATCAGTAGGTGCAACTATGGGTTGTTGTTTTAACATTCGTTGGTTAAAGCTATGCAGTAAAGAACCATCGGAAAAGGCAACGTTAGCAAACCGTGCAGTAGAAATAGCCAACTGTTCACTACCGCGCATCAAAAACATTTCCATGATACGTTTCGACGCTCCCATCATATTCACTGGGTTAGCCGCTTTATCGGTAGAAACACAAAAATATTTTTTAACCCCATTGGCAATCGATTGCTTAATCGTTTTGTCAGTATTAAGAATATTGACGTTAATCATGCGCATCAAGGTGAAGGGGTCTTTCTCGCTTCTCACATGCTTAAGTGCAGAAAGATTTAGAACATAATCATACTGGCCATCTCTAGCGATGAAAGCATCATATTCAATGGAGTCGACATCAAGGGCAAACGTTTGAAAGTCACCCGCAATATAGCCAAATGAGCTGCGTATGTCCCTGACCAGCTCGGCTAAATTATTTTCACTGATATCGACAACATGCAACTTGAGCGGAGAGCGTTTAAAGATTTCTTTAACAACCGCTTGACCAATAGAGCCAGCGCCACCGATAACGAGAAAACGTGAGTGATTGACCTCTTGATTTAATGAGGGATTATGATTGCTGATATCTGATACGAAAAGTGCGCTCTTCCTTCCTATCAATTTCAGTATGTCCGTCATTGGGGATCCTATTGGTGTTGGGGATTTATATGCCAAATTGAGTCAGAAAATATGAGTTACTGTTCAGAGAACTAACTTTTATCCTATTTTTGTATTCAACAAGATGAATCTAGTTCGACTTACGTATAAATAAAAGCAAAAAATGGACCAGATTACTATAAGTGCGGTGTTATTATGGTTTAAAAGACACTTTTAAAAGCAGAGGTAAGTCATATTCAAGACTGTCAGCCAAAGCAAGCCAGTCGTGGCGTTCTTGTTCTGCAAGCATCTCACGAAATAATTGTGCAACAGCCACTGCATTTGTTAGTTCCGGCAGCAGGGGTTTAAGCTGGTCTATACAATGAGCAAAGTCATGTGAACCATCGGCTTCATAGCCTAATCGAAACTTACTAGCAGTAGATATTAATTTCATGGTGAGTATGTCAATTGGTTTATTATTCATGACTTACACTCCTGATATGGAGCGCCATTAATGGTGGCCCCATCTAAGCTTGCGTTATAAAATGTCACATGTGGTTTAGAATAAATATAATTTTCTAATGCTAGTAAATATCCACGAAAACTAAGATCAGTTGCAACTTTTCCCCCATAACCATTCATTACCCAGTGTTTTTTTGCATGGGCTATAGATATGCCCAACTCGCCGTCTTGCCAGAAGGCATGAGTCTTATTATGCGGATAACTAAAATCGCAACCGAATAAGATAATAGTTTGACTTTTTAGGTGTACCGCTAAATCTATGGCAGGGTGAATTACGCTGCCATTAGTAAATAAGCGTAATTTAGGAGCTAGTTGGTATAACTCATCATAGACTTGGCTCAGCGAATAGGCGGCAAAACGTTGTCCAGGCCACCATTGCAATACATCCTGTCGTGACTTGGGGAAATAGACTAGTTTAACACTGGTGGGGATGTTGTCTGGTAATAGCTGTCGTGACATATGTTGATCTAGACTAACAACAATATCAGGGATAATATTTTCATTGAGTAACGCTTTTAATGCGGTGTCAACACTAATCATTAGTGGTCTAGTCGACTCTGGTAACGCCCGTTGCACCCTCAGATAGGTGTAATGTTGCTCTAATGTTGGGCCTGTAGCTATAACTAAGGTCTTATAAGGCTGGTAGTAGGAGCTTAAATCGGCAGCATCACTGTCTTTTTTTATTGTAGCAAGATTTTCTATCATCCGTTGCTTAAGCTTAGCATCAACATTGTTATGCTTTTTATTGGCATAGGTAATGTTATTATTAAATGCGAGTAAGTCACGCAGCCTAGCATTTTCATCGCTGCTCAGTAATAATTCAGGTGTAATCGCGATATAGTGTTGCGGTAATCGGTTTTGTTGAGGTTGATATTCCAGTTCTAGGCGTTGATCGCTTAACCATTCTCTTTGATCGGTGTAAGTCAATAATAGGGCAAACAGATTCACGTTAAGCAGACATATGTTAATGTGTTTTATAGTAGAGTTTTGTACGAGAATTGTGGGTACATCACCCATACCGACGCCATAAACCGTGGCCCTGCTATAATTTCTTGGCAATTGACCAATTAAAAGCTGTGCTTCTGCAATACGGTTATGACGACTACTTAACTGGATACCATTAATGCTAATAGTTTGCTCACGACCTTGCACTAAATGGGCATTTAAATCTGAGACTGAAGCAGTGTTGAGTACCTGACTTAGTAATGGCCAACGTCTGTTTATAACTTCTAAATTGTCATCAAAAAGTACAGTCATTAACGGTATCCTTGAAAGTATTTTTAAATTATCAAGAGAAGCCTGCGAACTGGTCTCTCCACAGGGACTCGAACCCCGATCGGCCGCTTAGGAGGCGGCTGCTCTATCCTGTTGAGCTATAGAGAGACGACAGTGATTATACTGGTTTTATCTCTGATTAAAAGGCTTATGATTTAGTTGCTTAAATCTTAAGCGCTATGTCGTTTATCTGCACATTGTAGGCTGCATTTTGGTCTAAAAGTACTGCTGTAGAGCTTTCTTCACTCACTTGTTCGATTTTTACCGTGGCTCGGCTTTTGGTTGCGACGGCGCGCATTTCATTCAGTCGATCGGGTAGGTTTTGCTGTAATACGACTTGGAATTTATCCCCGACACGAATGCCATGTTTACGGCCGAGATTTAAAATGAACCTGTCCGCTTGGCGGCTCACGACTTGGCCGAGTAAGGGTCTGCAATTGAGAGTACTGTCCAAATCGTGGGTAGCCTGTTGCATTAATTTAGTAATATTTTTGCCATAGGATGATCGCCAGAATCTGTCCGTATTCGGGGCAATAATGGCTTGTTCTTCAAATTCCCATGGCGCCGATGTGCTGTAGCTTTTACTCCAAACTTCTTCGCCACTGATCCCATGATAGAGGCTAAGTTTGAACTGGAATTGCCTGAGTGGAGCTTCATCCCAAAATCCTAGGAAGGTTGGCTGCACTGGCTCCATTGAGATATCCATAATTTGTGGTTGGAGGATATATTGGCTGTCGGTAATTTCACTAAGCCAGCTTGGGAGTCGATAACCGCGAATATCCACTAGATCTTGTTTAATATCGAGCAGTTCTTTAGCATGAGTGTGGCTAAAACCTGTGGAAGAGTAATCTTCTATAACACTGCCTAATTTTTCTGAGATCACTTCTTCAAAGCCTGAAAGCTGCCCGTATCTGAGCTGAGTACGATCTTTGATTTGTGCTTGAGGGATTAGAATCGCAGCCTTTAATTGTCCATTTGGACACTGCTGCGTAGGATCATCATTTAGATCGAGTCGTAGGGACACATAAATTTTGTTTCCCTGGATTCGTTCGCTAACAAGTTGGATGCTGATGGCTTGGGCGTTGCGATTTATCGCGAAGTTATTCTGTGTAAGGTTTCCGTTAGAGGTTTGTTGTTCACTGGAGATTTGAATGCCTGTGCTTAATGTCGCGTAGCTAACGGCTTGATTAATCGCTTCTTCCCTTGCTTGAGCCGTATTACCATTGATAATAGTCGCTTCACCACTGGCTTCTATCCATTCGGCCCGAGTAGGCAAAGACAGCAGTGCAAGGCTCAAAATGATGAGCGAAGCTGAACGTGGTATGTGCATCAATACAATCCTTATCGCTAAGCTATTGGCGAGCTTGCTAATCGAGCCAGTTTCCTGACACTTAATCTAATATACCGACAAAGCAAATTTCATGCCTGACTAACGAGAGTTTTCGATAAAGTTTCCATTGGCGCAGTCGATATACAGCGTATGAGCATAATATTGTCGGGCTGGAGCAATTTTGGTCCGAAGATTGCTGGCTTTTGTTACTCACAAAAATGAAACGCATAGAGTGTGAGTGATTTAATTGCCAGTACACCCACAGATGAGGTAAATCCAATGCTAAAGCGTGTGATTATTCCCTTAACATTACTGATGTTAGGTGGATGTGTGGCTAAATCGGTTACACCGCCCAAGCCGAGTTTAGTGGATGGCAATGGGTTGCCGCCAACGGCAGTGATCAACCATTTAGCACAGCGAATTGTGACAGAGCTCGTTAAGCAAAATGATGCTCTGCGTTCTGATCAACCAATTGTCGTCGCCACCCCAGTATTAGTGGGTGACATGAATGGCACAAATGCGTTGGCGCAGCAGTTACAGCAAGGATTAATGACGTCGCTCCATAGCTTTCAGTTTAATGTGGTTGATTTAAATTTAGCAGATGGCTTGAGAGTGACGGCTAATGGGGATTTTATTTTGACGCGAGATTGGCAACAATTGTCGAAAAATCTTCCCGTTGAGCATCTTGTCGTTTCGACTATGAGCCCAGTTACCAATGGTATGGCGATCAATACTCGGATTGTGAACATAAGTAACAATCGTGTGGTATCGGCCTCTCAAACTTTTGTGACTCAAAAAGAGTTGGCAAACTACATGCAGCCTTCGGAGCAAATTGTGTCACAAAATGGCATCTTATATCGTCAGGCGAGTCCAGGCATGAATGAAGTGCGTGTTTTAGGAGATGGAAAATGAAACGCTACCTTTTAGTTATTGCGGCGCTAATGCTAACTGGCTGCGCTGCTAAAGATAGATATGTGCAATGGGAAGATGTGCCTCCGCCGAGTTTTCCTAAGTTAACGGCCATAGGATATGCGCCCTTAGCGACTCAACCGGCTAAAGAGCAATCACAAAGAGTGTTGATGGCCATGCAAGCATCAAAAATTGTGGCCTATCGTGAATTAGCAGAACAAGTTTATGGGCAGAAAATAACGGCAAACAGCAGTGTCAGTGATTGGATGTTGACGGACGATAATGTTAAAGCGTCGGTTTCTGGCGTGATCCGTGGGGCGCGGGTCGTTAAGAGTTATCCGGCTGGCGATCATTATGTCACTGAGTTAGAACTGGATTTTTCACAGGTATGGGCGCTGTATCAACAACAGAGTCGTCCACAGCGAGTGAAAGAAGTCACGTATTTCTAGTCATTTCTACATGACTCTATTGAGCCGCGTACTATACGAGTAGTTATGCGGCTTTTCTTTTTCTGCACAAGTATCAAAGTCTAATCTTTAATCGCAGAGCTTAGAAGCGGGAAATACAGAGTAGGAATTGATGCGCCTGTTAGGCCTTTAAATCATTGCCTAAACTTGAGATAGTTGAGGTCTTGCCTTTATCGTTATACGTAAGGCTGGAGGCGTTTCTGCTGGCTTGTAAAGCTTGAGCGAAGCGATTGAGACTGGCTAAATTCATCTCAATTAAACTGGCATTTTGATCGTTCAGTTCTTTGCATTCAGTTAATGCGTCTTTGACAACGGCCATTTTATGCACGAGTTCACTTTGCTGAGTGAGTTGAGACTTATCAGTGTGGTTTGCCAGAATATCGTCATTAGTCTTGAGTTCTTTCAGACATTGTGATTTTTCGTTAGCAAGAGAAAGCAGTAAATCGGCGTTTTGGTCAACCAAAGCGCCTTTTTCCTTGAGTATGATTTGCTTAAGAACAGCCAAATGGGCGTGTTGTAGATCTACCAGTTTAGCTATTTCAGTCATAGTTACTCTTTATTCAAGTCATTAAGTTCGGCTTCAAAACTTGCAATATTGGCAGCCAACTTTTCAGGGTCAATTTTATAGCGGCCTTCGGCGATAGCCTGTTTAATTTCGGCCACTTTCTTTTGATCAACTTCAGGAAGGCTCGCCATTTTAGTCTGAGCTCCTTGAAGTTGTTGCGCTTGCGCTGTAATCACCACTGAGTCGCTTCTTTGTGGTGTTGTCGATTTTGTGGCAACTTGAGCAGATTGATCGCTGCTAGTTTTAGTTGCACCTGAACGAACTTGTGTGGTCGTTGCAGTGTTGAGTTTGCTAATATCAATTGCCATTTTCGGCTCCAGCGTCGTGTGTACGGGATTTCTTAACTGGGGTATCGGCAGCTTATAAAAAAGCTTTAGATTATTTTACATTCTTACTTCAACTTCGCCAATGCCCGTGACTATAGCATCTAGTTCTTTGTTTGAACTGCTATTTTTGACTCTGATCCGATCGCCTTTATTGCCATCTTGTAGGGCTTCGCCCGCAGTTTTAAGTTCGAATGAGTTAGAACGAACATAAATAGATACCGAGTCGTTTTTACACACGAAGCATAAGTTATTGCTCAATATAGGATTATCCTTCGAGACGCGTCGTTTGACTCGCACACCAGCTAATTTACTTGGGTCATCAAATTCAGCGCCTCGTAAACTATTTTGCTCAATGTAACGGATTTCAACTTGGCTAGGGGAGATGAGTTCGCCAGGCGCTAAGGTTTCAGTTGTGACAACAACGGGGAATAAAATATCCACTCTAACCGAGATATAAATTTGCCAAGGGTAAGCGAGCTCTTGAGTATCACAGCTGACTTTTAGGGTGTTATTACGGCTAATTTCCCTGTCACTAGCCAATTCAACCTTAATCGGCGACGAGCATTGTGACGGCAGCATTCTTGCGTCAACTATTTGCGGCGAAATATCGACTTTGGCATTCGCTGGCACGGATATCTTTTCTGAAATAAGCGCTTTAGCTAATTCTGAGATGGCCGATACGGTGGGAACAATAGGCTCTGCACTCGCAAAAGCGGGCATGAAGAGGGCGAAAACACTAAAAAAACAGACTAAATTTACTTTCATAATGAAGAGACTAGCTTGTAACGCCAGAATGCACCTATACTTTTATCAAGTTCGAAGCTGACCACTGTAATAATAATTTGCATCACTGTCAGAAGATTGACTCAGTTTCGACTATGTTTATCGATAGATAAGACGTAAGCAATTAATATGCCTATACTCAAACGAGTCATAGGGCCGTACATAAACAGAACAACAAGGCAGAGTTATGTCGAGTATTCTTGATTCAGTCAACAAACGAACCCAGCTCGTTGGTCAAAACCGTTTAGAATTGCTGCTTTTTAAATTAAACGGTCGTCAACGGTTTGGGATTAACGTGTTTAAGGTGAAAGAAGTACTGCAGTGCCCGCCACTGACAACTTTGCCTAAACTTAATCCTTATGTTAAAGGTGTCGCGCATATTCGCGGTACGACTATTTCAGTTATTGATCTGAGTGCGGCAACAGGTGGTAGACCTTTAGCGAGTACTGAAAACTGTTTCATCATTATTTCTGAATATAACCGTAGCGTTCAAGGTTTCTTGGTCAGTTCTGTTGAGCGGATTATCAACATGAATTGGGAAGCGATTATGCCTCCGCCGCAAGGTGCCGGTCGTTATTCTTATCTGACGGCTGTAACTGAGATAGAAGGTGAATTGGTTGAAATTCTCGACGTAGAAAAAATCTTAGATGAGATTTCACCGGTTAAAACCGCTATCAGTGAAGAAGCCAATGAAAAACTGACCCTCGACAGAACACAGCATTACCATATTATGGTTATCGATGATTCTGCCGTGGCGCGTAAGCAAATTATTCGTTCACTCGAGTCATTGAACTTACAAATTGATACCGCAAAAGATGGTCGAGAAGCATTAGATAAGCTTAAAGAAATCGCCAAAGAAATGGACAATGTTGCCGATGAAATCCCTCTCATTATCTCAGACATTGAGATGCCTGAAATGGATGGTTATACCCTGACCGCTGAGATTCGAGACGATCCTAAGCTCAAGCATATTAAAGTGGTACTGCACACGTCGTTAAGTGGTGTATTCAATCAGGCAATGGTTCAAAAAGTGGGGGCCAATGACTTTATCGCTAAGTTTAATCCCGACGAACTGGCTGCTGCCGTGAATAAACACTTAAGTTTGTAAGTGCAGTAGTTAGTACCTAGATACGCTTTACGCTATAATCTCGACTTTATAACATGATGGTTTCGCACTGATTTTGGTGCTTGCTATAGGATTTAGGATGTGAATGTGCCAAATAAATCACTCGCTGAAGCTGAATATAATCAATTTAGGTTGTTCTTAGAGCAACACAGCGGCATCGTACTGGGTGAAAATAAGCAATATCTGGTGCGCAGTCGTCTAGCTCCTCTGATGGGGAAATATAACCTGCCATCCTTATCCGATGTGGTTAAGCATTCGATGAAGCCAACGGAACGTGCGCTTCGGGCTGAAGTGATCGATGCTATGACGACCAATGAAACCCTCTGGTTTCGTGATCGTTATCCATTTGAGTTATTGCATAACGTTTTATTACCTGAGTATAGTCGTTTAGGTCGTCCACTTAAGATTTGGTCGGCAGCGTGTTCGTCCGGGCAAGAACCCTATTCATTGGCGATGACGATTCTTGAGTATCAACAGAAGAAGCCTGGTGCGCTTGCGGGGAGTGCGTCAATTCAAGCCACGGATTTATCACCTTCCATGTTGGAACGTTGCAAAAATGCTGAGTACGATAGTTTGGCACTAGCGCGCGGTTTATCCGAAGAGCGTAAGCGTCAGTTTTTTGATGCTTTACCTTCAGGCAATATGAAGTTAAAGGATAATGTTAAGCGTTTGGTGAACTTTAGAGCACATAACCTGCTTGAGAGTTATAGCTTACTTGGTAAGTTCGACATTATTTTTTGCCGCAATGTGCTGATTTATTTTGCGCCTGAGGCAAAGGCAAAAATTTTGCGGCAATTCGCTGCCGCTCTTAATCCCAAAGGGATCTTATTTCTTGGTGCTTCTGAATCTATAGCTGGTTTAACGGATGAGTTTGACATGGTCCGTTGTAATCCAGGGATTTATTACCAGAAAAAGACTTAAGTCTGCTGCTTTAAAGAAAATTACCGACATTTGTCGGTAATTTTTTACCCATCACTTGCTCATCCCTATTGTTATTCTCATTATTCCCCTATGTTGGCACATGAATTGCTTTATTTCCGTGAGTAACACGAGGAGGCAATTTTATGGCGATCAATTTTGATAATGCACTGGGTGTGCATCAGTACACTCTCGGTATTAGAGCGCAGCGAGCTGAAGTCATTTCGAGCAATATCGCTAACGCCGATACGCCACATTATAAAGCCCGTGATGTTGATTTTTCTGCGGCAATGCAGGCCGCCCGTGGCCAACAACAGCAGCGTAATAGTCTTGAAATGCAAGAGTCAGACAAGCATTTTGGTCTTGCTGAGTTGACGGGTCAATTTGTTAAGTTCCGTGTGCCAAATCAACCCGATACCGGTGATGGCAATACCGTTGATATCCAACAGGAACAATCGGCATTCATGCAAAATGCCCTTGAATATCAAATGTCATTAGGCTTTTTAGACAGTAAGTTTAGTGGCATGAAGAAAGCGCTGAGAGGGGATTAATCATGAGTTTATTTAGCATATTTGATGTTGCTGGCTCTGGAATGTCGGCTCAATCGGTCAGGTTGAACACCACGGCGAGTAACATAGCTAACGCTGATTCCGTCTCGAGTAGCGTAGATAAGACCTATCGTTCCCGTCATCCTATTTTTGAAGCTGAAATGGCTAAAGCTCAAAGCCAGCAACAAGCCTCTCAAGGTGTTGCGGTAAAAGGTATTGTTGAAAGTGATAAACCACTGCTAAAAGAATATTCGCCCGATCATCCAATGGCGGATGCGGACGGCTTTATTTATAAACCGAATGTTAATGTCATGGAAGAAATGGCAGATATGATTTCTGCTTCGCGCTCATATCAAATGAATGTTCAAGTCGCTGAAGCAGCTAAGTCTATGCTGCAACAAACACTTGGGATGGGTAAATAACATGTGTTACTTAGGAGGTAAGCTGTGAGCCTCATTAATCAAATTAACCAAGCATCGACGCAGACGGCTCAAAATAAGAGTCAGTCAAATGCTGTGACGACCAACTCATCAACCAGTTCAACGGGTAATCCGTTTCTTGATGGCATAAGACTGCCAAAAGATTCGATAGTACCGGAAGCGAAAAGCCAACAGTTAACTCAAGATGACTTTTTCTCGTTATTAAGCCAACAGTTATCGATGCAGGACCCTTTTAAGCCCGTCGACAACGACCAAATGATTGCGCAGATGGCATCATTCTCGACGGTTGATGGTATTACTAAGTTGAATAATGAAATCGTTAATTTGAACGGTGTTATGACGTCGAGCCAAGCATTGCAGGCATCGGGACTTGTTGGTCGCAAGGTATTGATCCCAACCGATACAGGTAACATTTCAGCTGAAAGCCCAACAATAAAAGGTGTGATTAGCACGCCAGCTAAAATTCCTGAAATTACTGTACGTGTTGAGGATGATAAAGGCCAAGTTGTGACCACCTTTAAAGTTGATGGCAGTAAGGGGGGCAATGTCGATGTCAACTGGGATGGCCTCGATAAAGATGGAAAACCTGTAACCGCAGGTAACTATACGATCAAGGCGAGTGGTTTAGTGGATGGGAAATCCCAAGAATTGCCAGTCTCGACCTATGCTCATGTGACCAGTGTCTCTCTTGGTACGGCCAGTACTGGTGCCATTCTTAACTTGAGAGGCGGTATGGGCATCAAGTTAACCGATGTGTTAGCTGTATCTGAAACCTAAGTTTGCCTAAAAGAATTTTTGCAGCATCCGAATTGGGCGTAAGTCGCTCATCAATGAATTGAGTCAAGTGTAGAGGTGAATTATGTCGTTTAACATTGCATTGAGTGGCATTGATGCCGCGCAGAAAGATTTAAACACTACGGCGAATAACATTGCTAATGCGAACACCATTGGCTTTAAAGAGTCCCGTGCTGAATTTGCGGATGTGTACGCTAATTCTATTTTTTCAAATGCTAAAACTGCTGTTGGTGGTGGTGTTGCAACGAGTCAAGTGGCACAGCAATTCCATCAAGGCAGCTTACAACTGACGAAGAACTCCCTCGACTTGGCAATCAAAGGTGGTGGTTTCTTTGTAACGTCCTCTGAATTAGGAACATTAGATCACGCATTCACCCGTGCAGGCGCTTTTAAAGTAGATTCTAATAATTACATGGTGGATTCGGCTGGCAACTATTTACAGACTTTCCCTGTGGATAAAGACGGCAACTCAACATCTGTGAGTTTAACCACGGCTAAGCCTGTACAAATTCCCGATACTGCAGGTCGTCCAGTAAAGACTGAGAATGTCACTTTACAAATGAACTTAAATGCTAAAGCTGAAGCACTAGATCCTGCTTTATTTGATCCCGCCGATCCAAAAACTTATAACAATGTCACTTCAATGACTATTTATGACTCTCTCGGTGAGGGCCACATCATGACCACGTACTTTGTGAAGCCTAAAGACGGTGCATATAATGGTGAGAGTAATTGGGTGGCTTATTATGCTATTGATAATAAACCTGTAAATTTAAATGGCCCTGCAGGTAAATACGATGTGGATACTGATGGTGACGGTAGTCCAGATGTGCCACCTGTTGCGGGCGGTGGTGGTGTTTCAGCGCAAACTGCTGGTGGCTGGACGGGGGCGGTGCTGAAGTTTAACTCAGTTGGAGCCTATATTGACAGTAATCCTGCAGTTATTACTACGGCGCCACTTGGTAATAAACCAGCTGGTGTATTAGGTGCTGGAGCGGATGCCACTCAAGCATTAACAGTGAAGTTCAATGCGCCAACGCAATATGCAGATCCTTTTGCGGCGACTGAATTGAAACAAGATGGTACGACGGTTGGTCGTTTAACTAACGTTGAAATTGGTGCTAATGGTTTAATTACTGCAAGTTACTCGAACCATTTAAGTGTGCCTTTAGCACGAGTTGCCTTGGTTCGATTTGCTAACGAACAAGGTTTAACACAGGTGGGTAATACGTCGTGGAAAGCCAGTTTGAATTCTGGCCCTGCTCTTGCTGGTGAGGCAAACAGTGGTACTTTTGGTAGCATCAAGTCATCGGCGTTAGAGCGATCGAACATCGATTTGACCACTGAACTGGTTGATTTAATTTCTGCGCAGCGTAATTTCCAAGCAAACTCTCGTACCCTTGAAGTGAACAACACGCTGCAACAAACCGTATTACAAATCCGCTAATCATTACATTGTATGACTAAGTGTTGCCGCCAGTGGCAACACTTAGCCTTTATCCTACTGTCAATTCACTTCATTTTCCTATTCTTCAATTCTATCAGTAAATTAAAAGTCAATTTTGTTGGCATGATGCTTGCTTTGCTATTGTCATGTAGAAAATTTGACGGAGCAGTCTGTGGACAAATTCCTTTATGTCGCCATGAGTGGTGCTAAGCAAAATATGAATGAGCTGGCGCTCCGTGCGAACAACTTAGCTAACGCGAATACCGACGGTTTTAAATCCGATATGGCGCAAGCTCGCTCGATGCAGGCCTTCGGTGAAGGATTGCCGACAAGGGTGTTTGCGATGACAGAATCTCCGTCAGCTAATTTTCGCTCTGGTCCCATAAAAACCACTGGACGAGATCTCGATGTTGCCATTAAAGGCGACGGCTGGTTTGCCGTGCAGGCAAAAGATGGCAGTGAAGCCTATACCCGCTCAGGCAGTTTAAGTTTCGACTCTACGGGTTTACTACACAATGACAGGGGAAATCCTGTTATGGGTGATGCTGGTCCCATAGTGTTGCCGCTTCCTATCGAGAAAGTTTCAATTTCTCAGGATGGCATTATTTCTGTGCGACCTCAGGGCGCTACCGCTGAGGTTGTGGAAGAAGTCGGTCGCTTGAAACTCGTTAATCCGGGTAATGCCGAGATGATGCGGGGTGAGGACGGACTGTTCCGGCTCGTGTCGGGCAATATCGCTCCTACCGATCCTAGCGTAGGGGTTGAAAGTGGCGCAGTGGAAGGCAGTAACGTAAATCCTGTCGATGAAATGGTGTCTTTGATTGACCTTCAGCGTCAGTTTGAATTGCAAGTCAAGATGATGAAAACCGCGGAAGAAAATGATCGCGCTTCATCTTCATTAATGCGTATTAGTTAGGAGATAGATTATGCATCCGGCGTTATGGATTAGTAAAACTGGCTTAGACGCACAGCAAACTGACATTGCGGTGATCTCGAACAACGTGGCGAACGCCAGCACTGTGGGCTACAAGAAAAGTCGCGCAGTATTTGAAGATTTGCTTTACCAAACAGTTAACCAAGCGGGCGGTGTCAGCGCTTCTAACATTAAGTTACCTAATGGATTAAACATAGGTGCGGGTACCAAAGTTGTCGCCACACAGAAAATGTTTACCCAAGGCAACATGCTGACTACGGATAACTCATTGGATCTGATGATTGAGGGCCCAGGTTTTTTTGAAATCCAGCTACCCGATGGTACTGCGGCCTATACTCGAAATGGTCAGTTTACCTTAGACGATACGGGCCAGATTGTGACGCCAGGTTCTGGCTACTTGCTGCAACCCGCGATCACGATTCCTGACAATGCGACTAGTATTACCGTTTCCGCTGAGGGTGAAGTTTCAGTGAAAACCCCAGGTACAGCAGAGAACCAAGTTGTGGGTCAGTTGACTATGACGGATTTTATTAATCCATCGGGTCTGGATCCTATGGGGCAAAACTTATACACGGAAACCGGTGCGAGCGGCACGCCCATTCAAGGTACTGCTTCGTTAGATGGCATGGGAGCGATTCGTCAAGGCGCCTTAGAAACCTCTAACGTTAACGTGACCGAAGAACTTGTGAATCTTATCGAAAGTCAGCGCATTTACGAGATGAACTCCAAAGTGATTTCAGCGGTAGATCAGATGCTGTCTTACGTGACTCAGAATTTATAGAGGCAAACATCATGGCTAGATATCTTGTGTTGGCCGTCGCGTTATTGCTTGCAGCTTGTAGCTCGACGCAAAAGAAACCCCTTGCGGATGATCCCTTTTATGCGCCGGTATACCCAGAGGCACCGCCGACAAAAATTGCCGCGACTGGTTCTATTTATCAAGACAGTCAAGCATCTAGCTTGTATTCGGATATACGTGCTCACAAAGTTGGCGACATTATCACTATCGTTTTGAAAGAGTCGACTCAAGCTAAGAAGAGTGCAGGCAATCAGATCAAAAAAGGCTCTGATATGAGCTTAGATCCTATCTTCGCCGGTGGTAGTAATATCTCCGTTGGCGGAGTACCAATTGATTTACGTTATAAAGATAGCATGAACACTAAACGTGAATCGGATGCGGATCAGAGTAATAGTTTAGATGGCAGCATTTCGGCAAACGTGATGCAAGTGCTGAACAACGGCAGCTTAGTGATCCGCGGTGAAAAATGGATCTCAATTAACAATGGTGATGAGTTTATTCGCGTCACTGGTCTGGTTCGCTCGCAGGACATTAAACCCGATAACACTATCGATTCAACGCGGATGGCAAATGCCCGTATTCAATACAGTGGCACAGGTACTTTCGCAGATGCTCAAAAAGTGGGCTGGTTAAGCCAGTTCTTTATGAGCGACTGGTGGCCCTTCTAAGGAGTCGTATCATGAAATATAAACTGGTGTTAGCCGTTGCCGTGCTAGTGTTTTCTCTACCTAGTCAGGCTGAACGAATTAAAGATATTGCCAATGTGCAGGGCGTACGCAGTAACCAGTTGATCGGTTATGGCTTAGTGGTTGGTTTGCCGGGAACGGGTGAAAAAACCAGTTATACCGAACAAACCTTTATGACTATGCTGAAAAATTTCGGTATTAATCTTCCTGACAACGTCAAACCAAAGATTAAAAACGTCGCTGTGGTTGCCGTACACGCCGATATGCCAGCCTTTATAAAACCGGGTCAAGATCTTGACGTCACCGTATCTAGCTTAGGCGAAGCCAAAAGTTTACGCGGCGGCACCTTATTGCAAACCTTTTTGAAAGGCGTTGACGGTAATGTGTATGCCATAGCCCAAGGCAGCTTAGTGGTGAGTGGTTTTAGTGCCGATGGTTTAGATGGTTCAAAGGTGATCCAAAATACTCCAACTGTTGGCCGTATACCCAATGGCGCGATTGTCGAGCGCAGTGTGGCGACCCCATTTTCAACCGGCGATTATTTGACGTTTAACTTACGTCGTTCTGATTTTTCGACTGCACAACGGATGGCCGATGCGATTAATGAGCTATTAGGCCCTGATATGGCGCGTCCTTTAGACGCAACATCTGTGCAGGTCAGTGCTCCGCGTGATGTATCACAACGGGTGTCTTTTTTAGCAACGCTTGAAAATCTGGATGTTATCCCCGCAGAAGAATCTGCCAAAGTGATCGTTAACTCACGCACTGGAACCATAGTGGTTGGGCAAAACGTGCGCTTACTCCCAGCGGCGATTACCCATGGCGGCATGACAGTCACGATTGCTGAGGCAACCCAGGTTTCACAGCCAAACGCCTTAGCCAATGGTCAAACAACTGTCACGAGCAATAGTACGATTACAGCGACAGAAAGTGACCGCCGTATGTTTATGTTTAATCCAGGCACTACGCTGGATGAGCTGGTTAGAGCGGTTAATTTAGTCGGTGCAGCCCCCTCAGATGTGTTAGCAATACTTGAGGCATTAAAAGTGGCAGGAGCTTTGCATGGTGAACTTATCATCATCTAATTTCTGTCGGGAAAATCATGGAAAAGCTTTCAAGTTCATCACATTTTCTTGACCTGGGCGGCTTAGATTCACTCCGCGCCCAGGCTCAGAAGGATGAGAAGGGCGCCTTGAAAAAGGTCGCCCAACAATTTGAAGGTATTTTCGTGCAAATGCTGATGAAAAGTATGCGCGATGCCAATGCGGTTTTTCAGTCTGATAGTCCTCTCAATAGCCAATACACTAAGTTTTACGAGCAGATGCGCGATCAGCAGTTATCGGTCGATTTATCTGACAAAGGGGTATTGGGCCTTGCCGATATGATGGTGCAGCAACTTTCCCCTGAAACCAGTCATTTCACGCCAGCATCGGTATTACGCGACGATGGCGGTATGAAAATGCTCCATGATGCTAAAGCGCTTAACGTGCCAATGCAGAGTGCAGTCGCGCCAGCGGTTGAGCCCACAGTTGTTAACCATGGTGTCCCCGCTGCAATTGCTCGACCAGCATTTGAGCCCGATAGAGCCATGGATGCAAACTCATCAATGGACATTGATACGCCTAATCGTTTACTGGCAATTGATTCACCTAAGCCAAGCTGGAGCGAACAGTCACTTTCTGTCGTCGACCCTGTGATTAGCGGCCAAGTTTTGCCGACGGCAGCTTTTAGGGAAACTCAGAAGATAGTCCGCTTCGGTAGTCGCGAAGAGTTTTTGGCGACCTTATATCCACACGCTGAAAAAGCGGCAAAAGCATTAGGTACCCAGCCAGAAGTATTGTTGGCGCAATCGGCACTTGAAACTGGCTGGGGACAAAAAATTGTTCGCGGTAATAACGGCGCGCCAAGTCATAACCTATTCAATATTAAAGCTGATCGTCGTTGGCAAGGCGATAAAGCGAACGTCAGCACCTTAGAATTCGAACACGGTGTGGCTGTGCAGCAAAAAGCCGACTTCCGTGTTTACAGTGACTTTGAACATAGTTTCAACGATTTTGTGTCCTTCATTGCCGAAGGCGATCGTTATCAAGATGCGAAGAAAGTGGCGGCTTCGCCAACTCAGTTTATTCGAGCTTTGCAGGATGCGGGTTATGCCACAGATCCTAGATATGCTGAAAAAGTCATTAAAGTGATGCAGTCCATCAGTGAAGAGCTGAAATCAATTCTGCCAGGAGAAGACAAATGATGAACCTTACAACCCTGTTTGTTCATAGGAGTGTCAACTAATGGCCGTTGATCTGCTGAATATTGCGCGAACTGGGGTGCTTGCCTCCCAGTCGCAACTGGGTGTCACCGGTAATAACATTGCTAACGCCAATACCGCGGGTTACCACAGACAAGTGGCTACTCAGTCGACTCTAGAATCACAGCGTTTAGGCAATAGCTTTTATGGCACAGGAACTTACGTTAATGACGTTAAGCGAATCTACAATGACTATGCTGCAAGAGAGTTGCGCATTGGCCAAACAACGCTCAGTGCTGCCGAAGCCAGCTACGGTAAATTGAGTGAACTCGATCAGCTATTTTCACAAATAGGCAAAGTTGTGCCACAAAGCTTAAATGACCTGTTTGCAGGTATGAATAGCGTGGCGGACTTACCCGCTGATTTGGGCATCCGCAGCTCGACCTTAACGAATGCGCAGCAAGTCGCCAGTAGCCTGAATCAGATGCAGTCTTATTTGAATGGTCAGCTCGATCAAACCAATGACCAGATAACCGGCATGACTAAGCGTATTAATGAGATCAGTACAGAACTTGCCAACTTAAACCTAGAGCTGATGAAGTCACCGAATCAAGATGCGCAGTTACTCGATAAGCAAGATGCACTCGTTCAAGAATTAAGCCAGTACGCCCAAGTGAATGTCATCCCGCAAGAAAATGGTGCAAAGAGTATCATGCTCGGTGGCTCTGTGATGCTGGTTTCCGGTGAGATTGCCATGAGTATGGGCACTCAAGCGGGTAACCCATTTCCCAAAGAGTTACAGCTTAACTCAAGTATTGGTTCGCAAAGCGTCACAGTTGACCCAAGTAAGCTTGGCGGTCAGCTAGGAGCTATGTTTGATTATCGTGATCAGACGTTAATTCCCGCAGGTCATGAGCTTGACCAATTAGCTTTGGGCGTGGCTGATAACTTCAACAAAATGCAAGCGCAAGGCATTGACCTCAATGGGCAAGTCGGCGCCAATATCTTCAAAGATATCAATGATCCTATGATGTCCTTGGGCCGTGTGGCAGGTTTTTCTGGTAATACGGGCAATGCAACGTTAGGCGTCACCATCGATGATAGCAGTCTATTAACTGGTGGTGCCTACGAGCTGTCATTTACCTCGCCTGCCACTTATGAATTGAGAGATACGGAAACGGGGACGATAACACCGCTGACGTTAACGGGCTCGACATTATCGGGTGGTTCTGGATTTTCAATTGACATAAAAGCAGGCGCTATGGCGTCGGGGGATCGCTTTGCCATTCGCCCGACAGCGGGCGCCTCAAATGGCATTGAAGTTGTCATGAAAGACCCTAAAGGTATTGCCGCCGCATCCCCAAAGATTACCGCAGATGCCGCTAACTCGGGCAATACCCAAGTTAAGTTGACTCAAATTGGCAATCGCAATGCCGCAAATTTCCCTGTGACGGGCAGTGAATTGACGATCAAACTCGACACCACAGTCGTGCCACCCACCTATGAAGCATTTGATGCCGCAGGAACATCACTTGGGGCTGCTACAACTTATACCCCACCGAGTATCAGCGCCTTTGGTTTTACCTTCGAAGTAGATAGTACAGCTGCAGCAGGCAATGACAGATTTACCTTCGATTTATCCTTCGCAGAGGGGGATAACTCTAATGCTGTCGCTATGGCTAAGTTGAGCGAAAGTAAGGTGATGAATGGGGGAAAGTCGACCCTAGCTGATGTGTTCGAGAATACTAAGCTCGAGGTAGGCAGTAAAACGAAAGCGGCCAAAGTGCGTACAGGTTCGGCAGAGGCCGTGTATCAACAAGCTTATGCGCGCGTAGAGAGTGAGTCGGGCGTGAACTTAGATGAAGAAGCGGCAAATTTAATGCGTTTTCAGCAAGCCTATCAAGCCTCTGCGCGGATCATGACGACTGCACAGCAGATTTTTGACACCTTATTATCCTCAGTGCGTTAGGAGATTTAACTATGCGATTATCATCCGCGCAGCTCTTTAATCAAAGCATTACCAGTGTGCTGCAAAAGCAAACAGCGACCAGCAAAATTATTGACCAATTGAGAAGTGGTAAGAAAGTCAATACTGCTGGTGATGATCCTGTGGCGTCACAGGGTATTGATAATCTGAATCAGAAAAATGCACTCGTCGATCAGTTTATGAAGAACATAGATTATGCAACGAATCGTCTTGCCGTGACTGAAAGTAAACTCGGTAGTGCTGAAGATTTGACCGGTTCGATGCGTGAGCAAGTTATGCGCGCGATAAACGGCACACTATCTGGAACTGAGCGGCAAATGATTGCCGATGAGATGAAAGGCAGCTTGGAAGAGTTGCTTTCTATTGCGAATAGTAAGGATGAATCTGGCAATTATATGTTCTCCGGTTTCAGTACCGATAAAGAACCTTTTGCTTTTGATAATTCGACGCCGCCTAAAATTGTGTATAGCGGTGATTCTGGCGTCAGAAATAGTTTAGTGCAAACGGGTGTGGCCATGGGGACAAACATCCCTGGCGATAGCGCGTTTATGAAAGCACCCAATGGACTTGGTGATTATAGCGTCAATTATTTGGCCAGCCAGCAGGGGGAGTTTAGCGTTAAAACGGCAAAAATTGCTGATGCTGCAACTTATGTAGCTGATACATATACGTTTAACTTTACTGATAATGGCGCTGGTGGCACGAATTTACAAGTGCTCGATTCTGCTAATAATCCTGTCGCAAACGTCGCTAATTTTGATGCGACCAATCCCGTTAGCTTTAATGGTATAGACGTTAAAATTGATGGAAAACCCAGCGCTGGCGATAGTTTCACCATGGAACCCCAGGCCGAGGTCAGTATTTTCGATACGATCAGCAGTGCGATTGCATTAATTGAAGATCCTAATTCCGCTAACACGCCTCAAGGGCGAGCTCAGTTGGCACAGATATTGAATAACATTGATAGTGGCGTCAATCAAATTAGTTCTGCCAGAAGTGTGGCAGGGAATAATCTGAAAGTTGTCGAAAGTTACACAGAGACACATACCGAGGAGAAAGTGGTGAACACATCAGCGCTATCACTCTTGGAAGATCTCGATTATGCATCAGCGATTACGGAATTTGAAAAGCAACAGCTTGCATTGAACGCAGTCTCAAACGTGTTTAGTAAGGTGGGTTCTGTTTCCCTGTTCGACTTTATTTAACAGAAAGCAAGTACCTATCCATCTGTAAGATAAATTGTTAAAAATTTAGCCAAGCTCCAAGCCTTGGCGGTATAACTAGGAAGAGGAACTCAACATGGCTATTACAGTTAATACCAACGTGACTTCAATGAAGGCACAAAAGAATTTAAATACTTCTAGTAGCGGTTTATCGACCTCTATGGAACGTCTATCAAGTGGTCTGCGCATTAACAGCGCTAAAGATGATGCCGCAGGTCTAGCCATATCTAACCGCTTGAACAGCCAAGTACGCGGTCTAGAAGTGGGCATGCGAAATGCAAATGACGCGATTTCAATTGCTCAAATCGCCGAAGGTGCGATGCAAGAACAAACGAACATGCTCCAACGTATGCGTGATTTAACCATTCAAGCAGAAAATGGTGCAAACAGTACTGACGATATTTCAGCACTGAAAGCTGAAATGGATCAGTTAGTTACTGAGATTGATAACATAGGCACAAGTACAGCGTTTGGTAATACAAAGCTGTTACAAGGTGGATTCTCGGCAGGGAAAGTGTTCCAAGTCGGTCACCAAGAAGGTGAAGATGTCGTTGTAAAAGTGAAGAAAACAGATAAAACATCTTTATCAGTGGCTGGCTTAGCGTTGGCGAGTTCTGCAAACCGCGCATCATCGCTCAAGGCGATTGATAAAGCCATTAAATCGATTGACACCCAACGTGCTGATTTAGGTGCGGTACAAAACCGTTTAGCACATAACATTAGTAACAGTGCGAACACACAAGCTAACGTTGCTGATGCTAAGAGTCGTATCGTGGATGTCGATTTTGCGAAGGAAACCTCACAAATGACTAAGAATCAAGTATTACAACAAACGGGTTCTGCAATGCTTGCACAGGCTAACCAGTTACCTCAAGTTGCACTATCTCTCCTTGGTTAATGCCATTGATGTGAAATGGTATTGAAGTGCTTTTGCCTACTTGTTCTAGAATCTTCTAGGAAAGTAGGCAAAGTTTTTATTAAAGATAGTTATCTATTTGAAAAAAATGATTATTTTTGAAAAGTTATTATTTTTTAAAAATAATCCTAAAGATAAAAAAGGTGCTGCCGTTAAATATACTGTAACCACTAAGACCCGCCTGGCTTAATAAGTAGACAGGCAAGTTGAATAAGCCAGGTATAAAGAGGAAACGAATCATGGCCATTACAGTAAACACGAACGTCACATCTTTAAAAGCGCAAAAGAACTTAAATACATCAGCTGGCGGTTTGGCCACATCAATGGAACGTTTATCCAGTGGTCTGCGTATTAACAGTGCTAAGGACGATGCTGCCGGTCTAGCAATTTCTAACCGTCTGAATAGCCAAGTACGCGGCCTTGAAGTCGGTATGCGTAACGCTAACGATGCTATTTCAATCGCACAAATTGCTGAAGGTGCGATGCAAGAGCAAACTAACATGTTACAACGTATGCGAGACTTGACTGTTCAGGCTGAAAACGGTGCAAACAGTACCGATGATATCGCTGCTTTAAAAGCTGAGATTGACCAGTTAGTGATAGAAATTGATGATATTGGTAAGAACACTGCTTTCGGTACAACTAAATTAATGCAGGGTGGTTTCTCTGCTGGTAAGAAGTTCCAAGTCGGTCACCAAGAAGGTGAAGATGTTACCGTGAAGGTGAAAAAAACGGATAAGACCTCTTTATCTGTAAGTGGCATAGCATTAGCTACCTCTGCAAACCGAGCATCTTCTCTTGCTGCAATTGACAAAGCGATTAAAACAATTGATACCCAACGTGCTGACTTAGGTGCGATGCAAAACCGTCTAGCGCATAACATCAGTAACAGTGCAAACACCCAAGCTAACGTTGCCGATGCTAAGAGCCGTATCGTTGATGTGGATTTCGCGAAAGAAACATCGCAAATGACAAAGAATCAAGTACTACAGCAAACGGGTTCTGCTATGTTGGCCCAAGCTAACCAGTTACCTCAAGTGGCCTTATCACTACTGTAGTCTTCAGTAGCAATACGGATAAGTGATAAGGGAGGTTCGGCAACGGATCTCCCTTTGCCACATTAATAGGTTAATTAAGCTTTATAGTGTAATTGTTTTGTGAGGTTGTGTTAGAACAATTACTTAATTTGCTGAGGTATGGCTATGGATATCAATATAGCAAGTTCATCTTCTATGGTTCACAATAAAGTTGATTTAACTCAAGCACCGCTTAAAACATCTGCTTCAGATGTCGAGTTAAAGCGGGATGCCGAGGTATCGACGATTGACCAAACCGTGGAACAGAGTGCAATAAGTAATGAACAGGACCCAAGTAAGTTGAATCAGCTTGCTACCGATCTATCTGATATGATGTCGATGATGCGTAAAGGGCTAGCATTTAAGGTTGATGAAACTTCGGGGCAAGCTGTTGTTACTGTACTTGACAGGGATACTGGTGATGTCATTAGGCAGATGCCGAGTGAAGAAGCATTAGCCCTAGCTGAAAAATTATCTGAAGTCACTGGGCTTTTGATGAAAACAGAGGCGTAGATTTACATATTACTAGTAGTAATCGTTGAAGAGTGAGAGGTTTATATGGCATTAACTGCGACAGGCATGGGTTCTGGCCTTAAAATTAGTGAAATTGTGCAAGTTCTAGTCGATGCTGAAAAAACACCGAAAGAAGCGATGTTTAATAAAAAGGAAGACAGCATTAAAGCAAAGGTTTCTGCCATGGGAACCTTAAAAAGTGCGTTGTCTACGTTTCAAGATGCCTTAAAAAAACTTCAAACTGGTGATGCTCTTAATCAACGAAAAATCTCTGTTAGTAATGAAACTTATTTAACTGCCACAGCAGACAAGACGGCACAAGCGGGTAGCTATGGTATTAAAGTTGAGCAGCTCGCGGTCAATCATAAACTTGCTGGAATAAACGTAGCAGATCCTGTATTGCCTGTCGGTGAAGGAAGTTTAGATTTTGGCATCAATGGCAAGAGCTTTTCTGTTGATATTGCTGCAACCGACTCATTATCTGACATTGCTAAGAAAGTTAATAAATCATCAGATAATACAGGTGTGACGGCGACAGTTATTACCAGTGATGCTGGCAGTCGGTTGATTTTTAGCTCTAATAAATCGGGTGAAGATAATCAAATCAGTATTACAGCTAATGACACGTCTGGTACTGGTCTGAATGATATGTTTGGTGCAGGAAATATTACCACGCTTCAAAATGCTAAGAATTCAGTTGTTTACATTGATAATCAGAAGGTTACCTCACAAACAAATGAGGTTAAAAATGCTATTGCAGGTATGACGTTAAACTTAACTGATGCCGATCTTTCTAAGACGACTACATTAAAAATTGAACAAGATGATGATGCGGTTAAGACCAATGTTAAAGCTTTTGTTGACGCTTACAATAGCTTAGCCACTGCCGTTGATAAGATGTCGTCCTATGATAAGGACAAGAAAACCGCAGCTGCATTACAGGGCGACTCTATGGTTCGCTCGATAGAATCTCAATTACGAAGCATATCGAGTGAGCGAATTGATACTGATGGTGGTAATTCGATTGCCTTATATGACATAGGTATTAAAACAGATAGATATGGTAAGTTATCTATTGATGATACTAAACTTGATAAAGTGCTTTCAGAGGACATGTCTAGTGTTGAGGCGTTATTTTCAACGCCCGATAAAGGGCTTGCCAATCGTTTTTATGATCTTGCTGACAGCTACGTTAAGTCACGTGGACTAATTGACTCTCGTCAAACTGGATATACCAATCAGCAAAGCCAAATCACAGATCAAAGAGAAGCCTTTAAGCTTAAAATGGATCAGCTAACAGCGCGTTTAACTAAGCAGTATAATGCTATGGATCTTGTCGTTGGCAAACTTAATCAGCAGAGTAGCGGCCTCATTGATCGTATTAATTCACTTCCTGGTGCGGTTAAGAAAGGAAAATAAACTTTTAATGAGTAAAGGAGTTGTTAGTGAAACAACTTGATGAGCTAAA
Organism: Shewanella sp. 1180_01; assembly: GCF_052850535.1. Classification (NCBI taxonomy): domain Bacteria; kingdom Pseudomonadati; phylum Pseudomonadota; class Gammaproteobacteria; order Alteromonadales; family Shewanellaceae; genus Shewanella; species Shewanella sp. 1180_01. The sequence continues at coordinate 35,885 of NZ_VXCT01000024.1, forward strand.
TGCCATTTTGAGTGAAATCTTAAATAAATTGACGCAGATCCCTGCTGAAGAACCTCAAACTGACGAGTTGGTGTCGAACTTGCAGGTACTGGTTGGAGAGCGTCAACTTTTACTCGATGTATTAGTGGCTGATGCGAATATGACGGATGTTGAGTATCTTCAACGTCAACTTGACCTTACTCAAGAGTACACAAGTAAAGCAAGTGTTGTAATGGCAGATAGGCAAGCATTATTACATGCAGGCAGTAAGAATAAACGCCAGATTAGTGTTTATAAGACTATAGATTCAAATAGGTAGGTGTTTATGAGAGGTTCACTGCAATCATACCGTAAGGTTTCATTAGAAAGTGAAATTACCGTTGCTTCACCACATCGTATTATTCAGCTTATGTTCGCGGGAGCACTGCAACGTTTAGCGCAGAGTCGTCTTGCGATTGAACAAAATGATCTGTCTAATAAAGGTATGTATATTGGCAAGGCTATTGGGATTATTACTGGTTTAAACAATAGCTTAGATATGGATGCTGGTGGACAGATAGCAAGAAATTTGAGTGATCTTTATGATTTCATGTTGCGTAAAATTTCTGAAGCTAACATCAATAATGATGTGAAAGCGATTGATGATGTATGTGAGGTTTTACGTACCATCAAAGAAGGTTGGGATGCTATTCCTGCTGATAAACATAATATATCGGCACATTCAGAAGCGGGTTAATATAATAATTTTTGATTAGAAAAAGACGCACTGGTTGCGTCTTTTTTTTGGCTTAAAGTCAAATGTTTGACGTTTTTAACTAGAATCATGGCATAAATGAACTAAAATCAATTCAGTTTGGCATAAACCTCATCTGAGGCTTGCTTCTCGTCTGCTGATAATACAATATTCATCACAGTAGTGATGGTGGCACAGATTGTTACATTGAATTTGTTAAGCTTTTACAGCAACTAATCATAAATAATTAATGCGAATTAATACATATTAGAGCTTTACGGCCTACTGAATGATGCAAACAGATCAACGAATTTTACTTATCGGCCCCTCATCAGAGCGATTAAATCGCCTGTGTTGCATTTTTGATTTTTTAGGTGAGCAAATTGCACAAATTGACGCCGAAAAATTAAGTGCTAGCCTCCAAGATACTCGTTTTCGAGCTTTAGTTATCCTAACTGATGTTATGGATGCTGATGCACTTAAAAACATCGCGGGTCAACATCCATGGCAACCTATGCTGTTGCTTGGCAACGTTGACGATCTGCAAGTGTCTAACATTCTTGGAAACATTGAGGAACCTTTAACCTATCCTCAACTCACCGAATTATTACACTTCTGCCAAGTATTTGGTCAAGTTAAACGCCCTCAAGTCCCCACAAGTGCAAATCAAACTAAGTTATTCCGAAGCTTGGTTGGGCGCAGTGATGGTATTGCCAATGTAAGACACTTGATTAATCAAGTGGCGACATCTGAGGCGACTGTACTAGTACTGGGTCAATCCGGTACCGGTAAAGAAGTGGTCGCCCGTAATATCCATTATTTGTCTGAGCGCCGTGATGGCCCTTTTATTCCTGTTAACTGTGGTGCTATACCGCCAGAGTTGTTAGAGAGTGAACTTTTTGGTCATGAGAAGGGATCATTTACTGGGGCAATTTGTTCTCGTAAGGGCCGTTTCGAATTGGCGGAAGGTGGCACACTATTTCTCGATGAAATTGGTGACATGCCATTGCAGATGCAAGTTAAATTGCTTCGTGTACTGCAAGAACGGGTATTTGAGCGTGTTGGCGGCACTAAGACCATCAATGCCGATGTGCGCGTTGTAGCAGCGACACATAGAGATTTAGAAACCATGATCAGCGTGAATGAGTTCCGCGAGGATCTCTATTACCGCCTAAACGTATTCCCGATCGAAATGCCCGCGTTGTGTGATCGCAAGGACGATGTGCCTTTGCTATTACAAGAGTTGGTGAGCCGAGTCTACAACGAAGGCCGTGGCAAGGTGCGCTTTACGCAGCGTGCGATTGAGTCGTTAAAAGAGCATGCTTGGTCTGGTAACGTGCGTGAGCTGTCTAATTTAGTCGAACGCCTCACCATTTTATATCCGGGTGGATTGGTTGATGTTAACGATTTACCCGTTAAGTATCGCCATATCGATGTGCCCGAATATTGTGTAGAGATGAGCGAAGAGCAGCAAGAACGTGATGCTTTGGCTTCTATCTTTAGTGATGAAGAGCCGGTTGAAATCCCTGAGACGCGTTTTCCCAGTGAGCTACCACCTGAAGGTGTGAACCTTAAGGATTTATTAGCAGAACTGGAAATCGACATGATACGTCAGGCACTAGAGCTGCAAGATAACGTTGTTGCTCGCGCGGCTGAGATGTTAGGAATTCGTCGTACAACGCTAGTAGAAAAAATGCGTAAGTACGGAATGACCAAAGATTAGTTTTCTATTTTATTGTTATATAAGTATTTTTTAACCTCTAAAGTTTAATTTCTAATTTGGCATAGATACTGCAGTCACTCCGTCATAAGCAATTTTTTGACGGAGTGACTATGTCAGCCAACCCACTAGCGCAAATTGAGTCATTCAAGCACACTAGCAAACAATGGAACCAACTGCGTGAGGCCGCTAATATGTCCAATCGAATGGAGCATATTTTACAGGCTATGCCATCCGGCGTGGTGATTATCAATGGCGACGGTATAGTCACGGATGCCAATCCGGTTGCAGTTGAATTACTAGAGCGCTCCTTGTGTGGCGTTCGCTGGATTGATGTGATCCACAGTGCCTTTGCGCCACAGGATGATGATGGCCACGAAGTGTCACTGCGTAATGGCCGCCGCGTTAAGCTAGCCATTACGCCACTGACGCCAGAGCCTGGTCAATTAATTGTGTTAACTGATCTGACTGAAACTCGATTATTACAGAAAAATCTATCCCATCTACAACGCTTATCTGCACTGGGTAAAATGGTTGCTACCTTGGCACATCAAGTGCGCACGCCTTTATCTGCCGCTTTGCTATATGCCTCTAATCTTGCGAGTCCTAAGTTATCCGATGCCGCTAAAGCGAAATTCCAGCAAAAGCTTGTTGATAGACTCAATGAACTGGAGCGTCAGGTTAACGACATGCTATTGATGGCGAAAGGCCGTCAGGATGAACTCGGAGATTTGATCACACTGGCTGAGGTTATCGGCAATGTATTGGCAAATTGTGAGCCGATAGCGGCTAAGCAAGGTTGTGACTTGTCATTTGATGATGCATCAAGCAGTTCGATGTTAGCCAATTCAAATGCATTAAGCTCGGCAATCAATAATTTAGTGATGAACAGTATCGAAGCTGGCGCGACTGAGATTCGTATTCAAGCGGCAGAAGAGGGCGATCAGTTACTACTGAATGTCATCGACAATGGCAAAGGTTTAGATGCCAATATGCAGCAGAAGGTACTTGAACCTTTCTTTACGACTAAGTCGCAGGGAACTGGGCTCGGGTTAGCGGTTGTGCAATCTGTGGTGCGTAATCATGGAGGACAACTGCAATTAAGTTGCTTACCGAATAAAGGCTGTACTGTGTCTTTAGTCTTCCCAAGGGCTAAATCTGCGGTGATATTACCTTTGGAGATTACCCATGTCTGAAGCAAAGTTATTGCTCGTTGAAGATGATGCCTCATTGCGTGAAGCCTTGTTGGATACCTTAATGTTGGCTCAGTATGAGTGCATTGATGTTGCCTCCGGTGAAGACGCTATTTTAGCCTTGAAACAACATCAATTTGATTTAGTCATTAGCGATGTGCAGATGCAAGGCATTGGTGGGTTAGGATTATTAAACTTCCTACAGCAACATCATCCTAAGTTGCCAGTGTTGTTGATGACTGCTTATGCCACGATTGGTAGTGCGGTGGATGCCATTAAATTGGGCGCTGTCGATTACTTAGCGAAACCATTTGCGCCAGAAGTCTTGCTCAATCAAGTTTCCCGCTATTTGCCGTTAAAACAAAATGTGGATCAGCCAGTTGTTGCCGATGAGAAGAGTTTAGCTTTATTGGCACTGGCTCAGCGGGTTGCCGCTTCCGATGCCTCTGTTATGATCTTAGGTCCTAGCGGCTCGGGTAAAGAAGTCTTAGCCCGTTATATTCATCAACACAGTGGCCGTGCGGATCAAGCTTTTGTAGCCATTAACTGTGCAGCGATTCCTGAGAATATGCTCGAAGCCACCCTTTTTGGTTATGAAAAAGGCGCATTTACTGGTGCCTATCAAGCGTGTCCGGGGAAATTTGAGCAGGCTCAAGGTGGCACTTTGCTGCTAGATGAAATCTCTGAGATGGATTTAGGCCTACAAGCTAAGTTATTGCGGGTATTGCAAGAGCGTGAAGTTGAGCGTTTAGGCGGCCGTAAAACCATTAAGCTCGATGTGCGCGTGCTTGCCACATCTAATCGCGACTTAAAAGCCGTAGTAGCCGCCGGTGGCTTTAGGGAAGATCTCTATTATCGAATCAACGTGTTCCCCTTAGCTTGGCCCGCATTAAGTCAACGTCCTGCGGACATTCTGCCTCTTGCGCGTCATTTACTGGTTAAGCATGCCAAGGCATTGAATGTCGCCGATGTGCCTGAGTTGGATGAAAATGCACGTCGACGTTTATTGAGTCATCGCTGGCCGGGGAATGTACGTGAACTCGATAATGTGATCCAGAGGGCTTTGATATTAAGAGCCGGTCAAGTGATCACCGCTAATGACATTATTATCGATGCGCAGGATGTGATTTTAGGCGGCGAAGACCTAGATCAATTTGTTGCCGAGCCAGACGGTTTAGGCGAAGAGCTTAAAGCGCAGGAGCATGTGATTATTTTAGAAACCCTTAATCAATGCCAAGGAAGCCGCAAACTGGTCGCTGAAAAACTGGGGATAAGCGCCCGAACCTTAAGATACAAGATGGCAAGAATGCGTGATATGGGCATTCAACTGCCAAATTAGTCTTTAAATTCAAGTGATAATCTTGCAGCCTCCATATTGATTGTGAGGCTGCGTTTATTAAAATATACCACCGCAAAAGTGACCTATTTTATCCAGGATCCTTAGTTTTAACGTCTTCTTATCCTGTCAATTTGTTATCAATCACGACCATTTGAAAACTTGGCCGTTATTTTGCATTGTCCCGTTATAGGTATTTTGATCGTCAAGAACTCGACGACTGGGAGCTCAGCATGCAAATAGGCGCAAATTCATTCCTGCAAGAAATGCAGAAACTCCAAGGCGAAATTACGCCGTCTTTTGGCGTTCAGCCAAATATCATGCAGCAAGTTAATAACACCAGTGGTGCGGACTTCGGTCAGTTACTCTCGCAAGCCGTCGGCAATGTCAGCGGCTTACAGTCGACATCATCAAACCTCGCGACGCGCTTAGAAATGGGAGATACTACCGTCACTTTGTCGGATACTGTTATTGCCCGTGAGAAAGCCAGCGTCGCCTTCGAGGCAACGGTACAAGTACGTAATAAGCTTGTCGAAGCCTATAAAGAAATAATGAGCATGCCTGTCTAGGCCAGTGAATAACCCAATTAGCAGGTACGAATCGTGAGCACAGAAATGATTGTCGGATCCAATTCCGACTTAGCTGACCAAGGTGTCCAGCAAGAACATAAGTCAGGAATGATGGGAAACCTTGGCGGTGTCGATATGATGCGTCAAGTAACTATGATTTTAGCCTTGGCGATTTGTTTGGCCTTAGCCGTATTTGTCATGCTGTGGGCACAGGAGCCTGAGTATCGTCCATTGGGTAAAATGGAAACTCAGGAAATGGTTCAAGTATTAGATGTGCTTGATAAAAATAAAGTTAAGTATCAAATCGATGTAGACGTGATTAAAGTCCCCGAAGATAAATATCAAGAAGTCAAAATGATGCTGAGCCGCGCAGGCGTCGATAGCCCTGCGGCTAGTCAAGACTTTTTGAATCAAGACAGCGGCTTCGGTGTCAGCCAACGTATGGAGCAGGCTCGTCTTAAGCACAGCCAAGAAGAAAACCTAGCCCGTGCGATTGAGCAACTACAAAGTGTTAGCCGCGCAAAAGTGATCCTCGCGTTACCTAAAGAAAACGTCTTTGCTCGCAATGCCTCAAAACCAAGTGCGACTGTGGTTATCAATACCCGTCGTGGCGGTTTAGGCCAAGGTGAAGTCGACGCTATCGTCGATATCGTTGCCTCTGCTGTGCAAGGTTTAGAGCCATCACGGGTGACTGTGACCGACTCTAACGGCCGTTTATTAAACTCCGGCAGCCAAGATGGCGCGTCTGCGACAGCCCGTCGCGAGCTTGAATTAGTACAGCAAAAAGAAGCCGAGTATCGCACTAAGATTGAATCGATTTTGGTACCTATCTTAGGTCCTGATAATTTCACCTCTCAAGTCGATGTCAGCATGGACTTTACTGCGGTCGAGCAAACTTCTAAGCGTTATAACCCTGATTTACCGTCTTTACGCAGCGAAATGACCGTTGAAAATAATACCACTGGCGGATCTTCGGGTGGGATCCCTGGCGCGCTATCGAATCAACCGCCAATGGAATCGAACATTCCGCAAGATGCGACTAAAGCGACCGAGTCTGTCACTGCGGGTAATTCACACCGTGAGGCGACCCGTAATTTTGAGTTAGATACCACCATTAGCCATACCCGTCAGCAAGTTGGCGCCGTTCGCCGCATTAGTGTGTCGGTTGCTGTGGACTTTAAACCCGGTGCCGCTGGAGAAAATGGCCAAGTGGCGCGCGTTGCCCGTACTGAACAAGAACTGACCAACATTCGTCGTTTACTCGAAGGTGCGGTAGGTTTTAGCTCGCAACGGGGTGATGTGTTAGAAGTGGTAACGGTTCCCTTTATGGATCAATTGGTTGAAGACTTGCCAGCACTAGAACTGTGGGAGCAACCTTGGTTCTGGCGCGCGATTAAGCTCGGTATTGGTGCGCTAGTGATCCTGGTACTGATTTTAGCTGTGGTACGTCCTATGCTGAAACGCTTAATCTATCCTGACAGTGTGAATATGCCTGAGGATGGCAGATTAGGTAACGAATTGGCCGAAATTGAGGACCAGTACGCGGCAGATACGCTAGGGATGCTCAATACCCAAGAGGCGGAATACAGTTATGCCGATGATGGTTCAATTCATATCCCTAATTTGCACAAAGATGATGATATGATTAAAGCTATCCGTGCGCTCGTGGCTAATGAGCCTGAGCTCTCTACTCAAGTCGTGAAAAACTGGTTACAAGATAATGGCTGAGAATAAAACGAAAGAAGTGGCTCCAGCGGCCCCACCTGCCTTTAACATTAAGGATATTAGCGGTGTTGAAAAGACCGCGATCTTACTCCTCAGTTTGAGTGAGGCCGATGCTGCATCCATTTTAAAACACTTAGAGCCGAAGCAAGTGCAAAAAGTGGGTATGGCGATGGCGGCAATGGATGAGTTTGGTCAAGAAAAAGTCATCGGGGTACATAAGCTGTTTCTCGATGACATTCAAAAGTATTCTTCTATTGGTTTCAACAGCGAAGAGTTCGTTCGTAAAGCCTTAACCGCCGCGCTGGGTGAAGATAAAGCGGGTAATCTGATTGAACAGATTATCATGGGCAGCGGTGCTAAAGGTTTGGATTCGTTGAAATGGATGGATGCACGCCAAGTAGCGACCATTATTCAAAACGAACATCCTCAGATCCAAACGATCGTGTTGTCCTATTTAGAACCCGATCAGGCGGCGGAAATTTTTGGTCAATTCCCAGAAAATACTCGCTTAGACTTGATGATGCGGATTGCGAATCTTGAAGAAGTACAGCCCGCTGCACTGCAAGAGCTGAACGACATCATGGAGAAACAGTTTGCCGGTCAAGGTGGCGCACAGGCCGCGAAAATGGGCGGCCTAAAAGCGGCTGCCAACATCATGAACTATTTAGATACGGGTATCGAAAGTCAGTTGATGGAAACCATGCGTGAGTCTGACGAAGAAATGGCGCAGCAAATCCAAGACTTGATGTTCGTATTTGAAAACTTAATCGATGTTGATGACCGTGGTATTCAAGCACTGCTCCGTGAAGTACAGCAAGATGTACTGATGAAGGCGCTCAAAGGCACAGATGATCAGCTGAAAGAAAAAATCTTGGGCAACATGTCAAAACGTGCCGCAGAATTGCTACGTGACGATCTTGAGGCCATGGGCCCAATCCGTATCAGTGAAGTGGAAGTCGCCCAAAAAGAAATCCTGTCTATTGCCCGTCGCTTAAGCGACAGTGGCGAAATCATGTTAGGCGGCGGTGGTGGCGATGAGTTCCTCTAATCCGAGCGACAATAAACCGTCAAATAAGGTCTTGAGCGACGGAGATATTGAGTTTAGTCACTGGGCACTGCCAGATGTGACTGAAGCCGATGACGATTCTATCTCGAATTTGTTCGGTCATTCGAATCATCAAGCCGCTAAGCCGACGACAGTTGAGAGTGTTTCTCCGCCGACGATGGCCGAGATTGAAGACATTCGCGCCCAAGCTGAAGAAGAAGGTTTTGCCGAAGGTAAACAACAAGGTTACGAGCAAGGGTTAGAAAAAGGTCGCTTAGAAGGCTTAGAGCAAGGCCATACCGAAGGGCTCGCCCAAGGGCATGAGCAAGGTTTAGAAACTGGTTTAGCTCAAGCCAAAGTTTTACTTTCGCGGTTTGAAGCCTTATTAACTCAATTTGAAAAGCCATTGCAATTACTCGATGGTGATATTGAGCTCTCCCTACTGAACTTGAGTATGACATTAGCTAAATCAGTCATAGGCCACGAATTAAAAACCCATCCAGAACAAGTGCTTTCGGCATTACGCTTAGGCATAGAGTCGCTACCGATTAAAGAGCAAGCGGTGACTATTCGGCTGCATCCTGACGATGTGATCCTTGTCGAACAACTTTATTCCACCGCCCAACTGACCCGCAGTAAATGGGAACTTGAAGTCGATCCGACGTTAAGTGCTGGCGATTGTATTCTGAGCTGTCATCGCTCATTAGTCGATTTAACGCTTTCATCGCGTATCGATACTGTGTTTGAGTCATTACGAAATCAACATGCGCATTTGAGTGATAAACAGCATCAACTGCAAGAGACGATTGAAGCTGAAGATACTGCCAAACAAGTTGCTGTGGCGCTTGAGTCTGAGCTTGATGATCAAACGGCGGATAACCAAGCTGTCGAGACGGTTAACTAAGACGCTGAGGATATGCAATCTGCCTCAAACACAGGTGATCACTTAGATACCCAATCGGATGCCGGAACAGATGCAAAATCGCCAACACCAACTGCTGAATAGGCTGAATCATCATCAGGATAAAGTGCCGCCATTTCGTGCTGTGGCCAGTGGTCAGCTGGTGCGTGTTGTTGGCTTAACCTTAGAGGCGAGCGGTTGCCGCGCGCCTGTGGGCAGCTTATGTTCCATCGAAACCATGGCGGGCGAGTTAATTGCCGAAGTTGTCGGCTTTGATGGTGAACTCCTTTATTTAATGCCTATCGAAGAATTACGTGGGGTATTACCCGGTGCCCGAGTGGTGCCTTTAGGGGAACAAACTGGACTTAATGTCGGCTTGTCCCTGTTAGGACGCGTGCTCGATGGCAACGGTGTGCCTTTAGATGGTTTAGGTGCTTTGCAGACAGATCAACAAGCGTCAAGACATAGCGCTGCCATTAATCCCTTATCTCGCCGTGCCATTACCGAGCCGCTGGACGTCGGCGTGCGCGCCATTAATGCCATGCTGACTGTGGGTAAAGGCCAACGTATGGGCTTGTTTGCCGGTTCTGGTGTGGGTAAGAGTGTGCTCTTAGGCATGATGACCCGTGGTACCACTGCCGACATTATTGTGGTTGGGCTGGTGGGCGAGCGTGGCCGTGAAGTCAAAGAGTTTATTGAAGAGATTCTTGGGGATAAAGGTCGAGCGCGTTCTGTTGTTGTTGCCGCGCCTGCAGATACCTCGCCGCTGATGCGCCTGCGCGCCTGTGAAACCTCGACTCGTATTGCCGAATATTTCCGCGATTTAGGCTATAACGTCTTGTTATTAATGGATAGTTTGACGCGATACGCCCAAGCGCAGCGGGAAATTGCTTTGGCTGTGGGTGAGCCGCCTGCCACCAAAGGCTATCCGCCTTCAGTGTTTGCCAAGCTGCCGCGTTTAGTTGAGCGCGCCGGCAACGGTGGCCCAGGTCAAGGTTCAATTACGGCATTTTATACTGTGTTGACGGAAGGGGACGATCAACAGGATCCCATTGCCGATGCATCGCGGGCGATCCTAGATGGTCACATAGTCTTGTCACGTTCGCTTGCGGACTCTGGGCATTATCCCGCCATTGATATTGAAGCTTCTATTAGCCGAGTCGCGCCTATGGTGATCTCCAATGAACATTTGGAAGCGATGCGCCGCGTGAAACAAACTTATTCCTTGTATCAGCAAAATCGGGATTTGATTTCAATTGGCGCTTATGCTCAAGGAAGCGATCCTCGAATCGATAATGCGATACGATTACAGCCGGCGATGAATGCTTTTTTACGCCAAACCATGCGTGATGCATTCAGTTTTACCGATAGCCAAGTCATGCTCGGGCAACTTGCCGCTCAGTGCAAATAATGGCGTCATCGAATTAATCGAGGTCTAGTATGGCTAACGCCGATCCCTTGTTGTTAGTGTTAAAGCTCGCCAATGATGCCGAAGAACAAGCGGCGTTACTGTTAAAATCGGCGCAATTAGAGTGCCAAAAGCGGCTGAATCAACTCAGTGCACTGAATAACTATCGCTTAGAATACATGAAGCAAATGCAATCCCAGCAAGGCCAAGCCATTAGTGCCAGTCACTATCATCAGTTTCATCGCTTTATTCGTCAGATTGATGACGCTATTACTCAGCAAAATCGCGTTGTGGCCGACGGTGAAAAACAAAAAGAATATCGACAACAGCATTGGTTGGAAAAACAGAAAAAACGTAAGGCAGTGGAATTACTCTTAGCGAGTAAAGAGAAGAAGCGCCAAGTTGTTGAACAAAAACGAGAGCAGAAAATGACCGATGAATTTGCTTCTCAGCAGTTTTATCGCCGTCATCAGCGTTAGTGTAATGGTGCGTTAAATGATCGGTATCTTTGCCATTCACTAACTCGTATGAGTTCAGTTTTCTGTTGCCGCTTATGGTGCAGAACATTTGTTCGACTTCTTTCCCTGAGTTTTATTCTTTTCAATATGCCGCAGTAAAAACTGAAGTTTTGGCATCTTATTTGCTTTAATTTAGTCCATGACCCTGCAACCGCAGTGTTTAATTGACGTTTCTACCTAGCCATTTTCTTTTTCTGCTGGGTGATGTTTGGGAGCACTTATGCAACAAATGACCAACATCCTGTTGAGTAAAACAGGCAACTCTGCGGCCAATTCCGCTAAGACATCTTCCCAAGAGTCTAATAATGAAGACTTTTCATCTACACTTGCGTCAGTCTCCGCTAGCTCATTTTCTATTTCCGCGCCTAAAAAGGCTGCAGCGAATACTGACGATAAAGTGCAAATCGCCTCTACTGATAAAGTAAAAGATAAAGACATATCAACGGATGACGCTGACGTAAATCTCATCTTCGCCCAAATAAGCATGGCAAATGACATGAAGAAAATGGCATCAGAGGGAGAGAGTTTGCCGTCTGACTTTTCCCAAGGGGAAAATAATGAGTCTGGTGACCCTTTATTGAAAAGTGATGCATTCAGTACCGTTGAGCTGTCGGGTGTACAAGCTTCAATGAAAGCGATAAACACTGAGCTTCCTATTGTCGACATCTCAGGCTCAGCGCAAGGTAAGGCTGATATTTTAACGTCAAGTGAAGTTAACCTGGCAACTGAGAAAAGTAATAGCAAGTCCTCAAACGGCGATCTATTAAGTATCCAAAAGGTATTGGACACTGATACTTCTTTTTCCTCTGAACTCAAAAAGCTAACTGGCCAACTTCAACTAGATACAGGGGCTTTAAATGAGACTGATGCCACTAATAAAGTATCTGCTGATAAAGAATCGGTAGAGATAATGCAAAAAAATACTCTAGTAGCCTCCAGTGGAACATCAGCAGAGATATTACCCGTTGAAGCAATCCAGGGTAAGAAAGTATTACTTGATGACACTTTAGATGCATTGAAGTCACAGTTATCTACGGATAAAAGCGTTGAATCTCATTCTGCATTTTTAAAGGGACAAGTCATTCCGCCGAACAGTAAAACATCTGAAAATTTGGATTTATCTGAATTTGTAGATACAGCAGAGACCGCGGCAAAGGCATCATCAAAAAATCTAGAAAGCGTGTTATTGAAAGAAGCAGATGTGACTGAACTTAAAGGTGATAAATCATTTTCAACGGACAAATATGCGCATCAAGTTGCGAGTCTAAACTCTGAACAGCGTGGTGCAAGGTTGGATCTTAATTCTGAGGCACTTGCAACCTCAGACGACGTAGACGAATCAGCGTTGAAGCCTAATACAGCAAGCCAAACCTTAAAGTCAGAAACGCTAGCGCCATCGACTACTAAGAATGAAATGGCTGCAACATCTATAATCGCTGATGAAATAGTGGATACATTGGACTTGGTAAGTCCCAAGATGGCAGATACCTCTAACTTGGGTGAGAACGATGCGAATGACGTTACTATTGCCAGCAATAACTTAACAGTACGCAATGCTGAGATTGCAAAACCTCAGCAAGTGAGCAGAAATGCCAATGTTGATGTCGTGGTTAGTAAAGTAGAAGTTCAGCCTATAGTTACAACACTGGATGCACAGAACATCTTAGGTAACGCTGTTGGTCCTAAGGACAGCATGGTGAGTGATACTGAGGTCAATGCTGATATCTCAAAAGCGGCAATGGATGCGGGGACTTTGCTAAAGGATGCTAAATACAGTGTGACGCTTGATGCTCAAAGAGATGCTAAGCCATTCGTTATGGGTGATGACGACAAGGGATCAACAACTGACATCAAGTCATTTTCTTCTTTAACTCAGTCATCGACACCACTACAAGTTAATCGTCAGGAAACAATGCAAGTTCAGCTGTCATTACGTCAAGGTGTCGATCAGCAGAATCAAATGCAAGAGATGATCCAACGGTTTTCACCTGTAATGAAGCAACAGTTGATCACTATGGTGAGTCAAGGTATTCAACATGCTGAGATTAGGCTTGATCCCCCAGAGCTTGGGCATATGCTGGTAAAAATCCAAGTGCATGGCGATCAAACCCAAGTACAGTTCCATGTCACTCAGACACAAACGCGTGATCTGGTTGAACAAGCTATGCCGAGATTGCGCGAGTTACTGCAAGAGCAAGGGATGCAATTGGCTGATAGTCATGTGTCTCAAGGTGGCCAAGGTGAACGTCGAGAGGGTGGTTTTGGCGATGGTGGCGGTTCAAATGGGACTGATGTGGATGAAATCTCGGCAGAAGAGCTACATTTAGGTTTAAATCAAGCCACTAGTGTAAATTCAGGTATAGATTATTACGCTTAAGTAGGTAACCTATAGCAATGACTAACATAGTTACGTTTCCATATTAATTAAACGTAAGTGTTTCTGCTTAAATTAAAGAGAATAGTGAATGGCTAAGGAAGAATCGTTAGAACTTGAGAACACCGAAGCTCCCAAAAGTAAAAAAAAGCTCTTTATTTTTATTGGAGTGGGGGTTTTAGTAGCTCTGCTTATTGCAGGTGCCCTGTGGTTTTTCCTTGGTAGTTCTGAGGACGCCGCTACGCCGACTGATGGAGCTGTCCAAACAATAACCCCTGCTGAAAGTGGTGCGCTCACTACAGCATCTTATGTGCCTATGCCCCGGCCTTTTTTGTTTAACCTCCCAGGCCCAGATCGTGCTCGTTTAGTTGAGATAAAAGTACAACTTATGGTGCGTGGTACAGACGATGATGTGCTGACACAAAAACACATCCCCCTGATTGAAGATGCGCTGTTAACGACCTTTAGCGGCGCTGATGTGCAAAAACTCAGTACGCAGGCGGGGAAAGATGAGTTACGCCAGTTAGCACTCTTGAGTGTGCAAAATACTTTGCAGTCGGTTACTGGCCGTAAAGTTGTCGAGAAAGTGCTGTTTACTGGTTTTGTGATGCAATAACCCTTTAATTTCAGCACCAAAAGAGGCTAAGGCAATATAGTGAGTGATTTATTAAGCCAAGACGAAATTGATGCGCTACTGCACGGGGTTGATGACGTCGATGATGATGACGAAATTGATTCCGCTGGGCATGATGCACGTTCCTATGATTTCTCATCCCAAGATCGAATAGTTCGTGGGCGTATGCCGACGTTGGAAATCGTGAATGAGCGTTTTGCACGCCATTTGCGTATCAGCATGTTCAATATGATGCGCCGCGCTGCCGAAGTGTCGATTAACGGTGTACAGATGCTCAAGTTTGGTGAGTATGTACATACGCTATTCGTTCCTACTAGCTTGAATATGGTGCGTTTTAGTCCGCTCAAGGGCACTGCATTGATCACCATGGAAGCTCGATTGGTGTTCATCCTAGTGGATAACTTCTTTGGTGGTGATGGGCGTTTCCATGCCAAGATTGAAGGGCGTGAATTTACGCCAACAGAAAGACGTATTGTACAACTGTTGCTCAAAATAATTTTTGAAGATTATAAAGATGCATGGGCACCTGTAATGGATGTTGAGTTCGATTATCTGGACTCAGAAGTTAATCCGGCCATGGCCAACATTGTCAGCCCTACCGAAGTTGTCGTGATTAACTCATTCCATATTGAAGTCGATGGCGGTGGCGGTGATTTCCATATCACTATGCCTTATTCCATGATTGAGCCTATTCGCGAGTTGCTCGATGCCGGTGTACAAAGTGATAAGCAAGATACTGACATGCGTTGGTCTCAGGCATTGCATGATGAAATCATGGATGTGAAGGTTGGATTCGATGCCAACATTGTGGAACATGAGTTAACGCTCAAAGATGTGATGAATTTTAAAGCGGGCGATATTATTCCGATTGAGCTGCCGGAATATATTATGATGAAAATCGAGGATTTACCGACATATCGTTGTAAAATGGGCCGTTCTAGAGATAACCTAGCGCTTAAAATACATGAAAAGATCCCTCGGCCAGAGACAGTTAAATCCGAGCTACAATTAGTGACGCGCAAGGGTAAATCTCGCGATATATCAGAATTATAAGGTGAAGTAAGATGAGCACAGACGATACGGATGATTGGGCTGCAGCAATGGCAGAACAAGCCTTAGAGGAAGCTAACGCGATTGAACTCGATGAATTAGTTGATGATTCAAGACCTATCACTAAGGCAGAAGCGGCAAAATTAGATACTATTTTAGATATCCCCGTCACTATCTCTATGGAAGTGGGCCGTAGCTACATTAGTATTCGTAACCTGTTGCAGTTAAACCAAGGTTCTGTGGTTGAGCTAGACAGAGTTGCAGGTGAACCCTTAGATGTGATGGTTAACGGTACGCTGATTGCGCATGGTGAGGTTGTGGTAGTAAACGATAAATTCGGTATTCGTTTAACCGATGTGATCAGTCAAACCGAGCGAATTAAAAAGCTTAAATAATACGAGCTGTATAAGTAGTTGGAACTTTAAATGAGCACATCGGTAATACAGAGTTTAGTGGCAGCGGTTCAAACGAGCGCCGATAGCCTCGGGGAAAGCGCAGCGAACATGACTCCAGCCGCAAAAATGGCTGAACCTTCTCAAGTCGCAACCCTAGCGAGTATGTTAGGTGGCTTGATTCTGGTTTTACTCTTAATTTTTGCGTTAGCTTATCTACTGAGGCGGTTCAATTTAGTACCCACTACCAACGGTGTTCTAAAAACGATAGCCGTGACTTCCCTCGGTCAAAAAGAGCGTTTAGTCTTGGTACAGGTGGGGGAACAGCAATATTTACTTGGAGTGAGCTCGCAGCAGGTGAGTTTGATCGATAAGTTAGCTGAACCTATCCATATAGAGTCTGATTCCTTTGCGAGTCGGCTACGTCAGGCGAAATTAAAACAATGACAACACGTATCCTCGCGCTAGTTGGCTTAGTTATTCTGTTATGCATGCCGTCGGCATGGGCTGCCGATGGTGTTTTGCCTGCGGTTACCGTAACAACAGGACCTGACGGTTCAACAGAATACTCGGTCACAATGCAGATTTTACTGTTGATGACATCGCTGAGTTTTTTACCTGCGATGCTCATTATGTTGACCTCTTTCACGCGGATCATCATCGTTCTGTCAATATTACGTCAAGCCATTGGGTTGCAACAGACGCCGTCTAATCAAGTCTTAATTGGCATGAGTTTATTCATGACCTTCTTTATTATGGCGCCGGTGTTTGACCGGATTTATGACGAAGGGGTTAAGCCTTACATTGAAGAGCAGTTAACCTTGCAGCAAGCGTTTGAAAAAGGCAAAGAGCCACTCAAAGGTTTTATGTTGGGGCAAGTCAGGACCACTGACTTAAAAACTTTTATCGAAATTTCAGGCTATAAGAACATTAAGTCGCCCGAAGAAGCTCCGATGAGTGTGCTGATCCCCGCCTTTATTACCAGCGAGTTGAAAACAGCTTTTCAAATTGGCTTTATGTTGTTCGTGCCATTTTTAGTGTTAGACCTTGTGGTGGCCAGTATCTTAATGGCCATGGGTATGATGATGTTATCTCCTATGATAGTGTCACTACCGTTTAAGATTATGCTGTTTGTGCTCGTCGATGGTTGGAGCTTAGTCCTAGGGACATTAGCGAATAGTTTCGGGTAGCCAAGGGAGAGTCCACACATGAGTCCAGAGGCGCTAATTGATATTTTTCGTGAGGCTCTATCCGTTATTGTCATGATGGTGTCTGCCATTGTACTACCTGGGCTAGGTATCGGTTTGATTGTTGCTGTGTTTCAAGCCGCGACTTCGATCAACGAACAGACATTAAGCTTTCTTCCGCGATTATTAGTGACACTTTTCGGTTTGATGTTCATGGGACATTGGTTAGTAGAAACCCTAATGGACTTTTTTGTCGAGATGGTTAATCGCATCCCGCAAGTAATAGGCTAACCCAATGGAGCTTCTGCTCGATACCTTAATGCAGACCATTGCCGCTTATATGTGGCCGCTGTTTCGTGTCACCAGTATGCTGATGGTAATGGTGGTATTTGGGGCGGCAACAACACCGAGCCGCGTACGCTTATTATTGGCTATGGCGATTACCTTTGCTATAGCACCAGTGCTTCCTCCCGTTCAAAATGCCGATTTATTTTCACTCAGCGCAGTATTTATCACAGCGCAGCAAATCATTATTGGTGTTGCCATGGGGTTTGTGACTCAAATGGTGATGCAAGTTTTTGTATTAACCGGACAGATTATTGGTATGCAAACCAGTCTCGGTTTTGCCTCTATGGTGGATCCCGGTTCTGGTCAGCAAACTCCGGTTATTGGTAACTTTTTCCTATTGTTGGCGACATTGATCTTCTTAGCTGTAGATGGCCATCTGTTGATGATCCGTATGCTGGTGGCGAGCTTTGAGACCCTACCCATTTCTAATCAAGGATTAACACTCACTAGCTACCGTGCTCTAGCAGATTGGGGTTCGTATATGTTTGGTGCGGCATTAACTATGTCGATATCCGCGATTATCGCCCTGTTGTTAGTCAATTTGTCCTTCGGGGTGATGACCCGCGCCGCGCCGCAGTTAAACATTTTCTCTATAGGTTTTCCGATCACTATGATTGGCGGGCTGTTTATTCTTTGGTTAACCTTAACACCTGTCATGGAGCATTTTGATGAAGTGTGGGCCGCGGCTCAAGTGCTGCTTTGCGATATGTTAGCGCTTCAATGTAACGCAGATGGCTTGATATGACGGTATTAGGAGCAGCCCATGGCTGAAGAATCAAGCGGTGAACGCAGTGAGGAACCCACAGGGAGGCGTCTAGAACAGGCGCGGGAAAAAGGGCAGATTGCGCGTTCTAAAGAACTCGGTACAGCAGCAGTATTAATTTCGGCAGCATGTGGTTTTTATATGCTAGGTCCTAGTCTAGCCACGAGTCTAACTCGGGTGTTTGAGACGGTTTTTACCATGGACCGGGCGCAAATATTTGATACTGAAGAAATGTTTAATGTCTGGGGCGTTGTCGCGAGCGAAATCGCATGGCCCATGGCAAAAATTATGCTGTTGATCGTAGTTGTTGCTTTTATTGGCAACGTTGCCTTAGGTGGAATGAATTTTTCGACCCAAGCTATGATGCCTAAGGCCAGTAAAATGAGCCCTGCAGCAGGTCTAAAGCGCATGTTTGGCGTGCAAGCAGTAGTTGAGCTGACAAAGGGGATTGCCAAGTTTTCTGTGGTGGCATTTTCGGCATATTTATTACTGAGCTTTTATTTTAACGATATTATGTTGCTGTCTAGCGACCATCTTCCCGGTAATGTCTACCACGCATTAGATTTACTCGTGTGGATGTTTATCTTGTTATGCTCCTCTATTTTATTAATTGTCGTCATCGATGTGCCGTTCCAAATTTGGAATCATAACAAGCAACTTAAGATGACCAAACAAGAAGTAAAAGATGAATATAAGGACACTGAAGGGAAACCAGAAGTAAAAGGGCGGGTACGACAGATGCAACGCGAGTTAGCCCAGCGTCGAATGATGACTGAAGTACCCAATGCCGATGTCATCGTTGTTAACCCCGAGCATTTTGCAGTAGCGATTAAATACGATGTACAGCGCTCCGCCGCTCCCTTTGTGATTGCCAAAGGCGTTGATGACGTTGCATTTAAAATTCGTGAGATTGCTCGCGAACACAATATTGCCATTGTCTCTGCACCACCTCTTGCGAGGGCGATATACCATACGACTAAGTTAGATCAACAAATCCCCGAAGGACTATTTACTGCCGTGGCACAGATTTTGGCTTATGTTTTCCAGTTACGTCAATATCAGAAAGGACGTGGTCGCAAACCTATTCCTGTCCCGCTTAATCAGCCCATCCCTGATGAGTTAAAATATTAAGTTAGCAGCATCTGACAATCGTGAGCGAAAGTCAGACAATGTCACTTTGTATGGATATTCCACTGTTATTTCTTCTTTATATCAATAAGTCACTGGTATAATTTTTCTTAATTAGTCTGATTTATTTTGTTGGCGCGTTTTTTGCTTTTCGCTTATTACACGTCAAAATTTAGGTTATAGCGAATGGATGTTAAAGCGACTCTTGGTCAAGTAAAACAAATGCGGCTGAGCTCATTCAAAGGCATTGGTACGCCTATGGTTGTGCTTGCTGCATTGGCCATGATTGTTTTACCTATCCCTCCATTTCTATTAGACATACTTTTCTCATTCAACATTGCCTTAGCGCTCATCGTATTGTTAGTCGCTATTTATACCGATAGACCATTAGATTTCGCCGCTTTTCCAACTGTATTGCTGGTGGCGACATTACTACGACTTGCACTCAACGTCGCTTCAACTCGTGTGGTATTACTCGAAGGCCATAATGGTGGTGATGCGGCAGGTAAGGTGATTGAAGCCTTCGGTTCTGTGGTGATTGGCGGTAACTATGCCGTTGGTTTAGTTGTTTTTATCATTTTGATTATTATCAACTTTGCGGTGGTGACTAAAGGTGCTGGTCGTATCGCAGAAGTGAGCGCCCGCTTTACCTTGGACGCTATGCCAGGTAAGCAAATGGCAATTGATGCCGATTTAAATGCTGGAACCTTAAACCAAGACCAAGCAAGAATACGTCGCGCCGAAGTGACTCGTGAAGCTGATTTTTATGGCGCGATGGATGGTGCTTCAAAATTCGTAAAAGGTGATGCCGTTGCGGGTATCATGATTTTAGTGATAAACATCTTAGGTGGTTTCATCATAGGGATTGTTCAGCATGGCTTAAGTTTCTCTGAAGCGGTTGAAATTTATACCTTGCTGACTATCGGTGATGGTCTGGTGGCGCAGATCCCAGGCTTATTACTGTCAATCGCTGCCGCCTTGATGGTAACCCGTCAAAATGAATCGGGCGATATGGGCCAAATGATGATGAGTCAGATGTTTGACAGTCATAAATCATTGGGTATCGCCGCCGGAGTGTTATTTGTCATGGGTATTGTTCCTGGCATGCCACATATGGCGTTCTTAAGCTTCGCCTTTATTACTGCAGGTGCTGCCTATTTTGTCTATAAGCGTAATGAATCAAAACGCATTAAAGCCTTAGAACTTGTTAAATCAGGCCCTGTAGAGAGACAAGATAAAGAGCCTAAAGAACTGGGTTGGGACGATGTGCATCATGTTGATACTATTGGGCTTGAGGTTGGATATCGCTTGATCCCACTGGTCGATAAGGGCCAAGGTGGCGAGTTATTAAGCCGTATCAAAGGAGTCCGTAAGAAGTTATCGCAAGAGTTGGGCTTCTTAGTGCCTGCGGTGCATATTCGCGATAACTTAGATTTGTCACCTAATGCCTACCGCATTTCTCTAATGGGCGTAGTTGTTGGTGAGGCGGATATTCGTCACGATTGTGAATTGGCGATTAATCCCGGCCAAGTCTATGGCAAGCTTGACGGTATTGAAACGCGCGATCCGGCTTTCGGTCTGGAAGCAGTATGGATTGCCCCTGAATTACGTGAGCATGCACAAACATTAGGTTATACCGTTGTTGATGCAGCTACGGTTGTGGCAACCCATATTAGTCAATTGCTGACCAATAATGCTGCTAAGTTGTTAGGATACGAAGAAGTGCAACAACTGATGGATATGCTTGCGAAACACTCGCCTAAGCTGGTGGATGGCTTTATTCCTGATGTCATGCCGTTAGGACATGTCGTAAAAGTGATGCAGAACCTGTTAAATGAAGGGGTTTCAGTCAGAGACTTGCGTACTATAGTGCAAACTTTGTTAGAATACGGCACTAAGAGTAATGACACTGAAGTCTTGACCGCTGCAGTTCGTATCGCGTTGAAACGTATGATCGTTCAGGAAATTTCAGGCCCAGAGCTCGAAATCCCCGTCATAACTTTGGCGCCAGAGTTGGAACAGATGTTGCATCAGTCAATGCAAGCAACCGGTGGTGATGGTCCTAACATTGAACCCGGTCTTGCAGAACGCATGCAGCAGTCTCTTGCCGATGCGGCTCAGAAGCAAGAAATGGTCGGACAACCTGCCATATTGTTGACGTCAGGTATGTTACGCGCGACGCTGTCACGCTTTGTTAAACATACTATTCCTAATCTCAGAGTCATTTCATATCAAGAAATACCTGATGAGAAGCAAATACGTATCGTATCTGCAGTCGGCCAGTAGAGGACGCATAAGTGAAGATTAAACGATTTTTTGCCAAAGACATGCGCGCCGCACTGGCCCAAGTGAAAGAAACACTCGGCTCAGATGCCGTCATTATGTCAAATAAGAAAGTGAATGGGGGCATCGAAATTGTCGCCGCCGTTGACTATGACGAACCTAAAGCGAAAACCGCAGCTACTGCGCCAGCGCCAACCTTTATGGACGTGAGTGACGACCTTGTGTCCTTGGGTGCTAAACAGCCAGTACGAGTAGAAACCCGTGCAAAGCCTGCGGCACCTGCTGACTCATTACAAGCCTTGTTAGAGAAGCAGCAAAGTCGTTTGAATCAACAGATGTCGCATCAGCAAGTTGATGCAGCGTTACCCGCATGGGCAAAGGGGTTACAAGCTCCGGTTGCGGCAAAAGTGGAGCGTCGCGAAGCGCCTGCTACGTTTGATAAGAAGCCACAGACATCACAGAAACAAAGCGCAGATATTGAGGCAATGCGTGATGAGTTAGCCTCATTGCGTAATTTATTGACACACCAAGTGTCCTCTTTGATGACAGAACATAAAAAACGCATCGACCCCGTCGGTGCTATGCTCGAGGCCAAGTTACTTGAGGCTGAATTCTCCCCTGCGGTTGCGAACAAATTAGCGGCGCTGAGCCAACACTATACGCCTGCAGAATTAGTTCGAGCTTTACCTCAAAGTCTCGCTAACATGCTTGATAATCAAGGTGATGATATTGTTAAACAGGGCGGAGTGGTTGCATTAGTGGGTCCAACCGGTGTGGGTAAAACCACGTCATTAGCGAAACTTGCTGCCCGTTTTGCTGCCCATCATGGTGCTGAGCATGTGGCTTTGATAACGACAGATCATTATCGTATCGGAGCCTATGAGCAATTAGCAACTTATGGCAAAATAATGGGCTGCCCAGTAAAGCAAGCTCATGATCTGAATGAATTAGAGCAAATTCTCTATCAGTTTAGGAATCGCAAGCTAGTATTGATAGATACGGCTGGCATGGGACAACGAGATATGCGTCTTTACCAGCAACTTGATAATTTAACTGCAAATAGCAGGATACCTATCCGCAGTTATCTGGTACTGTCTGCGACAGGACAGCGCCGTGTGCTGCAAGATGCAGTCAATCATTTTAAACGCATTCCCCTATCTGGTGTCGTTCTCACAAAACTCGATGAATCTGTGTCGTTAGCAGGGGCATTAAGTGTGTTGATCCAAAACGGATTACCATTAAGTTATGTTACTGATGGACAAAGAGTTCCTGAAGATATGAAAGTTGCGGATACCTTAGATTTAGCCCAGCAGGCACTCGCAGCGTTAGATAGTACAGAACAACAATCATTACAAGACACAGCGTGGTCAGATAATATGGCCTGTGCATTTGAGTAGATTTATGACCCTGGATCAAGCAAGTGGTTTACGTATGATGAATCAACCCTATAACGAAAAAGTGAAAGTAATCGCGGTCACAGGTGGTAAAGGTGGCGTTGGTAAAACCAGCGTTTCCATTAATACAGCTGTGGCATTAGCCGAAAAAGGCAAGCGTGTCTTGGTACTTGATGCTGACCTTGGCTTAGCAAACGTCGATGTCATGCTGGGTATTCGTGCCGAGCGTAACCTCTCCCATGTCCTCTCTGGTGATGCAGAGCTTGACGATATTATCGTTCGTGGCCCTAAAGGGATTGGCATAGTGCCAGCCACTTCAGGAACACAAGGGATGGTGGAATTAAGTCCAGCGCAACATGCCGGGTTAATTCGCGCATTTAGTGAGATGCGGACTCAGTTTGATATTCTAGTCGTAGATACTGCTGCTGGGATTTCAGATATGGTGCTCAGTTTCTCACGTGCATCGCAGGATGTGCTGGTCGTTGTTTGTGATGAACCCACATCAATTACCGATGCCTATGCCCTGATAAAAATCCTCAGCCGTGAGCATGGCGTGTTCCGTTTTAAAATAGTTGCCAATATGGTGCGTAGTTTACGCGAAGGTATGGAATTATTTGCTAAACTCAGTAAAGTGACCGACAGATTTTTGGATGTAGCCCTTGAATTGGTTGCAACAATCCCATTTGACGAAAACTTACGTAAATCAGTTCGTAAACAAAAATTGGTGGTTGAAGCTTATCCTAAATCACCAGCAGCGATTGCGTATCAAGGGTTGGCAAATAAAATTCTAAGCTGGCCTGTACCGCAGCAACCTGGTGGGCATTTGGAGTTTTTCGTTGAGCGTTTAGTACAACGACCAGATTTTCAAGAGGAAAAAACGAGTGAATAAAGCCGCTGCGTATACTTGTTTAGACAATAAATCGTCGATCGTTGAACAGTATGCTCCGTTGGTTAAAAGAATTGCGCATCATTTACTCGCCAGACTACCTGCCTCCGTGCAGTTAGATGATTTACTCCAAGCTGGGATGATGGGGTTATTAGAAGCATCATCCAAGTTTGATGGTGGCAAGGGTGCGAAATTTGAAACCTTCGCCGGCATACGCATACGTGGGGCCATGTTAGATGAAATTCGCCGCGGCGATTGGGTCCCTCGTTCCGTTCATCGTAACAACCGCAAGGTTGCACACGCTATAGATGAGTTAGAGCAAGCGCTGGGTCGTGATGCACGCGACACAGAAATTGCAGAAAAACTTGATATGACGCTCGATGAGTACCATCATATTCTTAACGATGTTTCTGTCGGAAAAATCATAGGGATAGAAGACTTAGGCGTATCTCAGGATATACTTACAGTGAGTGATCGGTCCGATGATGATTCATTTGAAGTATTAGCTGAGAACCAATTTCATTCTGCTCTGGTTGAGGCAATTAAATTATTGCCTGAAAGAGATGCATTAGTGTTATCCCTGTACTACGATGAAGCATTGAATTTAAAAGAGATTGGCGCCATTCTTGAAGTCAGTGAATCGCGGGTTAGCCAGATATTAAGTCAGGCAATGTTGCGATTGAAAGCTAAACTCAAGCACTGGACATAAGTATAATTATTAATCGAGCACAGAATGTCAGCTCACCGGAGGAAACCTTGGACAAGAATATGAAGATTCTCATTGTTGACGATTTTTCGACAATGAGGCGTATCATCAAGAACTTGTTGCGAGACTTGGGGTTTAACAACACCCAAGAAGCAGACGATGGCTCAACAGCCCTGCCGATGTTGCAAAAGGGGGATTTTGATTTTGTTGTTACAGATTGGAATATGCCCGGCATGCAAGGGATCGATCTGTTAAAAGCAATTCGCGCAGATGATTCGCTAAAGCATTTACCCGTATTAATGGTAACTGCTGAAGCAAAACGTGAACAGATTATTGCTGCCGCTCAAGCGGGAGTGAATGGATATGTGGTTAAGCCTTTTACCGCTGCAACGCTGAAAGAGAAGTTAGATAAAATATTCGAACGACTCGCTTGAGCAAGGATGAGCTATGAAGTCACAAACATCAGGGCTCATCACGCTCGAGCAAGCTCAGCACTTTGTTGAATTATTAAGTGCAGGTGAGCAAAGTCAGGCAGATGATTTATTTCGGGAGCTTGCAGCTCCATTGCAACGAGAATTATTCGAAGAAGTAGGGAAATTAACTCGGCAACTTCATAGTGCGCTGATGGATTTTCAAGTTGATAATCGTCTTTCTGAATTAGCCAATACAGAAATTCCCGATGCCAAGCAACGTTTAAATTACGTTATTGACATGACTGAACAAGCGGCAAATAAAACCATGGATGCGGTTGAAGAATGTTTACCTTTGGCCAATGCCGTAACGGTTAATATTCAAAAAGTCATGCCATCTTGGGACAGATTAATGCGACGCGAGATAGTCTTAAGTGACTTTAAGGTTCTTTGTCACGATGTCCAAGATCTTATGTCCCGTAGTGCAAATGACTCGACTCGATTACGTGAATTGCTGAATCAAATTTTGATGGCGCAAGATTTTCAAGACTTAACAGGACAAATAATCCGTCGTGTTATTGATCTAGTAATGGAAGTTGAAAGTAATCTGGTTTCTATGCTGACGGTATTTGGTGAGCAACCTATGATTGAAACTCAGATTGCTCAGAAAAATAATATTGAAGCGGAAGGGCCGATAATGAATGCCGAGCTTCGTCAAGATGTAGTAACGGGTCAAGACGAAGTGGATGATCTTCTATCGAGTCTGGGTTTCTAACTGGGAGTCAATTTGATGGCCTTTGATGTAGATGAAGAGATACTCCAGGACTTTTTAATCGAAGCCGGTGAAATTTTAGAGCTTCTGCAAGAGCAACTCGTTGCGCTTGAAAATAATCCTGATGACACAAACTTGCTAAACGCCATTTTCCGAGGGTTTCATACCGTTAAAGGTGGCGCAGGCTTTCTTAGCTTAACTCCCATGGTCGATGTGTGTCATGAGGCTGAAAATACCTTCGATCTATTGCGCACAGGCAAACGCAGCGTAAACGCAGAGCTGATGGATATTATTTTGCAGGCTGTTGATGCTATTAATACCATGTTTGCTCAAACGCAGCAGGGCGAACAACAAGATCCCGCTGAGTCAGGCCTGTTGTCTAGACTTAAAATGCTGAGTTCAGGTGCGCTATTGCCATCTGAAGTTGCGTCTGCAGAAGTGGTAGAAGTTGTCGAGCCAGAGCCTATCGTTGAAGCCATTGTTGAAACTCCCGTCCCACAAGACATTCCCTCAGAGATAAGTAATAGCTCATCTTCAAGTATTGATGATATCAACGATGCTGAATTTGAAGCTTTGTTAGATGCGCTTCATGGCTCTGGAAAAGGCCCCGCGGCTGCTACCGCTGTGGCGTCTGAACCAGTGGTCGCTAAGCCAGCAGCGCCAGTTAAAGCGCCTTCAGCATCGGGTGATGACATCACTGATGATGAGTTTGAGGCATTGCTTGATGAACTGCATGGTTCAGGCAAGTTTAAAGCAGAGGAAGAAGTGCCAGCTAAACCAAAGGTCGCTTCGGCTCCCACGCCTCAACCGATAGTGGATGCCGATGAAATTACTGATGATGAGTTTGAAAGATTACTCGATGAACTCCATGGTAAAAATGCGGCCCCTGCAAAAGCAGAAGTAAAAGCGCCTACTGCATCAGTAACGCCAGCTTCGACTGCAGCACCTAAAGTTGCGACTCCCGTACCAGTAAAAGCTGCTGCGCCTGCTCCAGTCCCTGTAGTTGCCGCAAAACCGAAAGTGGACATTGCGGTTGTTGAGAAAGCGCCAGCTAAAGCAAGTTCAGCAAATGTGCCTCAAGGTGAAACTACAGTACGTGTTGATACTGCACGACTCGACCAAATCATGAATATGGTGGGCGAGTTAGTGTTAGTGCGTAATCGATTAGTGAGCTTAGGCATCAGTCGTGATGATGAGGAAATGTCTAAGGCCCTTGCGAACTTAGATCTCGTGACTGCCGATTTGCAAGGCGCGGTGATGAAAACCCGTATGCAACCGATCAAGAAAGTGTTTGGTCGTTTCCCTCGGGTAGTACGTGATCTTGCGCGTACACTCAATAAAGAAATTGATTTGATCATGGTCGGTGAAGAAACCGATCTAGATAAAAACTTAGTTGAAGCGCTTGCCGATCCACTCGTCCACTTAGTGCGTAACTCGGTGGATCACGGTATTGAAATGCCAAATGAGCGTGAAGCCAACGGCAAGCCGAGAACGGGTACGATTACCTTATCTGCAAGTCAGGAAGGTGACCATATACTGCTAAAAATCGAAGACGATGGCGCAGGTATGGACCCTGAAAAACTGAAAAAAATCGCGATAACACGTGGTGTGCTCGATGAAGATTCAGCTTCGCGAATGACTGACAGTGAAGCGTATAATTTGATTTTTGCGCCCGGTTTTTCAACTAAGGTCGAGATTTCAGATATTTCTGGTCGTGGCGTTGGGATGGACGTGGTAAAAACCCGTATCACTCAGCTTAACGGCACAGTGCATATTGATTCTATGAAAGGTAAGGGCACGATACTTGAGATTAAAGTACCGTTAACGCTGGCGATTATGCCAACCTTAATGGTTGATGTCGCTAAACAAGTGTTTGCATTACCTCTGTCTAGCGTGAACGAGATATTCCATCTCGATCTCACCAAGACCAATATCGTCGACGGACAACTCACCGTCATAGTGCGTAACAAGGCTGTGCCTTTGTTCTATTTGGAGCACTGGCTGCATAGAAACAAAACCACTTTTAAACATGGCGATAAAAAGCATGGTCATGTGGTGATTGTACAATTAGGTATGATGCAAATTGGTTTTGTGGTCGATGCCCTAATAGGCCAAGAAGAGGTGGTGATTAAACCCCTTGGCGCTATGTTACATGGCACTCCTGGGATGGCTGGCGCGACGATTACATCGGATGGTGGTATCGCACTGATATTAGATGTCCCTGGATTGTTAAAGCATTATGCGAAAAGTAAGAATTAGTTTCCAAGCTAAGGAATGGAATGGCCATTAAAGTATTAGTCGTTGATGACTCAAGTTTTTTCAGACGACGTGTTAGTGAAATAGTCAATCAAGATCCTGAACTGGAAGTTATCGCGACGGCCTCAAATGGGGCCGAAGCGGTGAAGATGGCTGCTGAGCTTAATCCTCAAGTTATCACTATGGATATTGAGATGCCCGTGATGGATGGCATTACTGCCGTCCGTGAAATCATGGCTAAATGTCCGACTCCGATCTTGATGTTTTCTTCTTTAACCCATGATGGCGCTAAAGCAACGTTAGACGCTTTAGATGCTGGTGCGTTAGATTTTCTACCTAAACGTTTTGAAGACATTGCTACCAATAAAGATGATGCTATTTTATTGTTGCAGCAGAGAGTTAAGGCATTGGGACGCCGCAGAATGTTTCGTCCTATTGCACGTCCTGTCGTAGCTTCAACACCTAGCGTGCGTCCAACAAGTAGCGTTTTAGGGACAACGAGTATAGCGTCGCATACTCCAGCCACTGCTCCTGTGAGGACCTCAACTGCAGCGTCGATTCGTGCAAGTGGTAAGCAGTATAAATTACTGCTGATCGGCACATCTACTGGTGGTCCAGTTGCCTTGCAAAAAATTCTTACCCAATTCCCGGCAAACTATCCGCATCCGATTTTATTAATTCAGCATATGCCCGCAGCTTTTACGCCAGCATTTGCAAGTCGTTTGAATGGCTTATGTAAGATTGATGTAAAAGAGGCCGCTAATGGCGATCTTCTTAAACCAGGTTGTGCGTATTTAGCGCCTGGCGGTATGCAAATGATGGTTGAACGTACCGGAGGTAGTGGTCGATTAAAGGTCATCGCTGGTAGTGCGGACATGAACTATAAGCCTTGTGTTGATATCACCTTTGCTTCTGCCTCCAAAGCCTTTAGCGGTGACGTGCTTGCTGTTGTATTAACCGGTATGGGCGCGGATGGCAGAGAAGGTGCCCGTATGTTGAAAGCGGTTGGTGCGACCATTTGGGCACAGGATGAAGCCAGTTGTGTGGTTTATGGTATGCCACAGGCTGTCGCTAGTGCAGGTATTGCCACTCAGTCGATTGCCTTAGACAACATGGCTGAATGCATTTTAAAAGAGTCTGTTCGTGTCTAAGAGTCAAAATCCGATGAGCACAAATAGTGTGCTCATCATCTTGCTTATGGCTATTGCTATTTTGTGTCTTGGCGCCTTGAGTCTCGATTATCGGCACAAAAATAGTTTGTTGCGAGAAGATATAAAACGTTTGGAATCGACTCAGGTGCTGTTAATGGTCCCTGATGAACAAGCTGAGGCTATTGCAACTTGGTTAGCGTCTCACCCTGAGCAGACTAAAGCTATGCTGCAATTGGCTGCTCCTGGTGAGCAAAAGGCTGTTGCGATAGGTCCAGAATCTACGCAAATTAGTGTCCCGCCTTTGCTGGGTAAACAAAGTGCAGCGATGGATACGGCGAAGGATAACGCTAATCAGCAACCTTTAGTACCGACACTGCTGCAGACGCCAGAAGCAGAAGCAGAAGTTAAGGCTGCTATTTCGCCAATTGAACCGAAAAATGCACAGATGCTACCTGTGGTGATTTCTGAAAATGCCGATGGTGTTAAAGTGATTAGTTTACCGAATGGTGGTATTCGAGTAACGACGAGAAAAGAGCAGTAACCTTTGGAATGTGTGGGCTCAATATTCTCATTCATTAGCATTTAATCAATTAATATGGGGGTCACTTCTTGAAAGTCTGGACCATAGCGAATCAAAAAGGTGGCGTAGGTAAAACCACAACGGTAGCGAGTTTAGCGGGAACATTGGCTAAGCGCGGCAAGCGTGTGCTTATGATAGACACCGATCCACACGCTTCGCTAGGTTATTACTTAGGCATTGATTCTGAAGAGGTTCCAGGCTCTTTATTTGATGTGTTTCTGGCCCATAAAAGCCTTTCCAAAGAACTCGTTTTATCCCATTTAGTACCAACCTTAGTCGATGGTCTCGATTTATTGCCTGCCACTATGGGACTTGCAACTTTGGACAGAGCCTTAGGCCATCAAGAGGGAATGGGATTAGTACTGCGTAATTTATTAGCGCTAGTTGCTGATGATTATGATGTGGCTATCGTTGATTGCCCCCCCGTGCTTGGCGTTTTAATGGTAAATGCCCTTGCGGCAAGTCAGCATATTATTATTCCCGTGCAGACTGAGTTTCTTGCCATTAAAGGGCTAGAGCGGATGATTAAAACGATGGAGTTGATGGGGCGCTCGAAGAAGACGCGTTACAGCTACACCGTCGTGCCCACTATGTATGATAAACGTACCAAGGCGTCACCCGCCGCTTTGCAAGTGCTTGGTGCTGAATACAGTGAAACCCTGTGGAAGGACGTTATTCCTGTCGACACTAAGTTTAGAGATGCCAGTTTGGCACATTTACCAGCATCGCATTATGCGAGTGGTTGTCGTGGCGTCAAAGCCTATGAAAGATTATTAGATTTCTTATTAGTTGGGGAGTTTGGCCATGTCAAAATCGGTTGATGAAACTGTTTTTGATTTTTTCGCATTATTGCTGCAGGAAGACGACACTCCAAGTCAGGTTGTTTCCTCTCAAAGCATTGTAACAGCAGACTCAAATCAAAGTGTGGCCGTTAATCAAACGGAGGCTGCATTGCTTGATGCCGCAATCTTGGCTGAAAATGGTCGTACGACTGCATCACAAGCTCTAGATAGGACGATAACGCCGGCGGTACAGTTGCAGCCAAAAGCAACGCCAAGACAACATGAGTTTGTTGCTCCAGTAAGTAAGATTGCTTCTCAAGTGAACAAGCAAGCGCTAGAAAAATTGTTGGCGCCTGTACTTAAGACTCAAACATTAGCACCGACGCCACCTCTTGTTGAAGTTACGCCTGCAGTTGATGTTCAACCCGTTGTGGTGGAAGTACCGCAAGCCAAGCCTGTTATTGATGAAGCGGTTGTTGATGAAATAATTGCTGAAAAAGTCGTTGAGCCAGTGGTTGTGCCCGAAACACAAGTCGGCATTACGCCTCCTAGCGTGACAAAAGATTTGCAAGAAGTGCTCGATGATGAGTTTCAGGTACTATTCTTTAAAGTAGCAGGGCTGACATTGGCGGTGCCTTTGGTCAGTTTAGGCGGAATAGTTAAAATTGAGCGGATAAACCACATCTTTGGCCGACCCGCATGGTTTCTCGGTGTACAGACGCATAGGGAGGAGCAATTGAACATTGTTGACACTTGTGCGTGGGTTATGCCAGAAAAATACTCAGATAAACTGGCGCAATCGGTAAATTATCAATATCTTGTATTATTAGAAGGTAGTAACTGGGGATTAACTTGTGAGTCCTTGGTCAATGCGGTAAAAATTAATAAATCGCAAGTCAACTGGCGTAGTCAAGCAGGCAAGCGCCCTTGGTTAGCGGGTGTAGTGAAAGAGCAGATGTGTGGCATTTTGCACGTACAAGCCTTAGTTGAAATGCTTAATGCGGGTTTAGGTTGTCAGGACTCAATTGGTTGAGGTAAACATGAAAGATACAAGAAATGTAGCAGCAGTCGCTGCAAGTAAAGATGATGCAGTATTACAATGGGTTACCTTTAAGTTAGACCATGAAACTTACGGTATTAACGTAATGCAAGTGCAGGAAGTATTGCGTTACACTGAAATCGCTCCCGTGCCCGGTGCGCCTTATTACGTATTAGGCATCATTAACTTACGTGGTAACGTTGTCACAGTTATTGATACCCGCTCACGTTTTGGATTGCAGTCTGCCGAAGTTGATGACTCAACTCGAATCGTTATCATCGAAGCTGAAAAGCAAGTCATAGGCATCTTAGTGGATAGTGTTGCCGAAGTGGTTTATTTACGCCGCTCAGAAATCGACAATGCACCAAATGTCGGAACGGAAGAGAGTGCTAAATTCATTCAAGGTGTGAGTAATCGCGACAATGAATTACTCATCTTAGTCGATCTCGACAAGTTATTATCCGATGAAGAATGGGCCGAATTGACTCAGATTTAATCAATTAGCGAGATAAGGCTGAATGATATCAATTCATTCAGCTATTTTGTGTATTTGCGAATAAATCGATGATTCTACGTCTTTACGATTTATGGATAGACAAAGTATTTTATCGCGGTTTGAACAATGGCTAATGATATTGAGTCATTTAAGTACAGCACTTTGGAATAGATAACTCAGTTGGAATGCCTGCTAATTTATGGCTATGAGTGAGTATAAGGATTTTTAATGGGCGATGAATTTTTGATCGCAGCGTTAGTCTATGTCATCGCATGCTTAGGATTAGTACTCTTTTTACAAAAACAATTGAGCAAACTAAGAAGCAAGGTCGAAGCGTTAACCGTTTTAGTCAAAGAAGGTGATCGTCAGCGAGAGTCATTTAAGCGTGAGTTGCAAGAGTTGCGCAGTGGCACTATCGGAGTCGGTCGGCGTGTGATTGAGTTAGAAAAACGCCTACTTCAACTGTCAGAACGGATAGAAGAGACAACTCAGCAGGATCCACAGGCAAAACTTTATACTCGAGCCATGAAAATGGTCGCGCTTGGCGCTGGTGTGGATGAGTTGATTAAAGAATGCGAACTACCTAAAGCGGAAGCTGAGCTGTTGATCCGACTTCATCGCAAATGATCGCATAGAATTGATAGTGATACTTTGTTTAACTCTCAAAGCTAATTTGCCAAAATTAGCTTTTTATTTTATGCCTTCTCAACAATTTTTTGATGCATATTATTCCATTGCTCGGGAAACTTACCGTCGAGCATATACACAAATGCGATCAGTTCGGCGATAAGCAGATAAAGCTCCTTAGGAATTTCCTCTCCTAGCTCTAACAACTGTAGAAAATGGCTTAGATGGGGATCTTGATGGATATACACACCGTTAGCCTTGGCTAGCGCAATAATCTCTTCTGCGATAAGCCCTTCACCAGTAGCCACAATTTTAGGCGCGTTACGCCCATCGTAGCTCAGCGCGACAGCTTGCTTCGGTTCACTCTCTTCGTTCATTTGGTTCTTCCTAAAATTAGATGATGGATTCAATGTCTGCTTAGGTATTTTTTCTAGCTAAGCTTTTGTCTTTACGAGGAAATGATCACCCGGTAATAAGGTTGCTGGCACTTGCGCTATTTGCGTCGAGAGTTCACCTGGCGTAAACCCTAGCTGTGACAATTTTTGGCTTAAGGGCGTTAAAAAGTTGTTGACCTTATTAAGTAGCATTTGGCTATTGCCTTTAAACTGGATATCCAATTGTTGATTGTGCTGTTGAGCTGCAATTAGTAGCGGACCTTGTGCTAAATTAAATTTGAGCTGTAAACGCCATCCGGCTTTTTTCTCTGGATCATCAGGATCCGCTTCTTGCTCAAATTTCCCTTCCAGTTGCTCATGACGTTGGTTAATGCCATAGGGTAGGACAAAGAACCACACTAAATTGCCCGCGCTCTCATTGCTTGCCTGTTGATATAAATGCAAGTTAGAGGCTAGTTGTCCCATGCTATCAAGACCGCCTGCTTTGCTCAGTTGGCCAAGTTGTTTAGCGGAAAAGCCAACTTTGGCTTGTAGTTGCTCAAGATAATCTGCGAGCTTCTTACTCATTGAATTCGAACTATTATTAGCTTTAAAGCCTAGTAGCAGTTGAAATAGTGAGGTAATCGCACTCGCATTCATAAACATTGAGGCTTGATTTGACTGAGGTGCGGCAAGGTTAAGACTTGCTAGTCCGAGAATATTGGCTTTAAGCTCATCTAAATCATTTAGCTGGCTCAGTGGTGGTAATCCTATATGCGGTAAGTGCTTTAACAACTCTGAGGCTAAATTTGAGCTGTTGTTAGAACGAGATAGTTCAACAGGAAGTGCTCCCGCTTTATTGAATGCTTTTTGCAAAACATCAGCAACCTTTATACTGCTGTCAGTTTTGGTATCATTCCCATGCTGTTCATTTTTTTGCGTATTGAGCCCTAAAATATTTTTTGGACTCACCGCAGCAATTTCCTCCACAGCTTCTTCATTCTGAGCACCAATATTAGTGGCTACATTGGTAAGCGGAGGTGTTGGAGCCAAACTCTTGGGGTTTTGCATTACCAACGCATTATTAACCTTAGGGTCTTGAGACGGGACATTTACCGATACCGTTGTAAGGCTAGATCCCAATGGGGATGAGTTCCTTGTTGTTTCCTCTATGGTTGCGGTGGAAGAGCTAGGTTGATTTATTTGTGATTGTGTTGAATTAATCAGAACAGCTGGCGTAGCGAGTACCTGATTTGAGCCGCGAGTACTCAACATAGTTGGCATTGTTACTTTGACAGGCATAGCATCATTTGTTTTAGTTGCCTGCGTTGCCTGCGTTGCCTGCGTTGCCTGCGTTGCCTGCGTTGCCTGCGT